>NZ_JAXJXF010000071.1:0-12445 GCF_036307625.1 Methanobrevibacter sp.
GAATAATCATATCTGCAGTATTCACAATAATACTATCCTGTGCTTTAACATCATCTATATTACCCACTTTTTGGAAGTAATCATAGACATCTTGATGGAATTGTTCATCACCTGAATGTTCAGGTGCGTAGGTATCGACTGCAGTACTAATACCTCCCATAACTCCAAGAATTAGAATTATTCCAATAATTGCTGTACCCATTGATGAACCTAATGTCTCACCAGTTGAAACAATACCTGATGCATTATTTTGGCTTTCAGCAGGAACATCAAATAATGCAACATCCACAGTTAAAGCCATTACTAAACCAATTCCCGCCCCGAATAAAAACTGACCTGGAATTAGATCCAGCATTGATATGTTTATCTTAAATTGATAACTTAAAATCAGACATCCGACAATAGATATTATACATCCTATTGCCATGAGTGTCTTATGATTCAGTTTTCCAATTAATTTTGGAGTGGTCAATGTAAAAATAAGCAAACCTATAGTCAACGGAAGTGAAGCCAAACCGGTATCAAATGCATTTAACTGTAATGCAGTTTGGAAAAACAGAAAAATTACAAATAAACCACCTTTTAATGTAAGATTATATAATAACTTTATAGATGCGCCCAAACGCAAATTTTTGTCTCTAAATAAATCAACATCAAGCAATGGCACCTTGGCTGACCTTTTTCTTTTGAGTTCATACCATATAAAGATTGCCAAAATTATTAATCCCAAAATTATCTCACTTATGCTAGCAGTAACATCCTTAGTCAAAGTCAAAATACCAAGTACGAGCAAAACAAGCCCTATGCTTGAAATTATAGCACCAATAATATCCAAATCCTTTTTAGATTCAGTAGGTTTGAAATTAGGTATTTTATTTTGCATTCCTAAAATGAAGAAAATGATTATTTATTCGAATGCGAAAGCACATCTCCAACTTAAAAATGTTGTAATAACTCCACCAATGAGCGGACCAAAAGCATTTGCAAGCCCTCCCATTATCCCCAGAGTTGCCAAAGCAATTGTACGTTTTTTGCCGGAATATGTTCCACTTATTATTGAAACTATGGCCGGCACCATTAATGCCCCGGCAACACCTTCAATCGCTGACCATCCCACAAATAACATTGTATCACTTGAACTTATTGTTGAAATAAATGTGCCTATACCAAAAAGTGTAGCACCAATTAAAAACAGTTTCTTTTTACCAACTATGTCCTGAAGTTTGGTACTGAGCAGTATCAACGCAGCAGTAATAAGAGTATAAAACGACACAATCATTTGAATAGTACTAACATCAGTATTCAAATCAGCACTAATTTGAGAAATGCTAACATTCATGAATGAAGTATCCAATGCTATAATTAATGTAGCACAAGCCACAATCATTAAAGGAATCCAAGAATTTTTGTTAACCGTTTCATTCATATTATTAATCCCCCAATATTAAAATTTAATATATATTTAATATAAATAAGCTTTTCACATTTCTAATAGTTATTATTTTCTTATTTTTTGAGTCTGAAAACTTTTAACTAGTATTATCCTCATGTTGGCATAACACTCTTTAAATTATCTACTACTTTTAGTGAAATTTGTTCTACATCATACGAACAAAAAATGATTAAAAAGTAAATGAATTATCTACTACTTTTTAGACAGCTTAGTTTCATAATAGAAAGTCCCAAATAACCATTTTCTTAAATTTCATCACCTAATAAAAAGTCAATTATGTTCATATGTTTTATTCCATCTCTAGACATGTTAAATTCATCCATACTAAATACATATGCATCATATTTATCAGGAATGTTTAATAATGGTGTAAATTCCCGTTCTATTGTTTCATCAGAAGCTAAAAGATAAGCAACCTGAATATAAATTTTATTATTCTTATTTTTAGCTATGAAATCTACTTCCTTATTTTTAACCCGACCCACTTTAACTGAATATCCACGTCTTAAAAGTTCAATATACACAATGTTTTCAATTATTCTAGGTAACCATTTATTATTTTCATCAACCAACGCCTGATGAAATCCATGATCCGTTAAATAGTATTTTTCATCTGTAGATAAGAGTTTTTTTCCAATTATGTCTTCACGTAGCACTCTATGGCAAAATAGTGATTCAACAATGAAGTTTGTATAATTATTGATAGTTTCTCTTGAAGTTCTTTTACTTTCAGATTTTAAAAAATTTGCAATACTTTTTTTAGAGAATGTTTGCCCTATGGAATTCATAATATAATAAACGAATCTTTTAAATGTGTCAATTCTTCTGATTTCATGTCTTGAAAGTATATCACTAATAATGATAGAATCATAGATGTCAAGAAGTGCATTGATTTTACCATCTTCATCTTTTAAAGAAAGCAATGACGGCATTCCACCATATTCTATGTATTGCATGAAATATTCATATATCTTAGTTTTATCCATTTTAATATTGTTAATTTCATTATGATACTTTAAAATTTCTTTAAATGAAAAAGGATAAATGTTTATATGAACATATCTTCCTGCGACCAATGTTGAAAGTTCAGATGAGAACAATTTTGAATTAGATCCAGTAACATAAATATCACAATCAAAAGAAACCCTATATGAATTAATTGACTCTTCCCATTCATCAACCAATAGAATTTCATCAAACAATAAATAGACCTTACCCTCAATATCTTTAACCTTATCTAAAACAACTTCATCCAATTCTTTTGATGTCTTAATATGTCTATATTTCACATTTTCTAATGATATGTAAATTATATTCTCATCAGCAATACCTAAACCCTTAAGTTCCTCGATAATACTTTTTAAAAATGTTGTTTTTCCACATCTACGCAACCCAATAATAATTTTAATAAAATCCGTGTCCAAATAGTTATAAAAAACATTAAGATAATCTTCTCTTTTAATCATGCAATCACATCTTAATAATATATTAGATTATAATCATATATAAATTTGTCAGTTATAACTTACAAAATTACAAAAATAAAAATAAAACAAAAGTATAACTTACAAAATTACAAAAATAAAAATAAAACAAAAGTATAACTTACAACATTATAATATAAAACAAGAAATACGTGATTTCACAGAACTTCAAAAAATCTCTTTTTAGCAAAAAATAAATTCAAATTGAATTCAATATATTTTAGAGGTTTATTTAAAAGTATTCCTGAAAAAAAATGATTTAATTAAAAATGATTCATGAAATTAATTAAAATAGTTTCTGTTGTGTGTCAATATAGCTGGGTTCATCGACTTCCTTTATAACATCATTCTCATTAACATCACCAATCAGCAACGGCGAATACGAATTGTGCAACTTCTGATTCTTTTTGACCTGCTTCATGTTGCTGTTGGCATAATAACAAAATTGCCAAATAGTCATGGTGAAGATTGTTTTTGAAAAAATTAATAATAGTTACTATTTAAAGTAACTTACAAGTTTTTATTGAAAAATTCTGCAATCTTTTCAAATGGGATTACATCAGTTTTATAGTACAAATCAGTGTGAACCGCATCAGGAATAATCATTAACTCCTTATTATCCCCAGTCAATTTTGCAAATTCATCTTCTGAGAAATATTTGGAATGTGCATTTTCCCCATGAATCATTAAAACTGGTGTTCTGATTTCATCAGAATATGCTATAATCGGCTGAGATATGAATGACATGCATCCTATTACATTCCATCCATCATTTGAACCAGGAGATCTTGGATGATATCCCAAAGGTTTAACGTAAAAGTCATGATAATCCTTTACAAATTGAGGCAGGTCATCTGTCAACTCTTTTATGACTCCTCCTGCTTTTGCATATTCTCCGTTTTTAAAGTCTTCCGTTCTTTGATTGTTTAGGGCAACTTTCATTTCATATCTTGCATCAGCATTATCATCCGAATCATAATATCCCTTTGCAGTAATACGAGTCATATTATACATTGTTGAGGTAACTGTTGCTTTTATACGAGTATCAAGAGACGCAGCATTTAGCGCCATTCCTCCCCATCCACAGATTCCACAAATTCCGACCCTGTCACTGTCAACATCATCGGATGTGACAAGATAGTCAACTGCTGCCTGAAAATCTTCAGTATTGATGTCAGGGGATGCCATGTCACGAGGTTCACCTGAACTTTCACCGGTAAATGAAGGGTCGAAAGCTATTGTCAAAAATCCCATTTCAGCCAATGTTTGTGCATAGAGACCTGAAACCTGTTCTTTTACAGCACCAAATGGTCCTGCACATGCAATAGCGGGCAATTTATCATTAGAATCTTTTGGATTGTATAAATCTGCAACCAAAGTGATTCCATACCTATTTTTGAATGTTACCTTTTCATGATTTACCTTATCGCTTTTGGGAAAAACCTTATCCCATTCTGTTGTTATCTCAATATTATCCATTCCAATCACCCATTTCATATTTTTTAATATAATTCATAATCATTTTAAACTGAACTCCAATTTAACATCACCAGACCCAAGAACTTCCTTTAGTTTATTGGAGTCAACATTATCTATTTTACCCAGTTTCGTATAGCTCCATGAATGGGAACCGTAAAACAGAGATATTTTGTCTCCCTGATATAATACAATATCTCCAGGAGCAGTACCAATATTTTCATCACTTGTTGGAAGTGAAAAGCCTAAATCTCCTACTTTTTCAAAACCCCCATATTCAGATGTATTAACAGTGACATTTCCTTTTTTCAGTTCTTTAATCAATTCCTGTGTGGCAGAATTGTTTTCCAATTTAACATCAAATACCTCATCATTGATTTTGACTTTAACTAACTCATCCATACTATCATCCCCGCTAACCGCAGTGCAAGCAATTAAACTCAATATGACTATAAAACAAATTTTTTTAATGAAAGACAGCATATCACCCCAATACTTATTATTTTAAACTTAAAACCAATTTTACATCACCAGTTCCTAAAATTTTCTTCAAATCTTTAATATTCTGTAATTTGCCCAATTTTGTATAAGACCAGGAATTTGAATTATAGAATAGTGATATCTCCTCACCATCATAAAGCACAATATCACCTACCGAGGTGGTTATGTATTTGTCGCTTCTCGGAAGTGAAAAACCCAAATTCCCCACTTTTTCAAAGCCTCCATAATCTTCTGCATGAATTGTAACATCACCCATCTTTAGCTTGTCCATCAGTGCTTTTGCTGCGGAATTATCTTCCAGTTTCACATTTAAAACATGATTATTGACTTTAAGCTTTATCACATTTGAACGAACAATAGTTTTGATATATGTTTTTAAAACAGCAGAATTAACATTAGAAGTTGATTTAATATTAATAACAACATTATGTTTACCTTTAGGCAATGATTTCATATTGAAACTCACAATCCCTTTTTTATCCGTTTTCAAAGTGTACTTCTTATATTTTTTACCTGTGAAAACCTTTATCATTACTTTAATACTCTTCATCGGTTTTTTGGATTCCCTATTTTTAACAGAAATCTTGTATATTTTAGATTCCTTATAATAGCCTGTGATTTTTGGAGCTGAAATTTTTAGTTTAGCCCTTGAGATTTTAATCGAACTATATTTCATCTTTGATAAAAACTTTTTAGAATCTTTAACATTAATTGCCACCTTATGACTACCAATACCTAAATTAGATGCATAATATTTTGCAATTCCATTAAAATCAGTTGTTGCAGTGATTTTTTTATATTTTTTACCAGAATATACTTTTAAAATAAGTTTAACATTTGCTACAGGTTTTTTAGCTTTGCTGTCAATCACTTTTACCTTGAAATATTTGCCGGATTCGTATGTTGTTGATAATTTTGAAACAGACAGTGAAATCGATTTAGGTTCAAATAAATTACTTTTAGTCACTTCTGTTTGGGCACTTCCATTTGAAACAGCACTGGACTCATTGAATATTGGCATACTGTCAGCTATTGATTCATTATTAATAACAACATCAGTTGAATTATCCCTGTTTTCAGATGCACTGACTGCAGAAATACTCAATATTGCTACAATGAAAATCAGCACCAAAACAATTTTTTTATCCAACATATTATCACCAATCATATGTCAAGAATATCAATATAAGTTTCTTTAATGAACATGATTTCTTCATTTGTGTAAAAATCTCCCTCATGAGTATCCAAAGCAAAAATAATCAATTCATATAATACTTTATTTAGTTTCATTCCTTTTGAAGTTAAAAAATATTCTGTTTCATGATTATTAATCTTTTTTTCAATTAGATTGTTGTTTTCCATTGATTTAAGGCATCTTGCAAGAGATTTATTGTCTAGATTTGGACGATTTTCCTGAAATTGTGAAAAACGCTTTTTTCCTAAAAACAAATCCTTTAAAATGTAAAATGTCCATTTATTGCTTATGGATTTAATTGCACTACCCACAATATTTCTTTCAAATTGATTTGCATACAATTTTTCTTCAAGTGCCATGAAAAATTATTTGTTCATTAATATTTTAATAGTTATAGTGGCAAAAATGCCACAAATCATAGAAAAAAAGTAAGGAAAAGAAATTATTTCATTTCCTTTTCCCAAATTCTTATTGTATTGACATTGGCCTTATCTGCCAGTTCTTCCATTATCTTAATTTCCCCATCACTCAATTCAATGTTTACTGCATCAGCCGCATCTTCAACATGATGAACCTTTGTTGCTCCAATAATTGGAAGTGTTCCTTTAGCTATTGCCCATGCAATCGGCAATTGTGCAATTTAAAAATCAATTATTAGGATAAACTGGCTTGTGCATTAATATAGCTAGCTAAACTCCCCAAAAAATGATATACATCTTCAAAAAGAATAGGATTTCCAACTATGTTAAATCGTTTCATTATCTCTTAAAAAATCAATTAAATTCAAATGAATGATTCCTTCATGAGACATAACCTCCCCATCTAGAGTTATTACGTATTTTGGATAATTATCTGGGATATTCTTTAATGGTTTAAATTCTCTTTCAATAGTTTCTTCACTTGCCAATAAATAAGAAACTTGAATATAAATGAGTTTGTTTAGTTTTTTGCATACAAAATCCACTTCCAAGTTATCAACTTTACCAATGGTGATTTCATATCCGCCTCTTAAAAGTTCCAAATAAACAATATTTTCGATTATGCATGTTATCCTTAAGAACAATAGAATTGTATAAATCAATTAGAATTAATCTTCTATCATCACCAGATAGTCAAATGTTGAAGGCATACCACCATCCTCCAAATATCTGTAAAAATGAGTTTTAAAATCCGAGGTAATTTCATAGTAATCAAGATATTCCCTAAAAGAAAATGGATATATGCTTAATTCCACATAACGGCCGGACAAATATGTAGCAAACTCACCTGACAATAATTTTGAGTTTGATCCCGTAATATATATGTCATAATTTTCTTTTGCAAAGTAAGAATTGATTAATTTTTCCCATTGGGAAACAACCTGTATCTCATCAAAAAATAGATAAATTTTGCCATCAATATTTCAGTTTTTAGATATAAAGTGCTTTTCTAAGTATCAGCATCTAATTAGAATGAAATGTTTATAAAACAACAAAAAGAAAAATAACAAAGAGATATAATTGATTGAACTATCTTATACAGACATGAAAATCTAGTTATATTACTAGACTATATATCGGAGGATTAATTAATGAATGAAACTATTAGGGAGCACTCCTGGATTCCACTAATATTAGTGGCCTGTGCTTCATTTATCATAACTTTGGATTCTACATTCATGAACGTTAGTATTTCCCAGGTTGTTGCTGATTTGAATACTACTGTGAGTACAATCCAAATGATCATGGCATTTTATACCCTCATAACTGCAGCATTCATGCTGTTAAGTACCAAACTTCAAGATATAGTTGGTAAAAAGAGACTGTTTTTAATCGGTGCTGTACTTTATGGTATAGGTACATTCATTGCAGCAATAAGTCAAAGCGATACAATGCTGTTTATCGGATGGGCAGTGATAGAGGGTTTTGCGGGGGCATTAATGACACCTGCAACAGTTTCCATAATAAGCGGAACATATTCCGGAGAAAGACGCACATTTGCTTTGGCAATTGAGAGCGTAATGGCCGCACTTTCAGCTGCTGTCGGCCCACTTTTCGGAGGAATCATGACAACATTTCTCAGTTGGAGATATGGATTTGCAAGTGAACTAATAATCGTAATCTTTATTTTAGTAATGCGGAATAAAATACCTGATTTTGAACCTACCGAATCCAAAAGAGATTTGGACATTACCGGTGCCATAATTTCATTTATAGGCCTTATTTTATTTGTTCTCGGTATTTTGATGTTGACTGAGGATGCCACTACCAGCACAGCTGTAATTATTTTGGGCATAATTGCCTTAGCAGTCTTTGCATTGTTTGAAATCAAAAGAAAAAGAAAAGGTAAAGTGCCATTACTTGATATGGACTTATTTAAAGACAAAAATTTACGTGTTGGCTCGACCATTATATTATTGAGTTATATTGTAATGGGAGGGGGATTATTTGTAGTTTCCCTATTTATGCAAACTGTATTAAATTTAAATGCATTCAATACCGGTTTGACCACACTACCTTTGACTTTAGGTTTGCTTATTTTTGCAGCAATAGCTCCAAGTTTAACTGATAAATTGAATCACAAGTCACTTATGGCAATTGGAAGCATAATTGCAATCATCGGATGTCTGCTTTTAAGCTATCAATTTAAAATGAATACAACAATGCTGAATTTAATGCCCGGAATGTTCGTATTGGGATCTGGAATTGGTTTCATAATGGCTTTAAGTACTGATATTGCATTAATCAATATTCCGGATGAAAATCAAAATAACGCATCAGGCATTACTACAACCGGTCAGACATTAGGTGAATCAATGGGTACAGCAATTATCGGAGTAATTCTAATTCTCGGAGTAATGGGAGGTATTGCTAATGGAGTCGATGCCTACGCACCGGAATATTCAGGAAATGAACAAGTACATCAAGACATCTTTGATTACTTCGAAAAAATAGGTAATGTAGACGAAATTAAATCAGAGAACAGTACTGTAATTAGTATTGCAGATACTGTTATTCAGGATTCAATGGAATTCGTAATGCTGGTAACGGCTATCCTGATGGCCATTGTTTTTGTCCTGACGTTCAAGTTAAATGATAAAAAAATTAAAAAATGAGAGTTTATCTCTCATTAACCTCTTTTTTTTAAAAAAATCTAGGTTTCCTAACCTCTTTTACGCATCCTCAACAAATAGCTATTTTCTTTTATCCAATTAAAGCAAGAATACTATAACTTCTACAAGTCATGGATGAATTGCACCTAAAAATCAAATGATACAATAAAATTTTAGAGACTTTTTTAATTGAATCTTTCAAAAACAATACCTGCTCCGGCATAGGCAATGTCAAACAGAATAAAGCAAACAAAAATCCAAATATCAAATACACCGCAAACAGCAAGCAATAATACGACAATCTTCATCAAAAACCGGTATTCAAAAAATAAATTTAAAAACCTGTTTTCAGTCCTTTTTGGAATTAGTTCATGACATACTTCATCAGCTAAAATGGTTAAAATACAAATCAGCAAAACAACTAATCCCAAATCAGGAATTCCTACAACCAACAGTATTGCTAAATAAACAATCAAAGTAACTATATGATGAATTCCATCTATTTTTAAAGCTAGGAGATTGCCTATTATGATAGAAATAAAAATATACGCTGCACCAGTATCATAAACTGTAGCTGCAACAGATGCAATTGCACATAAAATGCCAAAAAATGTTGATAAAACTAAATCATGATTCTCATCATATAAATCATCAGAATATTTCATAAAAAACCCAGAAAGAATAAAAATAAATGCAAGAACAATATAATCCATTTAATCACTATAATTTAAAGTTTATTGTATTAATATTATAATCAGGACATATAAATAATTTAAGTTTTTTATTTCCTAAACATTATAGAAAACATCATACCTGTTGATTTAATTAAAACCAACATTAAATATATTTAATCTATGGCCTGACGACATTAACGACAGCAATTTGAATAAAACTTGTTTTTTAAAAGTAGTTGATGTACATGTATAGTTAAAAAGCAAATTGATTTTTAGAAACCTTGGTGTTAATGTGAAATACGAATTATTAAAAATGCAGTTGTTAGATTTGTTATAATTATACTGATAGAATCCTCGGATTAAATTGAATGGTGAAATGATAAAATAAAATGCATAATATATAAGTTCCAAAAAAAGATGAAAAAAATAGTTATTAAGAATAACTATCAACATTTAAATTTAATTGCAAACGCTTTTATAGAGCAGTCATTGATATATCTGTGATATGCATGGTTAGCCCCACCATGTCTCCATTTAGGCCACCATTTCCATTTACCATTAGTTTTATAGAGATATTTTGAAATATAACTTCCGCATCTAAGCTGTTTACCATTTTTATATAATATTATATCCAAATAATTATGATATCCATATGCATAACGCACTTTCCACAAACGAGCTTTAATTTTAAATTTTCCTACCTTTTTAGTAGTCCATTTATATTTTACTTTCATCTTGACAGTTTTAATCTTTTTACTTGATTTTAAAACTGGTTCCGCTTCAGAGGAATCCGTATTAACAGCACCAAGCACTTCATCAGTTTTTATCTCTGTAGCATTAGATGCGCTTAAAACTTCAACAGAACTGCTAATGCCTGACTGCAAAATCTGTTCCTCATTAGACACATCTGCTTTTAAGATATTTGATTCATTCGAATTGGATACCTCTGCTTTTAAAACATCTGATTCATCAGAACTTAATGTATCCTGATTATTTTCCACATTAATTACATCATTATCACTTATGCTTACAATATCATCAGTAACATTCTCAGATGCTGAAACTGAAGAAATAGCTAAGATACCTACAAGAATTATTGAAAGCAAGAGTATTTTCTTTCCAAACAATCTTTATCCCCCAAATTAATTATATCAGTGATATAAGTTATGTATAAAATATTATATAAGTTTGATTAAAATTATCTTACTAAAAATATAGAAAAAAGGATATAATAAATCATATCCTAGATTTTTTTATAAGTATATGCATTGTATTTAATGATTACATATATCTTAGCATTGCCAGTATAGTAATATTCATGCGAATCAGTATTATGTTTGCTTTTAATCCATTTCCAAGGATAAACTTTTTTTCCATGATTAATGTAATATGCATTTGATGAAAATTTAATATATTTTCGCAATGTTTTATCACCGGCTATAACACTTATCCTATTTCCTTCACGTTGCTCATGAAGAATTCCAAAAATGTAATGACCAGATGTTTTTTCCCTAAAACCCCACTGTTTATAAGGTATTATTATTGTTTTAGTTTGCTTTTTAACAATTCTAAATTTTTGAATTTTTTTGTTTTTTGAAGTTACCTTAAATTTTGTTGAACTTGACTTGTATTTCTCGTTTCCACCAATACTTGCGGTACACTTATAAAGTTTTTTATAATTGGCAGTTCTAGTCACGATTTTGTTTTTTGTTTTTGATGATACTTTAACCAATTTTGACTTTGGAACTTTGACTTTTACAGTTGCAATGCCTTTAGAATTAGTTTTAGCATAATATTTTTTTCCATTAACCTTAAAAGTAACTTTGAATTTTTTAATATTATTCCGCAGGTTATCAGTGACTTTTGCAGTTAATTTGACTTTTTTTCCAGAATTACCTGTTACAGATTTAACTGAAATTTTTGTTGTTGCTTTTTCAACAATTACTTTAACTGATCCAGATGAAGAAACATAATAATCATCACCTGCAAATGAAACAGATGCGACATATGTTTTAGGAACAAGATTATTTGGGATTTTAACAGATATTTGCCCATAAGAATCGGTTACACGACTATAAGTTTTTCCATTTAATTTAACTGATACTTTTTTACCAAATAGCAATTTATTCTGACTGTCTTTTAAAGTAATCACCATGTTTTTGCTGTTTCCATAAGAAGTAGTTATATCATCAGCAATAATATCCGTTTTTGACTTAACAGTTAATGTAGCAGTGTCCATCACCTTACTGTCAGCATAATTGACAATTTTGATTGTATATTTACCCGGACTTAACTTTGTTGAACCTACACTATAAGTTTTGGAATAAGCAGAACTAGTACTGTAATACACTTGAGAAATCTTTTGATTACCATTTGAATCATAAACCCTCAAATAATAAGCATACTTATAATAATACTTAGAAGCAGGAGAAATACTCATAGAAATAGATCCACCGGACCCATAATAAACAGTAGTATCAGAAACAGACACACTATAATCAGAATAGGATGGATAAGAAGATTTAACAATTAATGTAGCAGTGTCCATCACCTTACTGTCAACATAATTGA
>NZ_JAXJXF010000072.1:0-16553 GCF_036307625.1 Methanobrevibacter sp.
GAATACACAGGAGATGAAAACTACTACAAAGCAAACGCAACAGTGAACGCAACAATAGCCAAAAACACACCGCAAATCACAATTGAGATAACAACCGACGAATACGGAACAACAACAATCACAGCAAAAGCAAATGTGACCGGAAACATCACATTGGAATTGCTCAACACTACCGTAAACAATACCTACACGGGTAAAATTGCAAAAGGAAACTACACAATTGTTGCAACATCTCCTGAAGATGAAGAAAACTTCCAGTCTGTCAAAAATGCAACACTGATAATTTCCAAAGACATTCCTGCAATGAACGCAATTCTCACCATGGATGAAAACATCCTATTTATTGAAACAGCAATGTATGAAAACGCAACAGGAAATGTCACATATGCAGTCTACAGAAATGGAACTTTCATCAAAGAGGAAAGTGTTGAAATCATAAACGGAATCGCCAAATTCACAGACAGATTAGTCAAAGGCCAATACGATTTCTTCATAGAATACCAAGGTGATGACAACTACTTCAAGGCAAATACAACATTGAACACATCTGTTGATAAAGTCATGCCTGAAATCAACTACAGCGTCGAAATCAATGGCAAAAATGTCATAATCTATGTCAATATCGAAAATGCAACAGGAATTGTTGAATACTCCAGTGCAATCGACAAATACAACAAGACATTAAGCAAAGGAAGCACATTATTCAATGGAACCTATCCTGCAGGAAACAACACAGTCACCCTAAAATATTATGGAGACGATGCAAACTTCAAGACAACAAAAGAGATTGCATTCTTCATCAAGCAGTCAACCACAGTCAAAGCAGGATCAGTAAGCGTCATCTATGCAAATACCGCTAATGTAACCGTAACACTGACCGGCGAAAATGGTCCGATTAATAATGCGACAGTACAGATTACATTCAACGGCAAGACATACAAGGCAAAAACCGGCAGCAATGGAAAAGTGACAATTAGCGTTTCAGGAAGCGTTTTACCTAAAGCATACACATGCACCGTAAAATTCGCAGGAGACAACACATCCCTTGCAAGCTCAGGCAAATTTAAGATAACTGTCAAAAAGGCCACTCCAAAGATTGTTGCTTCCAAAAAGACCTATAAGGTATCAACAAAAGTCAAAAAGTACACAGTTACTTTGAAAAACCATAAGAACAAGCCTATTAAGAAAACCAAAGTTTCCTTAAAAGTCAACGGTAAAACCTACAAAGTAGTTACAAATACCAAAGGACAGGCCATATTCAAGATTACAAACTTGAAAAAGTCTGCCAAATTTATTGCCCTCATAAAATATGCAGGCAATAAATATTATAATGCCGTAAGCAAAAAAGTTATATTGACTGTTAAAAGATAAGAGGATTAGCTTCTTCTTTTCTTTTTAATTTCCGAAAAATGGTGATATGATGGATAAGAAAGAATATGTAATTATTGGAATTGTAATCATTATTGCTATTGCAGTTGCAGGCATAATATTTTCTTCCCCGAACAGTGCAAAGAATACGCAAATACAGATATTGAATAACGGAAGCATCGGTGAAAACGGAACCATATATATCAAACTGACAGATATGGAAAAGAATTCATTAGGTGACAAACCAATCAAAGTCAGTATTATCGACAAAAAAGGAAAGGCCGTTTACACCAAGGAACTCAAAACACACGTGACCGGTATGGCGTTGGTCAAGGTTGAAAACATTACACCGGACACATACACAGTCAACGTGACCTTCAATGGAGATGCCAACTACAGTTCAAGCAGCCTTTCCAAAAAGATAAATATCGTTTCAGGCCATGTGGAAGAACAGCTTAACGCTACAAGCGAAGATATTCAAGCAATCAACATAGAACAGGCACAGGATTCACAGCAAAACACATACACTCCTGTTTATTCGACAGACACTTCATACACTCCAAGTAGTTCCTCTTCACAGCAAAGTAGTTCTGACTCAAGAGACACCAGCAGTGATGATGGAGGAGTTATCGACGAGAACGGAAATGCCGTCGACCCAGTAATTGATGAAAACGGTAACGAAGTCGCAACATGACCACAACACCACTGAAAAACCATCATCCTTTTCTTTTTTTAAAAATAATTAATAATATAACTTAATTCTTAAAATAACCATGCAAGTAAGCACTTGCAGTCGAAAAACTTTATATATGTCACTATTCATACTATAATTATCTAAAATTGAGTATTTTAGATGCAAATCCATCTTCAGATGGGTTTGAAACGGTGATGAGTTGGCTAACTTACCTTCTTTATACCAATATAATAAAAATGATTTACCATTATTAACCAACTCATTACCGACCCCCCCCAAAAAAAATTCTCCATTTAATCAATCAAAAACCATCCACCATTTCCCACCAAAATGAAATTGTTGAGGGGCATGATGTAGATATTCACTTATGTTTAAATTGAATTAAAACATAATGTAAAGCAAATTAAAAAAACAATGAATCAAATGATATTTGAATTTATCATCTATCTGAAATATAACACGTAAAATTAAAATACTCAATTTAAAAAATAGTGCCCAAATTACAGGAAATATTCACCAGTTGCGGGAGCATTTAACCAAATGTTTACACCCGCAACAATAAAAATCTTTCAAAAAAAAAGTTCGAAGCTACGGCAGTGCAACTTCGAACCTTTATGATTTTTCACGACTTGTTAATCAGTCACTTAATAATTATAAAATTCATACAATATAAAGTAATGGGTTTGGCAAAAATTCTATTTTCAAAGACTGTTTTTCAAGTCAACTACCCTATCCAAAGAAACACCACAAAGCCTAGAAATCTCCTCAACAGACAAATCAGAATTAACTAAAAGCTTCCGAATGACTTCATTCTTACCTTCATCAAAACTCTTCCTGCAGGCTTCCGCAACACAATCAACCTTACCCATCAAATCACCAAAAAAATATAAAACCAAATTCACAACTTACTTTTCAAATCCACAACCCTATCCAAAGAAACACCACAAAGCCTAGAAATCTCCTCAACAGACAAATCAGAATTAACCAACATATTCCTAACAATATTCTCCTCAGTTTCGGAATGACCTTCATTCTTACCTTCATCAAAACTTTTCCTGCAGGCTTCCGCAACACAATCAACCTTACCCATCAAATCACCCTGAATATCTTTTCTAACTGGATCCAACTCATCAAAATACCTACTGCTCAGCATCAAAACGATTCCATATACAGATGTTTTGATTTCGTCTGTAGGATATTGAATTCGAGACATAATTTCTTTTGTTTCGTAGAATTGACCTATAACTTTTTCCTTATTCTTCTCCAAAATCGGCGTCAAAGCCAATTCAATCAATTCCCTATTGGTAAACGTATCTTTATTATCCATTTTTGTTTCAATATTATTAATAATTTTTTCTTTATCCAGTTCCTTGAGTGAAATGATTGGAAATTTGAAGGAATCCCAATCATTAATATTATATTCAGCCATTTTTGATTTTTCTTTGGTGGAAACGACAAAAAATATTATATTATCATTTTCATCATTGTTTTTGTAATCATAAGCAGAAATATACAATTTGAATAGCTTTTTCTTTTTCAATCCCACATGAGAGCTTTCAAATTCCATCATGAAAATAACATTTTTAATTCTTATTATGTAATCCGGTCGCACAAGGGAAGGCTCGATTACTACAACCTCAGTCGGTAAAACCTCAACGTCCAAAGGGTCAATGTCAAAATCCAAATGAAAATCCAGAATATCCAAAAGTTCCTTTAAATGGTCTTGGATATGAATTTAAATGAAGCATCCTTATTTTGAACCATGAAAATAACCAAATAATTATTTATAAAAAACACTATTTAAAATTTTTCTAAATTAAAAATAAAAGCAATATAACACTTTAAAGTAAATTTTACACAATGAAATCAATAAAGTAACCAAAAATTCAAATATCTGCAAAATAACTTAAGATGAAAAAAAGGCCAAACTTTTAAAAAACTTCAAAAGTGTTTTCACAAATCCAAAAAAAATAGTAAAAGAAGTAAAAAAAGCTTAAAAAGTCCGTGATTTGACATGAAAAAATCGAAATTTTATTTAAGCGCTGAATTTCCAGCACCTAAATAACTATAATTTAAATCCAGTACCTATAAACTGGGCAACATCACGACCTAAATCATCTGAAATGTCAACATTTACAATGGAAGATGTCCTGCCGCTTTTTCGACATGTTGCCTTGGCTATTAGCTTATCTCCTTTTGGAGCTGAGAGATAATGAATGTCAACCTGTTGAGCAACAGTCAACTGATGTATCTGATTGGAGAGAACTGCAAAGGCAAAATCGGCCAATGTAAATATTACACCACCCATAACACCACCGTAGGCATTTCTGTGCTCATCATTCAATTCCAATGAGCATATTGCTTCATCTTCAGTTATTTCATCCAGCACGATACCGGTATTTACCGCAAACTTGTCCTTGTAAAAAAATTCCCTTGCGCTTTCAAGTGTCTCAAAATTAACCATTATAACACCACTACATAATATATCAGTTATCTTTAATTAATATTTTGAAAGGAATATGAACAGTCAGACAAAAATACAGTTAAAATCATCTTTTAACAGTTATGATATTTTTGACAGCACAGCCATTATAGTATGTTTTGATGCCATATTTTCCAACCTTAAGATTTTTTGGAATCTTGAATGCGGCAATTCCCTTTGAATCTGTTTTAAGATTATAGCTTTTTCCCCTAAAGGTTACCTTAATATTCTTTTTGAAAAGTGATTTGCCGTTCTGTTTAATGATTTTGACTGTGAATTTTGAGGATTTCTTATATTTTTTTGCAACATTCTTTGTTTTGAACAATGGCTTGACAACAATCCTGTTTTTTGAACTTATATTGCCCGCATGTGTCTTTACAATATAATTTCCAGGCTGACAGTTGAATTTGAAACTTGCATAACCTTCATCATCGGTTTTAACATGGATCTTTTTGCCGTTGAAAATGAATGTGACATTCACACCCTTGCCGACAGAGTCGCCAACAGGATTGAGAATCCTAACCGCATATAAATTTTTCTTGGAATAGAAAACATTAGCATCCTTGCTTTTGATTGCATCAGGTTTTACACGTGTCTTTTCAACAAAATTCATGAAATCAATGAATTCCTTGGAATATGGGGGACTGCATGGATTATCCGGAATGGAATAATCATCAGGTATTGACGGAGCGCTTGGAATTGAATGGTATTTTTCCATAAACGCCCAAGGGTCTCTAGCATATTCCTTCCATAGAGGATTCATATCATAAGGATTGTTCATTGGAGTGATATTCTGGCTGGAATTGTTTTTTCTCAAATCAGTGCCATTAATTTTCCAATCGTCTTCAGTGAAATTTTCGCCAGTGCGATTTTCAGCCGGTGAAATGTAAACCAGATTTCCATTCTCGTCCAATTCCCACTTGCCGATGTCATCCAGACTCCAATAGCTGGAATCATCATTAAAATCACTGGAATTATTTTCCGCATCAAAAACTGGAAAATCATCCTGATTTTGACAAACTAACGCTGTTGAATTATCCTGAGCTTGAACAGAAGAAGCGTTTAAAATTAAAAATAATGAAAATAAAAAAATAATACATAGATTCTTAAGATTCATGATATCATATATATTTTACAAAAACAAAATATTTAAAATTTATCCCGAATCAGTGAAAAACATCTATTAAAAAAAAGTTTCCTAAAAACTGAAAATCGCTTTAAATTGACTGTTTAGCCAATTTTTTAAAAAAAAAATGGGAAATTAATCCACATTACTCATTTGTGGATTAAACCTTCAGAAATTTTGTATTCATCATATTTTTGAGCAATTTTATCGACTGTTCCATCCTTAAACATTTCATCCAATGTCTTTTGAACCTTGTCTCTCAATTCGGTGTTGCCTTTTTTAAATCCTATACCATACTTTTCATGAGATACAGGCTCATCAAGGATTTTGAAACCTTTATCGGAAAACTTTTCGCCGACACGATAATTTGCCATTCCAACATCAATAATCAATGCGTCACAGGCTCCGGATTCCAAGTCCATAAATCCGGTATTATAGTCTCTTATTTCAGTCAGTTTTCCAAAAGTATCCTTGAAAGTTTTATTTTGCTCATTAAGGGACTGCAATGCAGAACTTCCCCCTTGAACTTCAACTGTCTTGCCTTTCAAATCATCAGCGGAATTTATTCCAGAACTATTCTTCACAACAATTACCTGAGAATTGTTAAAGTACGGGTCAGACCATGTATAATCGGATTCCCTGCCGTCAATTGTGAATTCACTCCAAAGACAGTCGAATTCGCCGGAATTTATTTCCACTTCTTTGCTGTTCCAGTCAATGATTGGTTGAGGTACAAAAGTCCAGTTGTTTCTTTTAGCCACTTCCTGCGCCAATTCTAAATCAAAACCGGTGAAGTTACCTCCATCATCCTTATAAGTGAATGGGGGAAACTCAGGATTAAAGCCCACTATAAAATTAGACTCGTTATTTCCACTATTGGATGAGCTGGAAAAAATATCAAATATGCCTTCAGCGCTCACACTGCCAATCATCAATGATGCTGCAAATATTACCGTTAAAATAACCAATATCCTTTTCATAATACTCACAAAAAACATTAATTCTAATTAATATTATTAAATGTATCAAATATATATTTATCTTAAAGCTATGTTCAAGACTATCTTTTGTAATACACCATCAAAGCCAGTGCGGCAATTATGACAGCAGTTGCAATCAAACCGGATTCCGGTCCAAAAGTCCCTCCGGTAACTATATTTTGACCCACTTGTTCAAATTTTAACAATGAAGGTGTCGGATTGCCGCTTACACTGAATCCGAATATTGCACCCTGTGAAAAATTCCATGCAGTATGGGCGCCACCGCAAATCCAGACATTGTCAAATCTCAAAAACATGACTGCAAATAGGGTTCCGACCAGGAAAATATTGACTACAGACATCATATCGAATCCTACATTTAAAGCGTGAGGAAGAATGAAAATAATATTGGATACCAATATTGCAATCAATAGGCTGTGCCTTTTAGAAAAGTAGGTTAAAGTCCAGCCCCTAGTGCAGATTTCCTCACCGAAAGACTGAATGGTGAAACCAATTAAAAAGGGAAGCAAATAAATAGCTTGTGAAAAATCAAAGCCCCTGAAAGTGAATTGTCCCAATGCAAATCCTATCGCCACAACAGCCAGAAACATTAAAAAGCCTATCGATGCACCCATTAATGTCGAGGATATTGCATTGCCTTTGGAAAATCCGACACTTCTCCAGCTGCGCTTTTCAATTTTTGTGACATAAATGTATATCAATATAGGAATCAAAGCAAATGAAAATAAACTGATGAATGAATTGGCAATATCTGGCCCGAGAATATAGCCAAACATTGTCCAAACAACAACAAGGACAACATATAATATTAAAAATAAGATGATATAGATGCCCATTTCCTTAGCCAAAGACATCTCTTCAACATTTTCACGAGCCTCTTTTAATGTTACCGATTGTACTGCAAATTTTTTAATGACATCGAACATGACCAACCATCCACTAAGCGCTGTTCATACTTTGTATCAAGCACTATTTATTTTTTAGTATGAATGGCTTCTCAAAGCGACCAATTGAAAAACGTGAAAAATGACCCCATTGAAAAAAAGAGATTAAAAACGGGGCCATCAATCACATTGGAATTTTGTCATACTTTTAGCTTTTATTTGAAAAATCTTTTTTGCAAAAAATTATTACAAATAAAAAGGCATATGTCCCACCCGCCTGCCCTAAACTATAAAATATCTTCAAATTACTTGAAAATACACATTGTTTCGTCCCTGTTCATGTCATGATAGAATTCAGCCTTGTCCTCCTCGAAGTCTATGACCTGAATCATGTCATATATCTCATCACCCAAATTGGGATTTATATCCCTTAAGACATTTGGATAACCGTAAATCATGTCCCTGTTAAACTCTATTTTTTTGTCGTTTTCAAACAATGCGCCGTAGTATATTTCCGCCTCTACCAGATCCTGAAACATGTGGCTTCCGAAAGACAGCTCAGGCATATAACCAACTTCACTGTATGATTCTTCCAGTATTGCGGAAAAATGACTGATGTCTGCAAAGACAACCGGAATGCCCAGCTCAGGCGAGGAGGTGCCTATTCTTCCGGGAACTATCAGAATGGCAGTTCGATCATTGTTTTTGCAGTAGGCATTTACTTCACTTATTATCCTTGAAATTGAGCTTTTTTGAGCGTAGGGATATTCATAATACTTATGAGGGTCAACATAGCATATTGTGTCGATTTTGTTTTTACGTGACATTCCCATGGAGGATTCCTTGATATGGAAGAACACGTTTTTGTCCTCAGGCATTTCAATAGCTTCATTGTTTGTTGAAACCTGAAGCGGGCGGCACTGGAGAAGGTTTATGTTGAATGAACTGTCCTCGCCGACATTTACCGTATACTCGATGTCAACAGGATAATCGTATGCAGTTTCAAGAGTGCTTAGAATTTCCTTCATCACCTCAATGAATTCGGAATTCTTAACAAGACCCTCACAATTGACAAATACTATTTCACGGCGCTGGCCACGTTCACGAAGCATTCTTTCAGCTTCACGGTCATGCTCCACCAAAACCCTTTTGGAATGCCTTGGAATTACCTCCAAACCTTCATCGACAGGAATGTCATGAAGACTGATTTGCTTAAAGTCAATGACATCCAGGTAATGCTGAGAATACCTGTGCTTTTCCTTTATATCCTTCATCAGTGTTACTTCAGGCTTATCGAGATTTATGATTCTTGGATAATCCTTTTTAGTCCTGTCCACAGCCTTAGTACCAAGACCCATCACAAGCCTCAGCATTCCCTTGCTGTTGTCCATGTCTGGAAGTGGAGAATATGGACTGTATGAAAATCCAACACCTGCAGCGGTTGGGAAAAGATAATCGCCATAGTATGAACCTGAAACCCTTTGAACCAAAAGGGCCATCTGCTCATCAACGTCATCCAACCCGTTAAGTTTCCTGTACTCCAGAGCCGAAACGTTCATTGTACTTGAATACACCACCTTCACCGCATCTTCAAATGCCGCCAGACGGTCTTCAAGAGACCCTCTGTTTACGCAAAACACAGATTCGTATTTTCCTGCAAACGCATTGCCGTATCCGTCCTCAAGAAAACTGCTTGAACGGACAATAATAGGGTTCTGGCCGAAATAATCCAAAATTTTTATGAATTCCTTTTTGATTTCATCAGAAAAAGTACCGTTTTTAAGACCCTCTTCCAGCTTTTTGCCATACTCATAATATCCCTCTTCGGTTCTCTGCTTTACCCTGAGGTCCCACAGATCATTTGAAACGATATATGTGTAAAACAAATCAGAACCTATGTAAAATGAATCGTCAGGCTCAAAAACGTTATTGTACAAATCAGGACAGTTCTTTTCAATTATCTTTCTTGCAAGAAGCATTCCGCAGGATTTACCTCCCACAGACCCGCTTCCAACACGGCGGTCGTAGATTGTGGTGTAATCCTCAAATGAGAAATATTCCTTGATTTTGGAAAGCATCTTCTCGTCCTTGGTCATCATGAGCTCGCATATCTTGTCGCACTCGTCATCGATGTTTTCCCCTTCTTCATGCTTCATTCTAACCTGAAGCATATACCTTTCCCAGCTGTCCAGAATCTGTCCGTTCTGATACCTGTCGGAATCATTGATTGTCTTGTAGTATTTGCTTACTTCATGGCCGTCCTGCAGGACCTTAACCGAACCTGTCTGAGGGTTGAACTTATGTCCCAAAAACATGGTCTGAGAGTATCTGTTCCATACCTTCAGTGGAGAGACATAAACCTCATCGGGAGAATTTGAATACACATTCAGAAATAGCTGTGTTGTTTCACGAATTTTTGCTATTGCATCATATGAATGCCTTCCACGAATGATTGGGAAGTATGCTACAGTATCAAGCTGAAACAGAAAAGGGCAGGTGACCTTAAAGAAGTTTCCCATCATCAAATCAGTTGACCAGACTGCCTGAAGGTCGCTTAAACAGTCAAAGACATAGAATGCGTCGAATCCTTCAAGTTCTATGATTCTGTGAACCTCCAAAGTGAATGTTTCAAATTGGTTGTACGGATTTACCTGATATATCTTGATTCCATCACGTTCAATCATGCAAAACTCTTTGTCGGGATTGTTCAGCTCAACTTCAAGCAGTTGAAAATCCTCATCAGTCATTTTTATCAGCGGAGGGTGATTGGCGAAACGGATATAAATCAAGTTTCGGCCGTCCTCCTTTGCCTGCCTTATATAGGGATTGACAAAGTATGAAAATTCATTCAGATTTGTAACGTTCCAAACCACATTATCTCCCAATCTAATATTATCCAAAGCCTTGTCAAGACCCGGAATTCCTGATTTAATTCTATCGAATGCCACCATAACAATATCTCCCAAATTCTATAATAATAACCTCATCTAAAGACTAATTTCTTACCATAGGAACACCTGTCAGCTGTGAAGCTTCCACAGTCAATGCCACAAGGTCCTGACGTTCAAGCTTTTCAATGTCAGTATTTCCCGCCTGCTGAGTTAGGGAAGTTACTTCCTGAGTCATTGCATCAATATAGTTTGCAACCTGCTGACCTTTTCTTACAGGATCAAGCCTTCTTCTAAGCATTCTTTCCTGTGTTGCAATTCCTTTTGGACAGATTCCTTCAGAACAGCTTTGACAGACCTTACATCCAATGGAAATTAATGCAGAAGTAGCGATATATACCGCATCAGCACCCAATGCTATTGCCTTTGCAACGTCTGCTCCAGAGCGGATTCCTCCTGCAGCAACAAGGCTCACTTCACTTCTCAGATTTATGTCCTTTAAAGCGTCATCGGCCTTTACGATAGCTTCAATGGTTGGAATACCTGCATGCTCAGTAACCACTTCAGGTCCTGCACCGGTTCCTCCCTGCATACCGTCGACCACAATAATGTCAGCACCGGCCTTTGCCGCAATTTTTACGTCCTGTTCAACTCTGCCTGCTGCGAACTTTACAATGATAGGGACTTTCCAGTCGGTTATTTCCCTCAGCTGGTCGATTTTCATTCCCAAATCCTCAGGTCCTACAATATCCATATGTCTTGCAGGACTCAATGCGGAGGTTCCTTCAGGAATATTACGTACCCTTGCAACTTCTGCAGTCACCTTATGGGCAAGCAAATGTCCTCCCATACCGGATTTTGCTCCCTGACCTATCTTGATTTCGACAGCTTCAGCATTGTTTAAATAGCTGGCTGATACTCCAAAACGGCCTGAAGCGTATTGTGCAATCAGCTTGTCGGCAAAATGTCTTTCTTCTGGAAGCATTCCTCCTTCACCTGTGTTTGTAATTGAGCCTGCCTTGCTGCTTCCAATAGCCAATGCTATTTTTGCCTCTTTGCTCAATGCACCAAATGACATTGCACCGATCATGATAGGAGTGTCTATTTCAATCGGATTTTCTGCAAATCTGTCTCCAAGCACAACTGAAGTCTTGCAGGGTTCCCTGTATGAATCTATTGGAGGTCTTGACACCTGTGCAGGCAATATACTCAAGTCATCGAATGTAGGGATTTTTTTAGTCAATCCACATCCACGCACCTTATATGAGCCTGTCTGACTTTTACGCTTGATTTCAACCATTGTTGAGTTTGACCATACTCCCCTGCCTTCATCGGCAAGAGGCCTTACATATATCGCATGTGTCGGACACATCTCTTCACATATTTTACATCCTACACAATTTTCCTGACGTATCGGAAGAGGTTCGTCATTGATGACCTCGTAAACATCATGAGGACAGTTGGAATAACAGCTGTAACAGTTTTTACATGCGGATTGTTTAGGGTTATCACATAAATACCAGCAACAGCCCGGCCTGTTATTATTCTGTTTACATATCTCTATCTTACGCTCGACAGTGAATGACATTTAATTTGCCCCCTCTTTTAAATCGTTCAAAGGTTTGAATACCGGACAGACGGAATATTTTGTTCCTCCAGATTTGACAACTTCATCAATTGCATTTGTTATCTTTGCGTACGGTTTCCAAGCCAAATCATCTTTTTTATCAACAATCAGTGCATCGGTCACAATCTTATTTGACAGGAGATAATCCAGAAGAGTTGTGACTATGGAACCGTCCTGGCCCTGAGTATGCTTAAGGGATTTGACGGACAACACTTTTATATAATCACCAATCGGTTTTGAGTTGTCGTTTCGAAGGTCCTCATGTATGAATGTTCTAGGACAGACCCTGAAGCATGCATGACAATCCTGAGGACATTCGCCTCTTTTTTGAGGTTTTGTATCGTCAATTGTTATCAGATTCTCAGGACAGGCATATTCACATGCCCCGCATAAAACACATGCGCCAACATCAATGACATTGGCTTTGAGATCCATAAAGTCGGACTCGATATTTTCCTTATTGATTGAGCTGTCGGACTTGTCCCTTTGATACAGTACGGGACGTGCCAAAAATTCCCTTCTTTCAATGTTTTCCAGATTTTTGGAAATTTTAGCTTCCGCAAGCCTGTTCAAGAGTTTGAACTGTGACTCCGTAAGGTCCCTGGCCCTGATGAATTCCTGTTTTATTGCACCGTCAATTATTTCCTCGCCCTTTTTGGTTCTGATTATCAGTGTTGACCAACCCTCTTCAGAGCCAATGGATCCTATTGAAATGTCAGATGTCTCTGATGTAAGCTCAACACAGATGTTGCAGTTTTTTCTGATTATCCTTTTGGCGACAGAAAGAGGTATCTTTACAGTCTCTTTTGTTTTCAAAAGCAGGAATACGAATCCCTTATCAATCTGGAATTTTTCAATGTCCTCCATTTTCAAATCGTATTCCTTCAAGAGATTTACGAAGTACTTGTATGAAAAATTCTCCATACAGAATAAGCCCAGTTTAACATCAATAGGGCTGTCAGTATAATGTTGCAGTTTAGATGCTGCCATAATTTCACATGGTGTTCCAACCATAGCTATACTACGTTTGCTCATTTTCTTAGCTCCTATTGCATATTAACAATTTTTTTAAAGTTTGTATAATCAATGTCTGTAAGTTCAAAGCCGTATTGGGTTAAAATTTCTTTAAGCTCCTTTTGATCTTTAAGAGTGGTTTTTTCCATAACGGCATTTTTTCCTAAGCTTTTAACATTTCCAAGAACATATATTGTTCCCCTCATGATTGATTCGCCGACATCGTCGGTTACATCACCCAGTATTATGAGTTTTCCACCCATCATGAGAAGTCCTGTCATGTATCCGCTGTTTCCGCCGATTATGACAGTTCCGCCTTTCATGATTTCACCTGTTCTTGAACCTGTGCTTCCTTTCACTATTACGGTTCCACCATAGATTCCCTGTCCTGCACCGTCTCCGGCTGTGCCTTCAATGATGAGTTCGCCTTTTGTCATGTTGTCTCCGGCAAACCATCCGGCATTTCCTGTGATGTGTATCTTTGGTCCGTTGACCATTGTTCCGACAAAATATCCTGCAGAACCTTTGATTTCAATGGATACCTCTTCGGTCAATCCTGCACAGATGTTGTGGCCGGATTCGGGATTGTCAATAATGAGTTTTTCATGAAATTCAGCCTGCTTTTTTATAGTACGATTCAATTCCTTTTCGCTCATCTCTTTTGCATCAATAACATATTCTTTCATAGAAAAAACCCCTTATTAAATGGTATATGCCCTGGTTTCTCCAGGAGCAATCTGTTCAATCTGGTCGGAATCTATGACATCATGAAGTGCCATTTCTTCTGATGCTATAGCAAATATTTCATCGGTTTCGGCCATCACCCCAGGTCTTAGACCTAGCTTATCCTTTGCAATTCCAATTCCGTTTGGTGTTCCCACCAATATTGAAAAAGGACCATCCAAATCAATCACTGCCTGGTCCAAAGCCTCTTCCAGCTTATATCCCTGATTAAGTTTATCTGCCATATAATGAACGATACACTCAGTATCGTTGAATGATTCGAAAGTATGTCCTTTCCTTTCCAAAGGATCCCTTATCTTCCAGTAGTTGGTGATTTGGCCATTGTGCACAACAGTAATGTCTGGTATGATGTAGCTTTGATAAGGGTGTGCATGATATCGGTCAACGCCACTTTCAGTTGCAAAACGGGTGTGGCCTATTCCGTGTGTTCCCATCCTGCTTGGAACGTCAAAGCGCTCGGCGATGTCTTTTACTTTTCCCACATCCTTTATCATTTCAAAGGAATGTGAACCGTTGATTACCCTTACGTTTTCCACTTCGTCAATTTCCCTGATGCATGGCTGCAGCAGAGAAAAATCGTCCAGCGCTATTTTGCATTTGTATACGTCAGACCCACCTACAGACTCGATTAGCTGTTCTTCAAATATTGGGCTGAACTGAGTTAACAATGATTTTAAATTTTCCAATGTCCCTTTTCTTCTGTTTACCTCAATGTTTAATTGATAATAATTTTCAGAAAAATTTAAGCCGCCGTAGATTGCATATCCTGCTGAATCGGGACCCCTGTGTTGAAGGGATTCAAGCATGGATGTCAATGCCTCCCCTACAGCGTGAGTTTTTTTATCCTTGTATATTACACCTGCTATTCCACACATTCTAAAACCTCCTCTAAAATATCGGCGAATACACATATTAAAATTAGTGAATGAATAATATCTAAATCCACAATATGCCTAGATCATGATTTCAAAATTCCTTAAAAAACAATCATGAATCTTCTAATTTCATATGCCTAAATCAATACTCTTGATTTCAAAATTCCAATATGCCTAAACTAACAAACAAAATTCCAAAAAAATAAGACCGTCAATTATTTTTTAAAATACCGACCTCCCGAAATATATGAAGTGCAGCCAAGCAGAAAGATTCCTGCTTGGCTGATAAATGGTAAAAATTATACGTTTAAGTACTCATCCCTTTCATAGTCGAATACCTGGATTCTGTATGCATCCCATTCAGCCCTTTTAATTGTATAGAACTGATTGAACACTTTTTCTCCAAGAGCATCCTTGATTACATCGTCTTCTTCCAATGAGTGATATGCTTCCCATAAGCTGGTAGGCAGGCTGCTGATTCCTTTTTCGATGATTTCATCTTCGGAATATGCGAAAAGGTTTTCTTCAGTAGGTTCGCCAGGGTCAATCTTGTTGTTCATACCGTCCAGACCAGCTTCAAGCAATACTGCAAATGCAAGGTAAGGGTTACATGAAGGGTCAGCAGACCTGCATTCAATTCTTGTACCTAAACCTCTGGATGCAGGAATTCTCAATAGAGTTGATCTGTTTTTAAATCCGTAAGCTATGTAGCATGGTGCTTCATAACCCGGCACGAGACGTTTGTATGAGTTGACTGTCGGAGACAAAATTGATGATAAAGCCGGAGCATGTTTCAATAATCCTCCAATGAAGTACAGTGCTTCCTGTGATATCTGGTTTTCAGTGTCAGGATCATAGAAAATATTTTTTCCGTCCTTAAAGAGACTCTGATTACAGTGCATTCCACTACCGTTGATTCCTAAAAACGGTTTAGGCATGAAAGTTGCCTTAAAGCCCAGATTATTGACTAGCGCTTTTACAGCCTCTTTGAATGTTATTACTGCATCTGCTGTTTTTAAAGCGTCTGCATATTTGAAGTCCACCTCGTGCTGACCTGCTGCAACTTCGTGGTGGCTGACTTCCACATCGAAATCGAGTTTTTCCAAACCAAGCACGATTTCTCTTCTGATGTCGGTACCCTGATCCAATGGTTCAACATCAAAGTATTCAGCTTCATCAGCAGGGATGTAATTTCCGTTTTCATCTTCCTTTATAATGAAAAATTCAGGTTCGGGACCCATGTTGAACTGATATCCTCTTTTTTCAGCTAATTGTAATGATTTTTTAAGTACGCCTCTTGGGTCGCCGTCATATGGTTTTCCGTCTGTAGTGAAAATATCACAGATAAATCGACTGGTACCTTTTGATTCAGGCCTCCATGGGATTGTTGAAAAAGTGTTGACATCAGGTTTTGCAAGAAGGTCACTGTCATTGATTGAAGCTAATCCTGCTACTGATGATCCGTCAAATAATAATCCGTCGTTTACAATGTCTTCAACATCGTCTGCCTTTTTAAGAGGCACTGCCATACTTTTAGGCAGTCCATGTATATCTGAAAACTGCAATTTCAAAAATTTTATATCGTTTGCGTCGATTGTCTTAATTATCTGGTCTAATTTTTTATCTTTTTCTGACATTTTCTCACATCTTTTGAATACATTACCACTTGGTTGAATAATATGGAAAGTGGAAAACCGTTTTGACTAAATGAATTTAATTAAATACACTGTCGGAAGGAAACTTCCTTCCGACTAATACTATGTAATCTGCAATATATAAATGTTTTGAATAAAATCCAAAATGTAAATTAAATCATACATTTCTTTTGAAATGTGTTCATGGAAAAGAGA
>NZ_JAXJXF010000073.1:0-13227 GCF_036307625.1 Methanobrevibacter sp.
AAACTAAAGCTGGTCCAAAATAACATCCCTAGACAAACCAGTCACATCAACAACAACATCAAGAGAAAAACCCTTATCCAACATCCTCCTAGCATCCTCAAGCTTACCTTCCTCAATACCTTTCTCCATACCTTTTTCCATACCTTCCTCAATACCTTTTTCCTTCATATACCGTTCAACCGGATTAAGCAACATCTTATTTTCCTCCACATATTCATCATATTGAGAAGAATCCAACATATTTGCACTCAACACATCAAACAGATATATGATAGCTGTTTTCTCATTAATGTTCAATTGGAGCCTATCAGAAATATCCTCAAACAATTTTCGTGCCTTGTTCAAAATCTCAAGTTTGGATTCTTCAAAATCCGTATAGACAATCAATTGCAAAGATGCAATGTCTTCGTCAGTTATTTCTTCATTGTTTTTTAGTTTATTTTCCAACTTTTTAAATATATTCTTTGCCTTGAAATCCTTCAGAGAAATCACATGCATAGTGTATACACAATCCTCCTTTATAACAAACTCCTTTTTAGTATAAGTTGGTTTTTCAACACACAGAATGAATAATTCCACATTACTGTCCTTAAATATACGTATCGATGACACATACTGAAAAAATCGTTTAATATCCTCATCCGTTGGAAGTTTTGTCTGACATTCCAAGATAAGGCTTATCGAATTTCCCTCCTTTTCAGCTTCCCCAACAAAGTCCAGCCGAGAGATGCTGGGACCCAAATTTGTAACTTCAGAAATCATCATTCTTTTAATCTTATATGGAATTTCAGCAAATTTCAAAAGGCCGTTGGCACGGTTCAGCAGGATACTTTTGAACGCATAATCATTATAATGATTATACTCATAATCAAAAATATCATTTTCAGTTGTCATGTCAAGTAATATAGCCCAAATATTATTTAAAGCTATTCTTTTTTTAATATAAATATTTATCGGCTGTTAAAATATCATTAAAGCATTATATATTGAAAAATTGAAGAGATAATGTAAAATTGACCCCATTATGAAAAATTGATTAGACTTCATGAAAAATAGATATCAGCATTCCAGGGAAAACTACCTATTTATTTTTAATAATCTCTTTTAACTCATCTATTTGCTGCTGCAATTTCTCGTTTTCCTTGCGAACAACATCAAGCTCATTTAGGATGTTTTCGGATTTCTCCCCAATTTCCTGCTTGAGTTCCTTCATATCATCATCAGCACTGCTCTCAACTATCTTGTCGGTTAAAAATGAAGATATTGCCGCAGTAATTGCTGAAAACATCAGTATTCCAAAAAGGACCAGAAACATTGTCAGGACTTTCTCGTTATAGGTTACAGGAGTGATATCACCATATCCGACGGTAGTCAGAGTAACAATTACAAAATAAAGATAGTCGAAAGTGTTATAGCTTGTACCCACTATGTCCATCAGTATAGTGAATACCAGTACGACGATACCCATTGCAATCAAAATCTTGTGAAAACCTGTTTTTTTAAACAGGTCAACGACGAAAGTGAATCTTGCCAAACGGAATACCCTGATTAGTTTCAAGAGTCTGAGATATCCTAAAATACCTACAGGGAAATCTATAGGGACGAACATGTAGAAAATGAAATCAAAAGGTATTGAAGCAATCAAACCCAACAGATTCCACTTGTCAAGTATGAAATCCCTTTTTGACGGAGCCCTAATCAGTCCGATAAAGTATTCCCCCAAAAGGATTATACATACAATCAAATCAAAGAGCTGAATGTAAAACTGAATATTGTCCGGAACCTGAAAAATGATTGAAATAGTGATAAACACAATGTCCACAAATATCAAATCATGTAAAATGTTATCCTGAACATGCCCGCCATTTCCTTTGTTGTCACTTGTCTCCATTTTCCATAAGCTCCCGGAAAAATATTTGTCAAAATGCATTTTCAAAAATACAGATAGTAACATTTATGTAAAAATTAACTAATAAAACTTTTTCATTGACCTTCTTAAATTAAAAAAAGCATAAGATATGAAAATAATGGATTTTCAAGACATGGTCTGCAAAAACTTAAAGATAGTTAAAGAAAAGACAGATACTCTAAAAAATCCATACCAAAACCCTTAATTTATAAATGCACATAACAATAGTGGCTGTCATGGAAGTGATAGGAATTACAGTATTCAAAATGGTCAAAGAGTTACTGGCACCCAAATTACCATAATAACTCAATCAAGACAAAACTAAGCTTTCATCTTTTTAAATATCACATTTATTGCACAGAATTCAACCATGAAGACCAATATTAATGACAGATTAGACATTACAAACTTAGAAACGGGTATAAACTCAAGACCTGTGATAATCAGCACGGTCAGCAAAAGGGCAGTATAATCCTTGGCATATTCCATCCATCCTATATTGTCAATATAATGCTTGATCAACTTAAAATTAAACGAATCAATAAATTTTCCATCGTCCAGCAGATTTGCTAAAGCAATTTCCAAAAAAAAGCCCATGATATAAGTGACTGCGATGCTCAGTATGAAAAACAGCACCGAATCAATAGGACTGTGAGTGAAAATCAGATGAACTGTTTCTGAAAACTCAAAAAAGAAGCTCTCAATTTCAAAACTTGGAAAGTTAAATAAAATTGAAATGCCCATGAGAATCAATCCTTGAACTACCCAATAAATTGAAAGTACAACAGATGCCTTTATACCCCGAGGAATATCCTTAAAACTAAATCCCGGCAAATGTTCTCTGCCATTTATTAATTCACCGGCATATTGCATACCGTAAGAGATATAAATTACAAAATATATTGCTGTAGGTATCATGGAATACTGTTCGTCGATAAAGCCCATAAAAAAACCAAACAAAAATATCAAACATATGAATAGTAGCGTATTCTTTTTGTTGGCCATGCAGCTACGAACCATGATTTTCAAATAATCTGCTATACGGTCTATCATATATATTTTATTTTGATAGAAGTAGCATTAATTTTTTACTATTCCAATTTCAAAAAAAAAGTTCAATTGATTTTTAGGCAAGATAAAATAAGTAAATGTTTAAATAAAATCTAAATAAACTATTAATTGTAACATCAATATGTTACTAAAAAAAATTATTTCGGTTTAAGTCTAGGGAATTCAGTTTCCCCGGACTTCTGAAATTCTTCTTTTGTAGATATAGATAATCCCACAGATTTTACAGACAATCAACTGAATCATTCAAAAAATTAAAAAAATAATTGATAAAACAATGTCCTAACTGGACAAGACTATGTTTAATCAAACGTTGCTTTCGAATTATTGAAACTAATTTTTAACTACAATCCTATTAGATATTTTGGATTTGCCGTAGCTTGACTTGATGACATATTTGCCAGGTTTTAATTTAAGCTTCAAAATTGCGATTCCCTTCTTGTTGGTTTTTGCGAGATATTTCTTATTTTTAATTTTAAACGTGATCTTCTTGGATTTTTGAGGTTTGCCCTTTGAGTCAACAAGTTTTGCCTTGAATTTCACGGTTTTGGACTTTTTGACAGAGACATTTTTAGCAAAAAGCAATGGCTTAACAGTTATCCTGTTAGATACCTTATATCCATTATAGGATGTTATAACAGTATATTTTTTAGGGTTCAGTTTTATTTTTAAACTTGCATACCCTTTTTTATTGGTTTTGACCTTGTATGATTTGCCGTTTATCTTAAATTTAACTGTCTTGCCGGCACCTACCGCTTTGGCATTATTTCCTATGATTTTAACCTTGAATGCTTTTGCTGAGCCATAATACATCGCCATGTTTTTGTTTGAAACAATGGACGGCAACACCCTTACGTCATTTTCAACATAATCTCCTGTTTTCGGATTGATGGCAGTCACCCGATAATTTCCAGGCTTCATGTTCATGTCCAGCTTAACCTTTCCCATTGAATCGGTTTTATAGGAGTATCTGATTCCATTGATTATGATATCGACGTCGGTATTTTTCAGGACGTTTCCTTTTTTATCCAAAAATGAAGCCACATACACGTATTTGGAGTTTATTACCTTGGTCAATCCCCCAGCTTCAACTGTCGGAAGAACTGTTAGCCTATAGCTTGCAGAAAGTCCGTCATACGGATTGGTGACAGAAATCATATGTTCGCCGACATCAAGGTTCAAGTCAAAGAGGAATGTCTTTTCATTGATTAGGGCATGGTAATTTTTACCGTCAATGTTTATTATGAATGAGGACTTTTCAATGGCCGAACCGGTTCCGTCGAGGAATGTTATGTTCATGTAAGGAGCGTCACCATAGTATTTTACCACATCATTGCCCATGACTGTAGAAAGCACAGTGATGTTGGTCCTGTCAAATGAGTTTTGAGAAACATCATCTGCATAATAGCTGCATTCCACTTCATAAAATCCTGGTTTGAAGTCAATTTCCAATGTGATCCAGCCATCCACATCAGTAGTGCAATTGTAGATGCCCCCATTGACCATAACAGAAATTGTTTTACCAGAAATCGGATTGTCATCGCCGTCAAGCAATACGGCATGAAATTGTGTGCCGTTTCTGTAGTATTTAACCAATTTTTGTGCATGGAGCTGTGTAGTGATGCTTGAAATGTAGATTTTGGATGAAATCTGGCTTTGCCTATATGCCATGTCACCATCATAAAATGCCTTTACGACATAGATATTGGGAGATAGTGTCCTGTTCAAATAAGCCCTGCCGCTTTCATCAGTTCTGGACGAATATTCCTTATTATTAATGATAAATCTTACATCAGCATTCCTGATTACCGTTCCGTTTTCATCGCTCAGCGCAACATAGAACCGGGATGAGTCTGAAAGCTGTGTGTCACCGGCAAACAATACTGTTTTGATTTTGCTGTCTGAGGCATTGACATTTATTACACTAATGGCAGAGCTTCCAAGATAGAAGTTATTTCCACCATATGTCAATTTTGCAATGTAATTTCCGCTGTCAAGCCTTAACCTGAAAATTGCATGGCCTGCATCGTCGCTCATGACTTTAGTATTCATGACAACTTCCCCTTCAAAGGTTGTTAAAAGAAGTGAGACCTGTGAAGAGGCAATTCCATTGCCCAACATATCCTTCAAATCAACAGTCAGATTCAATGTTTGATTGTCTAATGCAGTGATATCGGAAGCTGTTAAAGTTGATGGAGACTTGTCAGAATCCACAACTAGAATTGTTGATTGTGAAGCGGAAGAGATATAATTCGGATTGTCAAAGCTGTATCTGATTGTATGAGTTCCCACATCCAAATTCAAGACCATCTTTGCTATACCTTCATCATTTGTTGTTAAATTATACTTTTTAGAACCTATGCTTGCATTTATCTGCATATTTCTGATAGGATTGTTGTTTACATCCCTCAGGAATATCTCAAATATTCTGGAATCGCCCTTATTTACAACCATATTATTGGCAAATATGCTTGTAGGAGTCCTATAGACAGTTATCCTGTTGAAGCCTTCCCCAAAGATATTGTAATAATCGTTGGAATATTTGTAGCTTACATCATATTCGCCAGGATTTAGGTTTATCTGCAGCCTGGCAAGGCCAAATACATCAGTATAAACCGTATATGCCTTGTTCCAACTTCCTGAAGATATTGTAACAAGGATTTCCTTTCCATATTGAGTGTAAGCATTCGGGTCATTGAAATTAATCATGAAATACTTGTTTTCACCATAATACTGTGCCAGGTCAGATGCATTTATTTGAATGTTCTGAAGAACTGCTTCTTTGGTTACGATAATTGTCGCTCCATTGGAGGATTCCGCATACCATCTGTTCCCTCCATACTCCATAGTGGCCAGATAATTTCCTTCAGCCAAATCAATTATGAATGATGCTTCGCCGTTTCCATCAGTACTTGCAGCATAGGTCTTGACCAGCCTGGACTGATAAAGGCTTAATGTTATTGTCTGGTTGATCAGTCTGCGGCCGTTCATGTCAGTCAATACAACATTATAAAGGCCTTTTAGTGGAATAGTCGCATGGTAAAATCCTGAAACTATTGTCAGGACCTTTTCAACCCGAATGACACCTGATTCCTCACTTGGACCGTAGAGATTATCGCCTACAAATCTTGCATGGACATTGTAGGTTCCCGGAAGGTAATTTATTGTGATGCTTGCAACGCCGTCATCATTTGTCTTTATAGTGAAGTCATCTGATACATTACCCTGTGAAATTGTGAGATAGATATTTTCCCCACGAATAAGAGTACCGTAGCCATCCCTTAAAGTGATGTTGTAAAGATTTCCCTGACCGTACAGTGTAACGTTTTCTACAGTCAGATTTGATTTGACAGGCAATATTTTGATGTTTACATCACATGAACTTGGAGAAAACCATGAATCGCCCAGATATTCACATTTGACTGAGTATTCCCCAACATCCAAACTTAAAAGCACTTCACCGATGCCATATGAATCAGTACTGACGGTAATTGATTTTGCATTGCCCTTTGAATCTGTTATTGTATAAATCAACGGCAATCCCACCAGCTTCAAGCCGTTTTCACCTGTCAGGAATGCGGAGAATCTATTGTTTTTACCGTAATATGTGTGATTATATGCATTCAGATATGTGATTGATGTCAATACTTCAATTTGAGCTGTTGATTCTGTTTTATCGAAAAATCCATTGCCCAGATATTTAACGCAAACTGTATAAACGCCAACAGGATAATTGACATTGAATTCTGCATATCCCTTATCGTCACTGACTATTGTAAATGAGGATTTGTTCATGTTGCCGTCGATTATTTCAACCACAAGGTTCTGATTGGATATCCTGTATCCGTTTACATTGACCAGAGTAAGATTGAATTTGTTCTGATTGCCCTTGAATGAGGCGTCATTCATTATTATGCGGGTGTTTGCGTTTCTGACATCCACATCCAAAATCTGATTGTCAACTCTTGCATAGGCCTTGAAATCACTGGAACCCGCATCATAGCTTAAGTTTGCACAGGCAGAGCCGTTTTCAAGATAAGCGTTTTGAGGAGTGATTTTGCCTCCGTCCACTGAAAAGTGAACAGGTCTTTGAGGCATAGCATGATTCAATTTATAAATGCTGCCGTTTACCATGATATGGTCAAGGCCTGCTCTGATTTGACTGGATGAAAGATATTCCAAAGTCATTATGACCCAGTCATTGACTGTCAATGTTCCGAGGAACTTGAATATCTTTTCTGAGCCGGGCTTTTGATTGTCTCCCCACCAGTTTGTGGAATAATCGACATCCCCATCATAGGAATATATGTCTGAGCCTTCATATTGGGCAGTGTTGTTGACAAAAACACAGTAATGGATTTCCCTGGTTGCAGAAACAGCTCCTCCGAAAGCTGCCTTGTTTTTAATAAATATTGAGTTTACAATCAAATCTCCGCTGGCTATTCCATCACCGACATAGGCTTCACCGTCACTGTTGAGATTGACGTTTCCCATGAAAAAGGAGTTGTTGATCAACGGAGCTTGAACCAGCGCACTACCATAGTTTGCAGAACCTGAATTGTCGATGAATCTGGAGTTGTCTATGCAGTCAGCAACGGCAATCATTCCTTTGTTTGAAATAAATGAACAGTTATTGATGAATCCATGGAATGAACCGTAATCGTCGTGAATATGCAATCCCATGCCGCTGCTTTCATAGTATCTGTTCATTTCCCTGAAGACATTGTTTTCAAAGGTTGAATTTTCAATGTATGCATAAACGCCATAGTTACGTGCATCATCAGCGCTGACGCCAAGCATTGACCTTGATGAATAGGTATACGGATGCAAATTAACTATTCCTATTGAATTGTCTTTAAATAATGACCCATAAATTTCAATGGATTTGGTTACTGGAAATACACAGTTGTAGCTTTCCACACCGCTGTAAGTATAGAAATTTGAGAATTTTTCAAATACTGAATTTATGATTCTGATTTCACCGTTTCCCGCTACGGCAGACCCGACAATATCACTGAAACGAGTATCTTCAATTACAACACAGGAGGCTTTGGAATTGCCTGATGATGTTGAAATCACGTTTGGAGTACTGATTGATGAAAATGAGCAGTTGGAGACATTAAGCATTCCCCCACGAACGCCAATAAGCACATCAGTGTATGCCTTGTCAACCACACTGAATCGGATGTTTTTAATGACCAGACTTCCCCATTCCATAATGACAAAGATATTTCGGGAATTGGCTCTTTGCAGTTCAACATCACCCAATCCAACAATGGTCAAGTTTTTTTCAATGTTTACTCCGCAATTAGCAATGTTTTTATGAATTCCAGGAAGCATACATATTGTATTTCCATTTCCTACTTTGGAAACCGCATACTGCAAAGTAAGGAAAGGCTTTTCATAGCTTCCGTCTTCAGGACCGTCATGACCGTCGGGAGATACGAAATAGGTGTACTGAGACAGTCCTTTACCTACGGTAAGCATCAGCCTCTGGGAATCGACAACGGCAAAGACCTGACAGTCCAATACATTATTGATAAGTCTATTGCTTGCAATCCCCTTAAGGGAGAGGGAGGAATATTCGAATTTTCCGTTTTGTGTTTCAAATTTAGCGGTTCTTTGAGGAATTCTTTCACCCACTGCAAATTCAACTGTTTTGTTGCCGTCAAACCACTTGTTCAGTTCAGCTGTAAACATTCCATCAGGACTTACCGGAATGTCCTGTTCCGGATATGTGAAGTTTAGAACCGCCCACCATGAGACATTGTAATTTTTAAAGTATGAAATGGACGGACCATTGTTTGAACCCCACCAATTGTATGGAGCATATAAAAATCCGTTTTTACCGCTTCCGGAAACGCTTCCGAGTATTGCGGAATATGTAATGTTTAAATCAGAATAGCTGGAAGAAATGTCTCTGTTGAATATTGAATGGATTGCGGTAAAATTGGAATAGGATACGAAAAGCAGTGAAAAGTCACTGTCAATTGTGCTTTCCAATATATTAATGTCAGCATTTTTAAGTATGAACCTTCCGCTGACTTTTGAATTTGTTAATTTTACTTTCGCATCATCAATATCCAAATCAGAGACTGTGGAATTTGAAATCATTATATCCGCTGTGCTGAAAAGATTCTCATCGTACTGGTTGTTTGAATTAATTAGTGTTACCCTGGAGTTTATGATTCTTAAGACATTGAAGTTGTATACACCGTTTTCAACACCTGATGTTGCATAGGGATTGTCAAGTATCTGGGAACCTGATATATAACAGTTACCTATGTTTGTAATCAGTTGAGCCATATTCTTTGAAACGGAATCGCTTATTTTAGAATCAGTTATTGTTAAAGTTCCCTCATTGAAAATTACTCCCATGACTGTGTTCATTTTGGAAAATGAAGAATTTGCAATTGTCAGGTTTCCCCTATTGCTTATGGCTGACAGCTGACTGTAGTCATTGGTGTATCCGTTGACAAATTTTATATTGTTTAAAACAATATTTGAAGAATCTTTGACATTGAAAAATGCATATTTACTCTCACCATCTATGGTACACCATTAGAAGCAGATTCAATTATAAGATTCTTATCGACATTCAATCCGGTATTTGACACACCCTTATAGACCCCATCCTTCAGGATGATGCGGGAATTATTGCCTGCACCACTTATAGCTTCAGAAATAGATGAAAATGGTGAGTTTTCACTTCCGTTACCGCTGCTGCCGGCATTCGAATCCACATAGACAATGCTGTTGTCATGCCCGACATCTGCCAAAACCACATCTCCGGTCAGGTTGTTCCCGCCTGCACTGACAATGGCCATTGATGAGACCAAAGCCAAAAATATCAAAAATGCTAAAATGATTTTGTTGTTGAAAATTAAAAACACCACCTAATATTCCTCTTTTTCTTCATCCCTGCGTCTATAACCTATTACCAAAAGAGCCAAGGTTATGAGTGCAAAAACTAAAAACTTAACCATAGAATCTCCATCATTTACCAGGTCTTCAAATTCGTTTATTTCAAATGCCTTGGAAACACTTTGGGATGCGTCGCTTGACTGGGAACCGCCCTCGCCCTGTGAGCCTCCCTGTGAAGATGAAGCTGAGGAAGCCGCATTGGAAACCATTCCTATGGATGCAAAGTTCGGATTGTAGCTTGAGCTGTTGGATTTGCTTAAACTATCTGAATTTACATTACCGTTTGCATTTGACTCATGTGAAGAGTTTGAATTTCCTGTGTTTGCAGATCCGACTATATTCTGGCCAGAATATTGTCTTCCACCGAGTGATGAGTACATGCCATTGTGATTGTTTCCGATTCCCTGATATCCCATGTTGGATCCATCACCATTTCCTGAGTATTGCCAGTTTCCTTTTCCCCCAATATTTGTTCCTGTTGAAGTGCTTGAACCTGTACCGGTTGAAGATGAATGTGAATCTTCGTCTTCGGGTTTAGGATTGATTATTGGGTTTGGATTTTCCTTGCCTTCATCATCACTGCCTGAAGAAGGATTTCCGTCAACGACTGTTCCTTCCCATTTTACCCACTGACCATACCACGGCTTAAACTGATTGTTGTTTACAGCCCATACGGAATCGTCAGGACCTGAAAATCCGGTGGAAGTTTTTCCCCAATAGTTATACCTCATGTCAAATGCATTGGTACCTCCGGAACTGCCTATTGTGTTTCCTGAAGGCGCAAAGTTGCCTACAATGTTTGAATCACGTATGGTGATATTTCCTGAACCGAAATTGAATGCTCCGCCTCTGTCTAAAGCCTTGTTTCCGGAAATTGTTGAATTGTAAATGTTCAGGTTATTCTGTATGTGGCCATAGTATACAGAGGAAGTATATTCGATTGCACCACCATAGCTTGCGGAGTTGTTTGAGATGACGCTTCTCATTATGATGAAGTTATCAGAAACGTCCAATGCCCCTCCGCTTACACCTGCAGTATTGTACATCAGTACGGAATCGATGATTTTGCCGTCTTTTGCAGTTGCATGGATTGCTCCACCATCCCTGATGGCCTGGTTGAAATAGAACTCGCTTTCCAATACGTGCAGCTTATTGAAATTACCCCAAATGGCTCCACCTTCATGTCCGCTGTTGTATCCAAAATAATCAAGGTCATTTTCACCAATTGAACGTCTGGTATCGTTAGCGCGGTTGTTCATGAATGTTGAGTTTTTAGCTTCAAGATTTGGCAATCCATATGTAGCTATTGCTCCACCAATCCTTGCTGAATTTGAAATGAATTTGGAGTTTTCAATGTTCAGGTCATTATTTGCATATATTGCCCCGCCCATTCCAAGAGGCAGGTCACAATATGAGCCTGTCTGATGGCGGTTTCCTTCATCGATTGACCAGCCGGTAGTATAAAGCCTGATTGCACAGTAATCTATAGATGTTATGGCAACATTATTGTTGAATTCTGTGTTTTTGACATCCATCGGACTTGTAGTGTTGGAAAAGATTGCACCTCCATGGACACCCAAATTGCTGTAGAATGCTGATGATTCTATAGATATTTTTCCAAAATTGGCTATTGCACCTCCATAATGACCAAGATTGTTGAAAAATGCGCTGGAATTGATTTCCAATTCGCCGTTGTTTAAAATTGCACCGCCCATTCCGGTTTTTCTGCAGTCAACAGTGTAAGCCTCTTTCAGGTCTCCGTCATCGCTGTATGTTACGTCATGGTCAAATACCGGATGGGAATTGTCAAAGAAAGATGAAGAATTTGATATGACTGTACTGTTGATTATTAATCTGCCGTTGTTGACAAATGCAGAGCCCCCATCGACATTGTGAGCATTTTTAATTGAAAAACCGGAAATTGAAAATGTGGAATGCTCAGATATGTTGAATAGCTGACTGCTGCAAGCATCAATGACTGTTTTTCCCGGATTTAAGCTGACCAAAGTCAAATTCTTGTTTATCATGATGCATGATTCATTATAATTTCCTTTGCTCACATAAATGATGGAATAATTTAAAGCATTCTTAACGGCTTTTGAAATTGATGCATAAGGGTTTTTCTCACTGCCGTCACCGCTGACATCACTTCCGTCTTCAGCTGAAACGAATATGTCTCTTGGAGTGTTTAAACTGACATCGTCGAATAATGCATTGACTGCATCATCCGCATACCTCAACCCATTTGAACTTATCAGATAGTTTTTCCAGATGACATTGGATAAATTCCTGTCGGAAATTACCTCAACGGCATATTCTCCACCATTTATGGAGTGAGATATGATATAATTTTCAAACACTTCACCATTGGTGACATTTGTAAGCAATATTCCTGCCTGATTTTTTCCATTCCCTTCAATGAAGATATTGTTGGATTTTATTTTAGGATTTTTGGAATTGCATGCGTTGTATGCGTAAACTGAACTGGAATTTGCAGTTATCCTATTGTTTAAAACCTTGTCATTGATTGAATTGTTGGAATAAATTACGCTCAATGAATCTGAACTTGCATTTATAGCATTGCCTTCTATTAATGTATCACGAGTGTTTTCAAGTCCTATAATCCTTTCAACAGATGTGACATTGAAATGATTGTCCAAAATCCTGCCTGAAACAGTATTGGTCAAAGCAATTTCAGAAACGCCTGAAACATCATTGCTTTTAAATACGTTGTTGCTGCCCCCATTTATATTAATGGAAGTATTCACAAGAGAGTTGTCGCTTATAATGATGTTTGAAGAATCGTTGACATTTATCTTTGAATTTACAAAATTAATTCCATAGACCTTTGATCCTGAAGCGTTTTTATCAAAAGTCAGCCTGACAGTAACCGGAAGGTTCGCATCAACTGATGAAATGTTGACCTTGACAGTGATGTTCATAAGCTGATTTTTTGTAAGATTATTGAAAAGCAGAGTGGAATCCTTGCCAATCAAATCTGATTTCAGGTTTCCTTTTTCATCAAAAAATACATTATAGTTTCCATCATCGACAATGAATGAATTTGAATTGAAATATCCGTCGGCAAGAATAGGATTGGAAACATTTGTGTGAATAAGATTACCTTTTATTGAAGAGTTCTCACATCCCCTGCATGCCACGGCACTGCAGCCATCATCCACAGCAAAAATGGATAATTTATTGTCCTCAATTATAATGTTTCTGGAGCTTTCGGCTGAAATTCCACATACTTCATTGGCCACAGCATATAATGTGTTTCCACCAACAGTAAGATTGGAAACGCCATAAGCATTGATTAAAGTGGC
>NZ_JAXJXF010000074.1:0-5669 GCF_036307625.1 Methanobrevibacter sp.
CTTTTACCAAGCCCAAATTGTTTTGGCCTAAAAATTCAGCAGCCTTGACAGTACCACTAGCTATCGCTTCATCACTGGACATTCCTATTTCCATTAAATGAATCAGTTCTTCCAAATTATGCCCATGAGGTATAACCCCACTATCAGTTCCCATCAATATGTTAACTCCTTCCTCATATGCAGTTGAAATGTTTTCCTTGTGAACTTTAACAATTTCCTTTAGTTTTTCTGTTTTCTCGTTAGCGTAGTTATCCCATATTGGAAATCCGTTTTCATATAAGAATTGATGGACCAAAAGAGTTGGAACTAAATTAACATTATTTTTAACCATCTTTTGAGCAGTTTTCCTATCAACAAATGTACCATGCTCTATTGATGAAAAACCAGCATCAATACAATTATTCATACCCTTCAGACTATGACAATGAGCGGAAACTTTCATGTTATTTGCACTAGCTTCTTTAACAATAGTTCTAAGTTCTTTCTTGTTAAACTGTGGAAAATCCGGAGAGGAGTTTGTAGTCAAAACTCCACCACTGCACATTACCTTTATAAAATCAGCACCAGCTCTTTTAACTTCACGTGTCTTTTTCAAAACTTCCGCAACACCATCACATCTTCCCTTTGGAAAACCAGGATACATAATTTCCAAATCAAATCCTGATGGGAGCAACAAGTCAAAATGACCTCCAGTCATGACTAAAGGAGTAATTGACAAATGAATTTTTGGAGCTACAAATAAATTTCTTTGTTGAGCCAATTTGAAACTCAAATCAGCAGAACCACAATCCCTAATTGAAGTAACACCAGCATCAATAGTCTGTTTTGCATGAGGAACAGCATTGTAAAAATGAATTCCTAATGGATTTGCCATGTTTTCTTCTTTATGAAATCCTTTTGCAAAAATATGAGCATGGCAATCAATAAAACCACTAAGCAGGTAATTGTCATTACCATCAATGACCTTGACATTGTTTTTAGTTGATATTTTCTGTGAGGAAATCTCTTTAACCAAATTTTTTTCAATCAAAACATTACAGTTGGATTTGACCTCTTCGAATGGATTGACAACATTCACATTTTCAATTAGAGTTTGCATTATCACACCTACAAAATCTCTATAGTTCCATTATCTCCGTCAACTTCCACCAAAGTTCCATTAACCAAATCTTTAGTTTCAGCAGGAGAATCAACCATTGGAATATCAGACATTATAGCGCCTGTAGCTATAATCGGTTCAGCATTAAGGCAAATTATCGCTTTAGGGGCTGTGTTATTTTTCATCATTTGGAAAATAACGTATGAGCCAACAGTAGACCCTTTTCCGCCGGGAATGAACAGTACCTTATCTTTAATTATTTCCCCTTTTAGTTCATGATTCGGATCAATGATTTGTCCGTTTTCTGGATTTACACCACCAAGAAAACTGATAGGTTCTGTTGAAACAATCAATTCACCTTTTGCTTTTCCTTTTGCAATATTTCTACATTCAATCATAAAATCACCAAAATTTACTTAAAACAATTTATCTTCAACATATTCACCATTGTTTATTGCATTAGTAGATTGAATTGTGTCAACTAAAGCCCAAATCCAAATTACTAAGCACAATAACGCACCAATGATTAAAAGAACTAAAATTGCAGATATAATATAACCTATTAAGAATAATACGCCCTTATTGTTAAGGCCTAAATAAAATTGGCCGAGACCAGGGAAAATTACACTCAAAACAACGGCCAACACCATGTTTTTTTCTTCACCGCCAACTGATGGTGAACCAGGACGAGTATTATTTAATTTTCTGGATAAATCATGGCCACATTCAGGACAGAATTTGAAATCACCATTGAGTTCAAAACCACAATTTGTACAGAATTTTGATTTCTTTGTTCCAGCAGGAGTTTCTTTTACAGGTTCCTCTTTAACATTTTCAGAAGCTTCTTCAAAGCCAGCACCAGTTTCTTGAACTTCAGAAGTTTCTTCAGCTGGAACAGCTTCACTTTTTTTAAGCAAAGCTCCACAATTTGAACAGAATTTTGCATCTTTTACGTCTTTTCCACAATCTTGACAGATAACCATCATCTCACCTAAATAACATCTTTTTTCATTACTTCTCTTAAAACTGCAGTCGCATAAGATCCTTTACTAATTGAAAATTCACATAAAACACCATCATCTGTTGGAATAGCCGAAGTGTCCCATACTTTAAAACGCATAGCACGTCTTAATCCATGACTTCCCAAACGAGGCATTTTTGGAACTTCAAAATCTTCTTTGGTAATATTGTAGTTTTTTAATATATTCTCTTCCATCTCTCCAACAGTTCCACCAGCAAAAGGAACCTTTGTACCATATAATGGACAAGTGGGACTAGCTTGAAAAGTTTCAATTAATTCCTGGAATTCTTCAGGAGTTTTATCGCGAACAATATGCTCTTCAGGATCTATTACAATATCTCCTTCAACATATTTGTCAATTCCCATTTTTACCCTATTACTTACAGCTTCATTAAATAGATAAGATTGATATGCATGTACAAACATTCTTTGAAGTGGCTTCGGAAGAGCGTGTAATGCATTCATATACGATTTGTCAGTCAATTCACCTTTTTTGGAATCTTTAATCAATTCCTTAATCATCATCTTTTCATAACGCATTCCCTTACCCATTAAATTAAGGGACTCCTCTAAATTACCGTCATCAAATGCCTGTCTTGCCAATTGATTTTCTTCAGATTCATCATCCTGAGGATTTCCAATATACCTTCCAACAGCTTTTTCAAGGTCATTTTCAACTAAGGCTTCACCAACAAGATGAGTGATTGTCCTTGGTTTTCCAAATCTCTGCCAGCCAAAATAATTGGGAACGCCTGTTGATTCCAATTCTTTTAAAACTTCATTAGCAACATCAGTGCTTTTTTCAATATCGTCCAAGTCCCTGACAAGTATTTTGAACTTATTTCCTTTAAGTTGGCCCATTCTCAGTTTTTTACGGCCACGAACAATCTTTAAAAAATCAGTCTTATAAATGTCCAAATTTTCAACTTGTTTGAACTGCTCTTCAGAATCCATATTTGCAATGCAAATCCATTGACGAGTTAAAGCCTTTTTATCCTTCATTCCTGCAAAGCCCATTCTTTTTCTAGAAATATGCAAATCGCGAGCAATATCCAAAGCAACATCCAAGGTTGTTCTTCCCAATTTTTCAATCCAGACATAAACGTTGGGACCTTCACCTTCAGGAATTATTTCAGGAATTTCCTCCACATAAAAATCTTCATATTGGTTTCTAATAGTTCCACCAATACCCTTTTGAGATGTAACATAAGTATTAGCATTTAACATAATAATCACGGAAATAATAATGCCCTGGCCGGGATTTGAACCCGGGGAATGGGATCCGCAGTCCCATGTGTTATCCAAACTACACCACCAGGGCTAAACAAAATAAGATAACAATTAATTATATGATTTTTATAGTATTTAATAATTACCATACCGACAACGTATAAGAATAATCCCCATAAGTTCTTATGGCCACAGATATATCCTTTGATTTTGAATAATCTCCCGAACTAGCTAATACCTTATCATCCAAGACGTTATTTTCACTGAATCTATAATTTTTAATATTTAGACCTGAGAACTTATCTTTGCAAATTTCAGAAACTTCACTAATCGACTCTTTTGAATTTTTACCCTCCTGTAGAATTGTTGAAATTTCACCAAGAAATGTTTTATCCGTGAAATTGATTTTACCGCTTAAAAATTCCATAATGTCTTGAGCATTTTTAGAATCTTTTATTTCACTCGAATAATCAGAATCCATTGTGAAAATAGCCTGATTAAAAATCATAAATGCAAATAACAATAAAATAACAGCTAAAATAGCTTCTACAATAATAAAATTTCCTTTATCATCCAACATGAATGATAATAGGATTTTAAAATTAATAAAAAAAGTTGAAGTGTGAAAAAATTAATTTTCACGAATGTGTTTTATCACTTTATCCTTTTTAGCAATTGCAGCATCTGAAGCCTGTTGAACCTTTTGCTTCATTTCTTCAAAGTCTTCAGGAGTAGTCTCACCAACCAACTTTTTAATTTTGGTATAGGCTGCTTCTCTAAATAATGGAACAAGTTTTTCTTCTGTTGAATCCTCTTTAATCAAAATAGGTTCTCCGGAATTATTAACTTCCCCAATTTCAGAAATTGCCACATCATATTTTGCAACTGCTTTTTTAATGTCTCCAACAATTTCTGGAGGTGCAATAAGCATCAATGAATCTGTTGAAACACCCAACGGATCAATATTTAAAGTTTCAAGCATATTTAAAACATTTGGAGCGACCATTTGTCTTATTTCTTTTTCATAAAATTCCAATCCAACACCAGTTGTGTTTGATATTTCATGAGCATCCCCTCTAAGACCTCCATTAGTTACATCAGTCATTGCATGAATGTCTTTTACAAGGTCAGCTTCAAACAGAGCATGTGATGCCTGAACAAAGTTAACATTCATGGTATCCCATACAACATCGAAAAATCCATTATATAATGCAGTTGTTGTGATTGTTCCTCCACCGGAACCCTCTGTTAAAAGAATCACATCCCCCTCAGTAGCACCTTTTCTTGCAGTTGGAGGATAGTTGGAAACACCGACACTTCCAACGGCTGAAACAAACCTGTCCCCTAAAACCATATCTCCACCGACACGTAAAGTACTTCCCGCTACGATTGGAACATCGACCAGCTCGGAAACCGCTGCAACACCTGCAGTGAAATCAAATATTTTAGCAACATCTCCATCATCAGCCAAGTGTACATCACTTAATATAGCAACAGGGTCAGCCCCCATTACACAAACATCCCTAAGTGTTGCCCTTGTTACATGAAAACCACCTAAAAATGGATATTCACTTAATCTTGAGTGTATTCCATCAACGGCAGTAGTAATATAAACTTCATCATTATTAGCCTGAGCCTTGACAACTCCTCCATCATCCTGCTCTGATGGATTGACTAGAGATGCAGTATTTGTGGATGAAACTATCTCTGCAATTTTTCTGTGGACAAAAAAGTCTCCAGCTCCACGAGACCCTACTCCCATTTCGCCCATCAATACATCTGCCTTATTGACATTAGCTATTTCCTTTAAAAATTCATCATCACTTTCCTGTAATTTCAATGTGGTTTGAACCTCATCTATTACCGCCTTTGCCATCTCTTTAGAGTTATCTTCTGAAATCTTTTTATATTCTCTTATTCTTACAGCTAAAATATCCGCCAAATCATCATATGAATAATCATCAATCCTAGCTCTTACAAATCCTTCAATATCCATAGTTATATCTCCAATCTAGTGAAATTCTTTAAAATTTTAAGTCCTGCAATACCGCTTTTTTCTGGATGGAATTGTGTTGAAAATAAATTATTTTGGCTTAAAGATGCAACAACATCCCCACCATAATCACAAGTGCCCGCGATGATATTATCATCATCAGGAACAACATGATAAGAATGAACAAAATAAAAGTATTCCTTGTCAATACCTTCTAGAATAGGCGAATCATTACATACATCTAGTCTATTCCAACCCATATGTGGAATTTTTACATCACCGCTTAACAATTCTGCATGGCCTTTGAACAAGTTAAGGCCTTCAAC
>NZ_JAXJXF010000075.1:0-2342 GCF_036307625.1 Methanobrevibacter sp.
CAATAATACAAAACGGAAACAACTTGACTTGTGCTTATAACATTCACAAATTCAAGTTGTTTCCGTTTGTTTCCGTTAAATTGAGTACCATTTAGAGTACCAATTCCTATTTCCCGATGCAAAATATTTTTTTAACGCCTATTTATGTTTTTGTAAGTGCTTGATATATAATATATTGCAGGGTTTTACCGAAGGACATAAGTTCGTTCGGGGGGACAAACTGGGGACTGCATTTCTGCAAAGAAACTAATACAATCTGCAAAAATGCACTTTTTTTAGATTTTTTAGCATATTTGCATTTCTTTGCATGGTAAAATGGCCTTTAATTTGAGCTGAAATTGCACCTGCGATAGCTATTAAATTTAGTGGTTTAGTTTAGTCCAATGTATATATAGAATAGGAGTAAACTAAACTGCCTTCATCGTCAAATCTAAGAGGTCTGTTATAGCAGTGGCTTTACACTCTTCTAAAATGGACTTTGTTCCTCTCATTTGCAGATGTTATGTGTTTCTTTATATCCGTCTACCTTTTAATACGAGTTTCTGAGAAGTGCCAAATATACTCTTTTTGCTTCTCAAAAGAAGAGAAATTAAACCAGATTCTGTTCATTTTTCTTTTGTTAAGCAATCAAATTTCAGAAAGCATCTGGTCTAATTTGTCCAAAGCATTATGGTAGCTTTCTTCCTCCGTTTTTGTAAGTTTCAAGTCGGTCAAGATAGTCGGATCATCAGATTCTGTTTTGGACGTATCATCTGACATTAACGGTGTGGTAGATGGTGATTCTACAGATTTTGTATTTTCAGATAGTATATGAATTCTTTTCAGTTCATTAAGATATTCGGTTACTTTTTCAAGTATAGACTCTGCCTGAAGTCTGTTTTGACTATTAGCAATACGAGCTTCTGGAGTATCATCATCTGTAAGGTATAACCCAAGGAATTTTCTCTTGCGACCTTCGAATTTATCATTTCCTAGATAGATGATATTGGATCCGAAGTTGCAGTCAAGGAAAAGCGATAGACGATTATCCTTTATCTTCCTATGTCCTATGTGAATTGAAATTGTATTGATGTTGTTGATTACGCATTTTGAAGCGTTCACCATCAAAAGTTCAGAAACGGTATTTGAAGATTTGGCCAGCGAACTAGGCAATTCAATAGGTTCGTCCTTTGATTTCTTTACAATTGGCTGTAGACCATCTTTCTTCAAGGCATCAAGCTCTGCCTTTTTCTTTTCCAAAATCTCCCTTGCTAACTCCATAGTTCTCTCATTAGCCAATTTGTCTTCAGGGGAATTTTCTGGAATTAAATAAAGACCAAGATGCTCTCTCACTCTTTCACCACGCTGCTCGTTTGATAGGTATTCAACATTACCGTTGTAGTAGTCAAGTATCAACGAGAAACGGCCTCCTTGAAGTGGCTTCTTTCGTAGCTTGACTGTGAAGCGATATGTCTTTCCCTTTTCACTCATAAATGGTATCTTGTCTAAATTGTTCTCAAAGGTAGTGATAATCCTTCACTGAACATTGAGTTAACCTGATTTTTTCCTCATTTTAGCTGATTTAGCCAAGGCATTAAGAGTTTCTTTCTTTTAAAAGCATTACCTTTGCAATCCTTTTTTGAATTTTATAAATAATCAGATAGAGAACTATGACAAAAGCAGAAATTGTCAGCGAAATCGCTGCAAAGACAGGTTTGGAGAAGCAGGTTGTATTAACTGTTGTAGAAGGTATGATGGATACCATTAAAACCTCAATGATCAATGGAAATGAAGTGTTCCTTCGTGGATTCGGTAGCTTTATCATTAAGCACAGAGCGGAAAAGACTGCACGAAACATTTCTAAGAATACAACAATCATTATCCCTGCTCACAACATTCCGGCATTCAAGCCTGCCAAGGAATTTATGGAGAAAGTTAAATAATGATTATATAATTATATAAGTATATAAATCTATAATTATATTGCATTTTTGCAATGGTATATAGGAGGTTAGCTCAATATCGGAATGACTAACCTTCTATTTTTTTATTATATAATCCAAAATTGGAGGGACTGAAGTAAAATGTTCAAACCCTCCAATTCTCGTGCTTCTTTTCCGATTAAGGCTGTTTCACAAAAGAACTTTAATAGAAAATCTTAGCCTGTTAATATGCATATTCACTTATATAACAGTTATAAGTCCCTTTTTGTTTTCTTTAACTTGTATTTTTTTGAACAAAGGTAATGCCAATCTTGTTATACGAGGTTTGTCCTTTCTATAATATTATATCAATGACCTGATTGGTGAGTTCAGTTGCAAATGTAGAACCAATGATTTTCTAGTTTCAAGGTCATGTCTTCA
>NZ_JAXJXF010000076.1:0-7587 GCF_036307625.1 Methanobrevibacter sp.
TCTAAATCAGAATCATCATCCCAATCATCAGAATCATCATAATCCCCATCATCTAAATCAGAATCATCATAATCCCCATCATCTAAACTATCATCCAATCCATCATCAAAATGATTAATACCTATTATATCAGTTACTGTGCCGTTTCCATCAGCGATTATATTTTCATGTGCACTTGCTGCTGAAATTGACAGCAACAATATAAGTAATGAAAATATAATTATTTTAGTTTTAAATTTCATTTATTACACCTCGATTTTAATTTTTATTCCTAATTCTCTTTAAAAACTAGAAATAATGTTTTTAGCTTTAAATGAAATTATTTTCAATTTAAAATGCCATTTTTTTAGCACATTATTTTAAAAAAATAATAAGATTCAAGCTAAAAAAATTATTTCTAATATTTAAAATTAAGAAAAAATATTTTTCATTAATTTAAATATTTTATAAAAATAGTGGGAAAAATCCCTAAACTTTTTTTAAGGGATTTTGATTTCAATTACTCCAAATAATACGAAAATAGAAGTATTTTCTACAATAAATGGAGAAATAACATTATGTTTTTTAAAGAGAACATAATCGTGGTTGTCTTCTTGTTCAGCACTGGTAATGGTATCAAATTCACTAACTTTTGGAAGATTTTCATAACTCTTATACTGTTTAGTGAAACTGGTGTTAGTACATTCACATCCAATCATATGATAAAAAGTAGGTTGGATATTTTCTGATATATTGCTTGATAAACAATTGATCGGTTGGTCAAATTTAAAACTTTGAATTACTAAAGTTTTATCAGAATTGTCTTGTACATCACGCCAACAACCTACATCATCAGATAATTGTAAATCAGATTCCATATCAAATGAATTAATACAAACATCAGGCATTGTATTTAAATCAAATGTTTGATTCATTAATGTCATATTGTCCTGAATAATCATTATATCCGAAATATTACCATCAGATTCTATAAATAATTCCATTTCATCATTCAAATCATGAGAATTTATTATTAAATCTACATCTTGATAAAAACTGTAATCTGAATAATTAGAATCATATTTATGGTTTCTTAACATCGGATTATAATTGGACGATGGAATAGTAGTCATTACATTATGAGTAGATGGTGAGTTCATGATTTTATCAAAAATATCAAGAAATGCATTTACATCAATTAAATTAATATAAAAATCAACATATTTCACACCGGAGTCCATAAAATTAATTAAATCAGATTTCAACTGATTAATCTTCATAAAATCAACAATATGGCCGTTGCTATTAAAAACATCTCCAATTTTATTTTCTTCAATTAATTTTTCTAATGAATCATATTTTAAATAATCAAAATATTGCCTGTAACTGGAGTATGTTTGCGCAAAAAGATCTTCGGCATGAATATTCATTAATGCTTCAACACCCATAGCATCAGGGGACTGAAAATTAGAAAGCATTCCATCAATACTATTTTCATTATCCCTAACATCTGCGTCATCACCCTTTGAATAATGTGGACATGAAGAAGATTTGTGAATAGCAATATCCTTAATTGAAGAAGATTTATCATAGGCTACACCATTAAATCCATAGCCTGCAGAAGCATCCTGCATGTCCCATGAGCCATGATGAATATCCAGTCCAATATCCTCTTCTGAGATATTTTCATCATCATCCATAACCTCATCATCATCTAGAATAGGATTCTCGCTAATATTATTCTCATTATAACCTTGATTGGAGTCTAACTCAACATAATCTGAAGTTGAATCAGTTCCATCATCAACTGTTATATTTTCTTCTGCACTAACGGCAGACATTAGCATGAATAGTATTACTAATGAAAAAATAATAAGTTCTTTTCTAAATTTCATATTCGAAACACAATGACAAATTTATCGATTGACATATAAATAATTTTTGTTTTGCTATTTCACCAGTTCATGGTTAAAAACAAGAAAAAAAAGTTTAATAAGTTAAAATACTATTAAAAAGTTAAAAATTACTTAATAATAATTTGACTAATTATTATTAAAAAAAAAAGAAATTAAGGAATCTATACGATCCCTTGTGTGGGAATAGGGTGATACCACCCTACTTTGAAAGAATCAATTCCATTTTTTATAGATTGATCTTCTTGGACCAATATCAATTATTTCAACCTCTTTAGTTGATTCATTGATGAAATATATAATTCTATAATCACCCACCCTTGTTTTCTTACATTTAGGGCATTTTTTACTTCTAAATGAACTTTCTGCTTCTTTATACGGATCAACAGCTAATTGATAATATTTGCCATGTATCCTACTTATCAATTTTTCATCATCAGAATGATTATCCATGAATCTTATTGCTTTTTTATCTTCAAAAAGTTCATAATGCACTTCCGAATTATTTTCTGAGGGCATTTAAATCAACTTTTCTAGTGCCGCTATAGTCCCCATTTTCAAAATGCCTAATTCTTTCATTATAGTAATCTGCTTCTTCATCACTTAATTCATCAAAATAGATTCTTTCATACACCTCTATTAATCTAGCTATAATATCATTATATGTTTCGGACTTCAAGCCCAAATGAGCTAGTTTTGTGTGAACTTCTTCAGTTACTCGAATAGTTTTCATAGACATAGCGAATCCTCCAGTATATTAAAGTTAATTAGATATATTAATTATATTAAATATATTATTTATATTTATTGTAAATTAATATATCCTATTGAAGACAACTAACCTGAAACCTATTCCAACAAAAGATATGTATTGAAAAATAATGAAATTTTTTGAAGTGCAAAAGTGTGAAAAATCACAACCATATTCAAAAAGCAGAAAAACACAAACACAAAAACCGCCAAATAAAACACTACAATAGCATCACCATCCCAAAAAAAACTATGGCAAAATCACAATCAAAGAAATAACCCTAAGAACCATTGGTGTTCAGCACCAGAAAATCCAGTTACCACCCCACATTCAACCAGAAAAATCAAGCCACCAAAATCACTTTAAAAATATCAAAACAACTAAATACAAATAAATTATAATATAATTGACTAAAAATAAAATAAATAAAAAAAAGAAGAGTTAAAAACTCTTAAAATTGAAAATAAAACTCTAAAATCACACAATACCTTGTGCGTTCATAGCGTCAACAACTTTCTTGAATCCTGCAATGTTTGCTCCTGCAACATAGTTTTTGTCCATGCCGTATTCTTCAGCAGCAGCTGCAGCATTTTCGAAAATGGTTTCCATAATGGTTTGGAGTCTTCCGTCAACCTCTTCAAAGGTCCAGGATAATCTTTCTGAGTTTTGTGACATTTCAAGTGCAGAAGTTGCTACTCCACCAGCGTTTGAAGCTTTACCTGGTGCGAATAAAACATCGTTTTCTTGTAAGAATTCGGTTGCTTCAATAGTGGTTGGCATGTTTGCTCCTTCAGCAACTGCTAAAACGCCGTTTTCGACTAATGTTTTAGCGTCTTCTAATTGCAATTCGTTTTGAGTAGCACATGGAAGAGCGATGTCACATTTAATGGTCCATACACCTTTGCCTTCGTGGTATTCAGCACTTTCTCTAGCCTCAGCATATGCGGTTAATCTTTCTCTTCTAATTTCTTTTACTTCTTTTAATAACTCAACGTCGATTCCTTCAGGGTCATAAATCCAACCGGTTGAATCGGAACAGGTTACAGGTTTACCACCTAATTGTTGAGCTTTTTCGATTGCATAAATTGCTACGTTACCGGCACCGGAAACTGCAATGGTTTTACCTGCAATGTCAATGTCATTTGCTTTTAACATAGCGTTAGTGAAGTATAATAAACCGTATCCAGTAGCTTCAGTTCTTGCAAGAGATCCTCCGAAGGTTAATCCTTTACCAGTTAATACTCCTTCGTATAATCCTCTGATTCTTTTGTATTGACCAAATAAGAAACCGATTTCTCGACCACCTACACCGATATCTCCAGCAGGTACATCAGTGTCTGCTCCGATGTATTTGCATAATTCGGTCATGAAGCTTTGACAGAATGCCATGATTTCTCTGTCGGATTTTCCTTTAGGATCAAAGTCAGATCCACCTTTTCCTCCACCAATTGGAAGACCGGTTAAGGAGTTTTTGAAGATTTGTTCGAAACCTAAGAATTTAATAATACCGAGGTTTACTGAAGGGTGGAAACGTAATCCGCCTTTGTAAGGTCCGATTGCACCGTTGAATTGTACACGGTAACCTGTGTTTACTTGCACTTGTCCGTTGTCATCTACCCAAGGGACACGGAATTTGAATTGTCTTTCAGGATTGGTTAATCTTTCAAGAAGTGCGTTTTTCTTAAATTCTTCTTCGTTTTCTTCAATAACAACCCTTAAGGATTCCAATACTTCGCGTACAGCTTGATGGAATTCTGGTTCGGAAGGGTTTTGTTCAATAATAGTTTCAATTACATCATCTACGTATGACAAAAATATTCCTCCAAATTAAATTTAGATTTATATCATTGTTAAATTTCAAATTTTTTGCTGGCGACGCCAGATTTAACAATATAATATATTATTTGAATTTTATTATATTTAAATATTTTTCAATATTTAATTAAATATCCGAATAAAATACATAGAATATTCAATATATCTTAAACAAAATATAACCTTATTCAAAATAATTATTTAATTAAATATACGAATTGGGATAATAACTCAAACTGTCTAATGAAAATAAATAATTAATGTACAAAGTCGGAAAATGACTTCCAACAAAAAATTCCGAATGGCGAAAACACCACCTGTCAAAAAAAATTGCCAAAAATGTCAAAAATACAGAACAAAACAACACATATGCAAAAAATTATTAAACAAAATAATATATTAATAAAAAAACAATATTATTTTATATACTACAATTTACAAAATAATCTACAAAGTCATATGAAATTTATCTTTCAATACACAAAACCATAAAATGTGAAACAATGAAGGTTACAAAGATATCCCAATCACAATACCTTGAACTGAAAAGAACATATCTGCACAAAAACAGATGCATGTATTCCCTTTACCGAGACCTAAACCGGGAAATACCAATTGACAAGCAAATATTTTTTAGAATAATCAACAAAATTCGCCAAGAAGAAGGTTATGCCCCATTCTATTATTTGAATAAAGAAAAAAAGAAAAAAAGCAATATCAATAAGCCTCAGACTTATCAATATTCAACATAATATCTCATGATGGCCGCTATTCCACCGAATGCCCTGAATAGCTGCATGCCCTCTTCGGTTTCAGTGGAAATGAATTCGACATCAGTATTCATTTCTTCAGCTTTTTCAATAAAGTCATCAGCAAGATCCACTGAAGATTCCTCTTTTAAAACCTCACCACAGTTAGGGCACTTTGGCTTAAGACCGTCGGCTTCAGCCTGATTTTTGACTGTTATTTCCTTTTGTGTGCCGCAGCTAGGACAAGTGTACACCTTACGCATGCTACTTAAATCTTCAGATAAAAGCAATATGTCAACAGCACCCATAATCAAGTTGTTCCTAACCTGATTTTCACCATAAGAGCATAATCCTTTGTCTTTTCTCAATTCCTGAATGAACCTTTGAACAAGTTTTTTCTCATGCATCACATCAAGGTTTTCCAAATCGTCAGCAGCCCTTGCGATAACCTCACGAATACCTTCTTCTCCAGTATATGAAGTATCAACAATTGAAATAACCTTGTTTTTAAGTTCATACTGTAAATATTCACCATCATAGAAATCCTTTTTGGTAAAACCTGGACCTCCAAGAATAATACCCTTCAAATCATCTTTCAAAGGAAGGAAAGCTTCATTCATATGTTCACCGATACGTTTTAAAAATTGGTGAGCCAAATCTTCAATAACACGGTCAAACCTTCTTTGTGATTGTCCTCCGGCCTTGTGTTTTCCAGGAACCCCACTGGTTAAATGACCCAGGATGTTTTCCTTTTTACCTTTGAGTGTAGCGTATGTTGCTTCGTTTCTGTCGATTACAGCAACACCATAAACGTCACGCTCTTCAATCATGTATTCCAAAGGTTCAACGAAAAATTCATTGTTACATTTGTACCAATAGGTTGTAACAGGTTCAGGCGGTTCGATAATATATTTTTCCATCTTTTCAGTTCCGGGACCACCTTTTGGAATCATTCCCACAAACAGGACCAGACCATTTTCCGGAGGTTGTTTATATAGCTTAATACTTTCTAAAATAACTGCAATAGCAGACTGTACATTTTTCCTTGTTTGTTTACTCTTAATGTTAGCACTCTGACCCATTTCATCACGCATGTGCTTACCTACATCACTCAACTGTTTGGATGGTGGAATGTAAACGGAAACAAGCTCTGTACCTCTGCCTCTCTTACCTGCTAATTCCTTTAAGGTTTTTTTAAATTCATATAATTCTTTTGATGATACATCTGCCATGTTATCCCTATAAAAATTAAATTAATATAATAGTAATAAATATCTTTTTTTAAATATAAATAATTAATGAAAAAATCAGTCTAATTTGGCTTTTCCATATTTTTCAAATAATTTAACATTTGCTTCATCGATAGTGTTTATTTCAAGCAAATCCATTCCTGTCAAATCGATTATTTCACGTGCAAGGTGAAGATATGTGTCCGGATAGTCATTGTAGCCGAAAAGATGCCATATCACATCACCCTCAAAAACAATTTCAAGATACCAGTCATATCCTTCCAAATCCTCAGGATCATAGCTGTCCGATTTCATGTGATATTCTTTTTGAGTCCAAAGATAGACATGATATCTTTCAAGAAGCTCCAGAATCTTTTGCTCATCCTCGCCGGTCATGTCCCTATCAATATAGCCGTCAATCCTTTTGTTTTCAAAATTGACAATCAAACGGGGATTGGGCAATTCATAAGGATAGCACCTGTAGTGTCCGAATTCAATGGCCTTGATTTTTAGTTTCACACCATCAAGATAGACCCCATCACTTTTCAGGTCATGATAAAGGGGAGTTGCAAACTGCCTTTGATAGTTGAGATGAAGCACGTCAAAGTTAAAGAAGTCCTTAAGCATCTCTCCAAAGAGAGTCCAGTTTTTTGGAAAGTTATTTTTAAATGAGTATTCCTCAAAGCCGTCGGTAGAATAGATTATGACAATGCAGGAGTAAATAGTCTCCAGCTTTTCAAAATAGGAAAATTCCTCAGATTCAAAATCCTCAAAGAGTTTCAAACCGGCAAAATCAAATAAGAAATCGTCAGCCTGCCTATTGTCAAAGGTTCTTATTTCACTGGTCATATTTCGCCTCAAATCAACAAGAACATCAACCCATGAGTCATCGCACAGGCTGTTTTCGGCCAGGAACTTGTCACCGCTTCCCCTTTCAGAAATCTTATAGTAAGCCATATTACTTGAAAAATCGATTGTGAAACATTCATAGTGACGATTAAGGCGCTTGAAATTGAATCTTTGAGTAATCTCTATTTTTTCTATCATAAACATCATGAAAATTTTCAATAATCTATTCTATAATTTATTCCCCCAATTTAATATAATTATCTAGAATATTTACAATTAAAAAAATATATAAACAATTAGAA
>NZ_JAXJXF010000077.1:0-14528 GCF_036307625.1 Methanobrevibacter sp.
AATTTAAATAATAAATAATATATAAAGAAATAGAGAGAGCATTTGAAAACTAATATCTTCAGATGCCTTTTTGTGAAATTCATCTCCGACCTTAAAGAGGTCAGAGTATTCTTTCACTATTAAGATAAAAAAATAAGTAAGGATTAACACAAACGCCATAATCCACGTTAATGCAAAGCCCAATTACTCCATGAACTAAAAATCAGGTTCTATTCAACATCAAAACCCTTTTCTATCATGCTGCTTTTAAGAATCTCCATTGCTTTTATTGTATCAGACCCTGAAACCCTCTTAATCATGCGATTGTTTTCATTAAACCTTCCGATAAAATAATCCTGCTGCTGCTTACTTACTAGGTCCAGCCGAGTATAGTTTGTAAGGCATTCCAGAAGGGCGAAAACTCCCCGGTTTAAAGCCTTTGCACACGGATGGTTTTTGACGATTTCCACAACATCACTGCTTATGATATAAGCTTCTCCATTTGATGTTACATGGTCTTTAATCGGATCCATCTTTCTAATGTCTGTAACATCACAAATGACATATGCTTCTGCATTTTTCAATATTGCAATGTCATCATCATCTGTAAACTCTCCAATATCAAGGTTTCCGATGGTTGAATTTACGAAATTTATAGGATCAAAAGTGATATTTACAACATATCTACGTGTTTCCATAATGTTTTTAAGAGTTTGGGTGCCTACAAATAATCTGCATCCCAGTTTGTCTTTGCCTTTGCATACGATTCCTATTGGCGCTGCATTTTTTACACCGTCCTTGCTCATGGTAGTGTAAATACCTTCATATTTCTGTCCTTCTTCAATTCCAATATCCGTCAAATCAATATCCATTTTATCATCCATTAATTACATCTTCAATATAATGTCTATTCTTTAATCTAATTAAAAATTATTGTCAAAACATTATATCATTACATTAGTTTCCCTCCGTTATCTGTATTCTGATTACATTCTGTATATAATCTAAGCTCCAGAAGGCTTAAGATTATCTTCAATGACTGCCAATGTAATTTCCGTTATTCACAGCAATTATTACCATAATATTTATTAAAAGGAAACTGCAAATTATACAAAAAATCTTAAAGCTAATGTTTTTACTTAAAACATTAATATGTTTTAAAGGCACATAAACTGTAAATTGTTTTAAAAAACATGGATCAATACGCAACATTGACATTACTATTACTTATTCAAAACTAACTTCGTATATCCCATTTTAAAATCAGATTTGATTTACAATATGTGTCCATTAATGTTAATGTCGAATCATTAAATCGAATCAAAAAAAAGCAGCTATTGTTTTTTGCCCGTTAGAAACTATACGAATAGTTGGATTTGTGATGCATGATATTAATTGACATATCAATAACTATGAAAAATATTAAGCATCTATACAGTCAAGCATGACAACTTACAAAAATAAGTATATTCCAGATGATGAATGTAAACGAAAAAATAAAAAAATAAAAGTGTAAAGTAGATTTTGGGATAAATCTACTTAACAGCAATTTTAACTTTTACAGCTTTGGCATTGTAGTATTTGCTACCTTTATACTTAACCAATGCAGGGTACTTGCCTTTCCTGGTCAATTGGTTATAAGAAATGAAAGAAGTACAATCATGTAATTTTAATTGTACTTTTGGCTGAAACCAGATATTTTATATTGTCTGTGTATATGATTACCCTATGGCTGCCGACAGCCAAAGAGTTTGTTTTAAACTGGGCAACTCCTTTGCTGTTGGTTTTGATGGCATGAACCCTGCCATCGATTTTTACCTTTAAAACCAATGCCTTGAGAGGCTTACCAGTCTTTTTGTTTTTAACTGTGATTTTAAATGCCTTGGACTCGTTGGTGGTTGTTGTCAATTTTGGAGCGCTGACAACAGTCATTGTTTTTATCAGCTTGTCGATATTTCCCATTTTGACATCTCCAAGGAATTTTGAAGATGGAGTCATAGGAAGGCTGTTCTTGGATATGAATTTGTTCCTAAATTTGATATCATCCTTCAAATATCCGGTACTGCTTCCAACAAGACGTCCGTTGTCATTTGCGGCATAAACTTTTAAGGTTGAAGTTGTCCTGCCTTCCTTGGTTGTGGCTTTCCAGTGGAATGCTGTTGCATCCCTCCTGTTGACACCATATGAATCGGATGCAGCAATCTTGATTGCAGCCTTTACGGGATTTTTGCTGAAATGAGCATATTTTCCATGATAGAACAGTGATCTTCCATTCGGTGCCTTTAAATACTCACCAGGCTTTAACTTGCCGTGAATAATTCCACTGCTCCACACAACAGCATATTTGCCGTTAGGAGCCTTTATTGAGAAATGGCCCAATCCCAACTGTCTTTCATAACCTAGAATCTTTTTCAAACAGGATTTTTGGATTTTTCCGGATTTTGCCATCTTGCCTGCCAGCCTTTCAATTGCATGATTTATGCTCGGATTGTCGATGCCTCCGGTTCCAGCCATCCATCCGTCGGCGGTTGTCAAAATATGGAAGAAATAGCTGTTGGTCTTATATTGCTTTACGGCCACCTTGCCGTTTAGCTTGTATTTGACAATATGCAATGTTTTGGCATTGGTCGCATCCCTTCTAAATCCTGCAACAGCTTCCGTATTGCTTACCTGAACAAACAAGGATGTGCAGCCCATTTCAGCGGTTTCCTTAATTGTCAGGAAAGATACAGCTTTGTTGGCCTTCATATACTTGTTCTTTTTAAGAGAAGTGACGACCCTATACTGTCCGACCTTAAGGTTCTTTTTAAGCTTTGCAACTCCTTTGGCGTCAGTGGTTGCCCAATAGGTCTTTTGCTTGCTGTTTTTAATAACCTTGAAGGCTACCTTGATGCCCTGAACGGGATTTTTAGTGACTTTATTTACAACCTTTGCCTTGAAGTAGAAGCCTGATTCAAAATATGTTTTGAAGTCATTTGATGTGATTTTAAGGGAAGCCTTGTTTACATTAACCATTGCTTTGGCGCTGCTTGCGGCATAGTTTTCATCACCTGCAAACTTAACCGAAGCGGCATATGTTCCAGGTTTTAGGTTAAGTTTCAAAACGGCCTTTCCGGCCTTGTCAGTGTTTTTTGTGTAAACCTTGTCGTTTATTGAAATGGAAATCTTTTTGCCTGAAAGCGGCTGATTTTTGCCGTCTTTAAGATAACTTACCAATTGGGAATTTTCCCTGTAGTATGCAGTTACATCCTTGGCTTTCATTTTAGTATTGATTTGGCTTTGAGCATCTCCAATGTCCTGTAGGGATTGGTTTGCGTCACCTTTAATGTCTGAAAGCATTGGAGTTTCAATGCCCTCGGCAGATGTTCCATCATCCAAAGAAATCTCATCAGTCAAATTATCCGATGCCGAAACAGTTCCAATGGCCAGAAAGATTAAAATCAGCATTGGAACAAACAAAACTTTCCTGTTTAACATAACCTTATCCTCATTTAATTATTATTATTTTATTACTATTTTAACTTGTGCTGGAATTTTATGATGATGCCGCAGGAAATTTATGATTTATTAATGAATTTGTATAGATTTTTGGAATTTGACTTGGCGGCACCATTTTTTCTTTTCCTGCTGCAAAAACAACACAATATGCTAAAAGAAATCCCTGAATATTTTGATAGTTGCTTGCTAAAACAGTTAAATTAACAGTCGACAATTAAAGATAATAAATATGATTATGAAAAATAGTGCAATCATACAAGCGAATGTAGGAAAAAAATAAAAAAAGTAAAGTAACCGCCAAAGCAGTTACTTAACTACAATTTTAGCTTTTACAGTTTTGGCATTGTAGTACTTGCTGCCTGCATATTTGATGGTTGCAGTGTGTTTGCCCTTTTTGGTCAGTTTGGTGATTTTGAATGTTGCCTTACCTTTTGCATTGGTTGTAGCGGAGTAGGTTTTGCCGTTGACCTTCAAGGTAAGTTTGGTGTTTTTCATCACCTTATTCTGATTGGTTTTCAACACAACCACATATTTTTTGCTTTTGGATGATTTTTTGAATGATTTTGCTTTTGCAGTTAATATCACGGCAGCTTTTTTAACTGTAACTTTAACAGATTTGGTTGATTTGTCATAGATTGTGTTACCATTGAATGTTATTTTGGCAGTGTATGCTTTAGGAGCAAGACCATTGGTTGATACTTTAGCCTGGCCGTTCTTGTTGGTAGGGTAGGTTTTGACACCATTCAAGTTAACAGTTATCTTGACTCCGCTAAGAGGATTTCCTTTAGCATCCCTCAAGGTTATGAGAAGGTTTTTGTTACCATTATAAACTGTTGCGACAGGAGAGGAGGATATTACAGTATGGACTTTACTTACACTAATTTGTGTAATGTTTTCAAAAGCCATATAATTGGAATCCCCTGAATAATTTACTGTAGTTTTATAATTGCCCGGATTCAATCCTGAAATGTTGAATGTGGCCTGTCCGTTTTCTATGTTTGCATCATAGCTTTGTGCATTCTTGATGGTGAGGATTATTTTTCCTGTTGCATGGTTTTCGACAATGACAATTACTTTTAGGGTTTCGCCGTAGGTTGTGCCATTGATGTTTATTGTGACTGTTGTTTTTGCCTTGTTTCCGTTTACGGTACAATTTGAAATAATTCCTCCCATAACCAATTCGCTCAAACTTTCACATCCCTGTGTTTCGAAGTTGCAGCGGGAAATTGCTGAGTCGCCATATGTATAAATCGCTTTTCCAAGTTCCGCAGAAGAGTTTGTGAAATTACAATTTGTCACTGTGCCGGTTGAATCCCAGCCTAAGCAAACTGCACCACCATTATCTGAAGCAGCGTTATTGATAAAATTACAATTTATCATACCAACATCACGTTCAATGTAAACTGCACCACCATCATAGGAAGCAGCGTTATTGATAAAATTACAATTTGCCACACTTCCCCACCTACAGTAAATCGCACCGCCATAAAAAACTACGGAGTTGTTGGTGAAATTACAATTCATCACATTACCATCACCCCATATAAAAACTGCACTGCCCGAAAGGGAGGTGCCGTTGATAAAATTACAATTTGTCACACTACCACTAGTCATGCTGACAGCACCGGCGTAACCGACTGCGGAGTTGTTGATAAAGTTACAACCTGTCACAGTGCCGGAGTCATAGAAGTAAATTGCACCTCCATCATTATAAACAGCATTGTTGATAAAATTACAATCTGTCACTATACCTGACTCATCAAAGTAGATTGCCCCTCCATTGCCAGTATAGTTTGCATTTTTAATGCTTAGATTTTTAATTGTCACACCGGAAGATTTTACTTTGAATACTCCCATATCTTTTGATCCGGCCATGTCAATAACAGCACCTTTACCATCAATAACCATATTGTCGCCGGTAATTACAATAGTGGAACCGGAATCATATTTATAGTACTTATGTTTTAGTTCAACGTTTTTTCCTGATTTAATCTCATTAGACAATCCGGAATAATTACCTATATCATCACCCAAGATTTCTGAATTGCTTTGAGTGCTTGCGCTTTCATCATTATCTGTTTGTGTCAATATATTGTTGTCTTCATTATTCTTTAGATTATCTGCAGATAATTTCATCTGTCCTGTATCATCACCGACTATTGGCGTATCGTCGACATCAACGGCACTTACAGAACCAATTGCAAAAATTGCCAAAAGAACTATTCCGACAACCATCATCCTCATAAGCTTCATGATTTTTTTATCCTCCATAATCTGTAAACTATATTATACTCCTATTGGAGGGATTACATGAAATAATATTTGATAAACTATCCTAAAAAAATGTTTTCATTAATGGGAAAAAAATAAAAAAAAGTAAAGTAACTGCCGAAGCAATTACATTTTAATTTTTGTAATCAATTGATAATATCTGACAAACAAAGGAAAAATCACCAACCAAATCTCAGCCTAACATTATTCCTTTTAGATGTCAGTGCATTCTGATTTAAAAAAAGCTGAATATTGCAAATGCTATGAATATGATTACCACAATGACGCAGCATGCAAGCAAGGTCGATGAACTGTCATCATTTACAGAACTTGTATTTGTCTGGCGATAATCCTCATCATTTTCGATTGTGGGAACATGAACAACTTCCTCTTCGGGAATATCATTTTCCTCAAAATCTATGCCGCAGTTTCTGCAGAATCTGGCATTGTCCGGATTTATTGTACCACAATTTGGACATTTCATGAAAAAACCCCATTAATCTTAACTGTTTAGAGTTTTGTCTAAAAGAATATTTAACCTTTATTGGTCCTGTTCCAATAGGGAATTATCAAACAGTGCACCGTCAGAGGTATCCGATTTCCACATTATAACCTCCTGAGCAAAACATGTTCTGTTTAATGATTATATCCCCCAATTTTTCCACAGTCTGATGATTTTCTCACAGTTCACCGATTGCAGATACGATTGTTCTATTTGATTATCCGACCGATTGCAAACTGTATATCAGCATATCTATCAAGATACAATACATATTCTGCCTGAGCAACACCCAGAATTCCGTCCTTGAGTTCGGATGCTGATGAGGTCATCCAATATTTTGTATAGTCGCTGTTTGCAACATATCCTATCTTTTCGCCTTCAGCATACACTGCAATGGCATCCCTGTCAAATTCGTTTTCAGGCTCCCTTACAAGCTTCAATGCCATACTTGCTTCAAGATTGATTCCATTTCTGTAAAAATGCATTCCTGCAATCGTAAACAGCTCTGATCTGGCATATTTTTTAAGAGTTTCTAGGTTTTTCTTATATTCCTTTTCATAATTGATGTAAAAATCAATTGTATTCCTTTGATTGAGATAATTTTCAATGTTCTCTTCGCTTTTGTCTCCAGGAAGTGCATCAATTGCCCTCCTGTTAATTTCCCATGCATCATATAATGTCGCAAGTCCGTCAGGCTTTTTCTTTGACTCTTCAATAAGGTTGCCTGCCCAATAGCGAAGCATTCTTGCCTTGTTGTCGAAAACCAGATTGCTGGAAGACAGTCCAAGCGATCTGTCATAGCATTTTTCCGCCTCACCATATCTTCCCATGAAATCCAGGATAATCGCCTTTTTGTTCCAGTCACCAGCATTCAGTGAATCCAAATCAAGTGCCATATTAATATATTGAAGTGCAAGTTCATATTTATGTTCATTGCAAAAATCCCATGCCTTTCTTGAATACTGTTCTCTTTTGAGTTCCCTTGAGGTTTCATGGTCTTGAGAATCCTTATCGCCATCGTTTCCATGACCCCAGTTTTGGACATCCATAAAACCGTCACCCCAGTCAACAGGGTCTCCTATATGCCATTCATACATATTATCACATTTTATTTTCCAATAGCTGCAGTCCTTTGCCAGAGATTCATTTAATTTATTCCATTGTGCAAATTGGAGGATGCCGTTTTGTCTGCATTCATTGCAAAAATGACAGGATTTTATGTGGCCTTCAAATCAATTTGCATGTGTGCGGAATCGTTGAGTATACAAATACATATTTAAATATGTGGCTTATTTGTTAATAACTTTTTCAATTGTGTGGAAAAATGAACTGTCAGGTTAGGAAAAGCAAATCCCTAAACGAATTGGTTGAGACAATTCAGAAAGCCCAAAAATGCAGTGAATGCACCGGGCAAGGAGATTTGATTTTTCAAGACATTTTAACATAACATAATAACAAAGTATAAATACATAAACCTAATACAACATTAAACAGACATTAGTGATGGTGAAAGTTATGGTAGGATATCTTTTTCTTGCAATCTTTTTTATCATAGTGGTTTCAGCATGCTGCTCCAGCGACAGCAGCACATCAGGCAACACAGCAAAAAACACATACCACAGCAGAAATAACTCATACAGCAGAAGCTCATACTCCGAATGCCCTTCCTGCGGTGCACCCGGTTATGACGGATACTGTGAGGAATGCGGATACCCCGACATTAATCAGGGATGGATTGGGGAAAACTATTAATGCATCCTAAAAATCCGAATCAATGAAATCGACCCTTTGCAGTTCAATGTGTGTTCCAAATATTCCTCTCCTTACTGTAGTAGAATAGTTAGTGCCCTTAGACGGGTCAATTTCACCCCTGCATGATCCTCCCCATGCATTAGCGGCAGTATGATATTTGATTGTTATTATGCTTTGCCTTTCAAAATAGATTTCTGCAATCTGACCTGCTTTGCCTTTCCACAGTTCCTGTCCGTTTTCCGATTTAATGGAAACAGACTGCTTGGTCATAGTATTGATCAGATTGCTTAACCTGATTCTGACAACACCGTCAGGAGTCATTGACACTACAGGACATCCGCAGTTTGGACATGCCTTTGCCTTTCTTGAAACAGGATTTCCACAGTCCGGACAGTTCATCAGTCCAGAAGGCATATTGAGACTTTCATTGAAGTTTACCTTTTCTCCGCAGCTGCTGCAAAACCTGTCACTTTCACTGACTTCGGCACCGCATTTTCCGCAGACATTTCTATTGGAGGATACCTCTGCTCCACAACTGCTGCAAAACTTATCCATTTCACCAATTTCAGCACCGCATTTTTCACAAAACATATCAATACATCCAAATTAAGATACTTTAATGATTTTAACTTAATTTTTCAGCCATTGCATCAACTATAGCTTTTGCATCCTTATTCCTGGTTTCATCCTCACTTTTTTCAATCTGGTTGAATATATCATTGTACATGGTCTGCCCGTCACGGATGAAGCGGAACTTGAAAGTGGATGAAGTGGTTGCAATCTTTACTGTTCCATATCCTATCAGCTTTCCAATCGGACCGTTGCTGAATGAAACGGAGTCTATTTTATTTAATGGTGACTGCATTTGGGTAGTTGATATCAATCCGCATTTTCCAAATACTCTCTTGTTTGTCAGGATAAGGTCATTGCTCAGGTATCCAATAAACCTGATTAAAAGCCAGATTAATCCGATTATTGTGAATATGTTGAAAAAACTTAAAAAAAACCATCCCGGATAAAAATAATAATAACGGTATGAACCTATAGTCAGGAAAAAGGAAATTAATCCTAAAAAAAGCCCAAAACCTAAAATAGCTGCCGGAAGTATCAGGCATCCACTGTGAATCTGTGAATGCCTTATGACATCTTCACCACCCATCATGTCTATTTTATATTTGCTGAAAAGGCTATTGAACTCGGGCGATGATGATCCAGTGACTCTTGATCCACAATTGTCACAAAAAACAGATCCCCCATCCAATTCAGTGCCGCAATTTTTACAAAATCTTGCCATCTAATCACATCCATAATTTTATTGAAAACAGGACTGTTGCCTGATTTCAATCGAAAAAACATATGTTGAGATAATTTATATTTAATGTAGGTAATATAAATTGTGTTTAAATAGTATTTCTCTCAAAGATATGACCATAGCGGTTACATATTATAATAAGAACAAAAAACTAATGAATATTTAAGGTGATTTAAATGAAAATCAGTATAAACATCAAGCAAACCGACATAACAGATTTAAATGTTGATGCGATAGTCAATGCGGCAAACAGAAATCTCCATGAAGGAGGAGGTGTTTGCGGAGCGATATTTCAAAAGGCAGGGTCTCAAAATCTGAGAGATGCATGATCAAAAATAGGAGGATGCCAGACAGGTTGTGCAGTGATTACACCAGGATTCAACCTCAATGCCACCTACATTATCCATGCCGTCGGCCCAATCTGGAACGGCGGAGATGATGGTGAAGCTGAACTTCTATACAGTACATACCAAAACTCTTTAATTTTAGCAAAGCAAAACGGCTGCAGTTCAATAGCCTTTCCACTAATTTCATCCGGAATCTACGGATATCCAAAAGATGAAGCATGGAAAATAGCACTCAAATCATGCAAGGACTTTATAGACAACAATGAAGACTACCCAATCAGCATTACCTTTGCTGTTTTAAGCGACAAAAGCAGGCAAAAGGGTGAAAAAATTAAAAAAAAGGTAGATGAAAAGATATCATCTACATGACTTTAACGGTTGTTTTGATGGTATCCTTAAGGTAAGTGACTTTTACAGCATAGGTTTTACCTTTTTTAAGCTTTTTGATAACATTCTTATTAAGTGTCTTTTGGGCAATTCCTTTGGAGTTGGTTTTGACCTTGTAATTTTTGCCGTTGAACTTGAAAGTTATCACTTTGCCTTTAACCAATTTACCATTGATTTTAAGGGTTGCCTTTAAGGTAAATTTCTTAGCTGTCTTTTTGACTGTTACTTTGCTTGTTTTTAAGACTTGTTTTACTGTGACAGTGTTTTTAACTGATTTTCCTTTATATGTAGTTGTTATTGTGTATTTTTTAGGAATTTGAGATATTTTGATTTTAGCTATTCCATTGCTGTTGGTTTTGACAGCGTATGTTTTGCCGTCAATTTTAAACCTGACACTATCACCTACGACCACATGCCCGTCAGCGGTTGTGACTTTAACTGAGAAGTAAGATCCGCCCGCATAGTCTACAGCAATGTTTTTGTTTCCACCCATTACTGCATCATCTTTTAAGGTATATGCTTTAATACAGGCAATTTCGCCAGATGTTTTATAGATATCTGTCCAGGTACCGCCAAAATTAGTAAATGTAACGCCCTCTTCACAGTGCACCCTTACCGGAACACTTACACCTAATGCAGTTGATGTTACATAAATACTGAATTTATCTCCTTTTTTAATTGAAACATACTTGTTTAACTTAATTGTATGATATCCCCTGTATGGAGAAACGCCTTTTTGAGTATATACTACAACGTCATTTACCGCAATTTTAACTGTATAATCAAGACCGCTTTGATTGAAATAAGTTCCTACAGCAGCCAACAAGTCATCATCCTCACTCATAAAGACATTTACATTAGTTATTGGACTGCCATACAATTCGTCAGTTTCATCATAAGTCATGAAATCATCAATGCCACTAAAGTCATACTGATAATTTTTATTGTATGGCAAAGTATTTTCAATTATATATCCGACAGCCTGTTGGTTAGGAATATTGAATGCACATATTGAGGTATCATAATATGAAATATATCCATATCCTTCCTCTCCCCATTCAGTTCCCCAACTGTTTTTAATAATCCATGCTCCATCACCAGGAGGTTGGATTAAAAAGTTTTCTTTAGGATAATTATCGTCCCATCCGACAAGACCTACAGCATGGTCTCCATCTGTAGTGTTAGAATAAAAATTATATAAATGATTATCCGGCAATGTAGCATCAAAAACAATAGCTAATACCCCATATTTAAGAATAGCTTCTTTAAGAATTGGATCTCCTGGATTTGATATGTTTCTATCAATTAAAACATAATCTTGAACATGTATTGTTTGATTTGAATGAATTAACGGAGATATTTTACCAAGTTCATCATAGGAATCATATTCCTGCGGCAATACTCCAAACCAATTTACAATATATGCTGCAGCATCTGTTTGGTAACCCCCTTCAATCATACCAATACCATATCGACTATATAGAAGCATAGCATCCTGCACATTGTTTTCTGATAAATAATAAGTTATTCCAGTATTTTTCACCAATGCTGACTCCAATGCATCCAATGCTCCAAAAGTCCAGCAAGAACCCATTCTTCCCTGGTCTCTAACTGGTGTAATCCATCCGATATCCCTTAAATCAAATCTGGTTGGAAGAATTGTAAGGTCAATGTTGTTTGTAGTCAAATTTTGGACTAATCCTTCCCCCATGATTAAAGAAGGATAGAAGGTGTTGTTCAGGTCATCTTTAGAAATTTTATCGTTTCCGTATATTTTACCTATTGTTGATGATTCAGTATCAAAATAAGTATAAATGGCATTTCCGTTGTTGTTAAAAGTGACATTATCAATATGATAATCAGAATCATAAATAACTATTCCACTTCCTATTGGAGCTTCATTACTGTTAAATTCTGAATCAGACATGTTTAATGTAGCGTTGTCAAAGTATATTGCACCCCCATATGTCGGATAATTACCATGTGATGCAACCTTATTCAAATTGAATTTACAATTTACAATATCTGTATTTGCATTGGAAGTATATACTGCCCCTCCGTCATAACTTGAAGAACAGTTGGTGAAACTTGAATCCTTAATGGTTAATTCACCTGCCAATTGAACAAAAGCTCCCCCAAAAGAAGATGAGGCATTAATGAAAGTTGAATTTATAACATATACTATTGGGTTATCAACACTACCGCCACCAGCGGCGTCAATATATATTGCTCCTCCGTTTTTAACAGAACTGGTATCTGTAAACAGACAATTTTCAATTATTGCTAGTTCACATTCTTTTATTCCTACTGCTCCGGCAGTTTTATTAGCTTTTAAATTATTAAATTTAGTATTGTTTATTTTTACATTTCCACTTTCGACATATATTGCCGGAGCATATGTGGATGAGATATTATTGAAAAGACAGTCATTAATATATACTTCACCGATTTGAGCGAAAACTGTCGACCATTCACTGGAATATTTTGATGTGAAAGTACAACGTTCAATGTTCACAATACTTCCAATTGAACAAATTGAATTTCCATCGAATGAATGGCCATCTATAAATTTACAATCAAAACAATTAAGTTGTCCTTGAAGAGCAAATATGTCTCCCCCATAATAATTTGCGGTATTATTGATAAATGTAACATTATTTAAAGTTATTGATCCCTGTGATATTATTGCGCCTCCACCAGCTAAGTCAAGCATACCTCCTAACTTACAGTTACCATTAGTAAAAATCAGATTGTTTATTGTGACATTTGATCCAGCAATCGCAAAGATATTTGATTGACCGCTACCATCAATAACGTGGTTATTTCCCTCTATTACAAAATTATTTCTATCAATACGAATATGTCCTTTATCGCTTTCGTTATTGAATTTATAATCATGTTTCACGTCCATTACATTTACAGATTCATTCATATCCTTGGCAAAGTCTGTGAATGTATTGATTTCATTTACCCCATATTCATCATTCTGTGTGCTTTGCAATCCTATAACGCCAGGAGTGCTTTCATCATGTGCTATAGCATTATCATCAATTATTGCATTGCCGGTAATTTCTTCAGTAGCTGAAACAGCACCCATCAAAAATATCAGCAGAAGCAATATGATGGATATTTTTGCGAATTTCATCATTTAACTCCCTAAATAATACTCATTTTTTAAAAAATGAAGATGAATTTTTTTAATGCCATTAACATCAATTTGATATTTTTTAATATTAACAACATCAAATAGGATTTTATTCACAAACTTATATAATTCTTTTGATTTGGTTTTAAAGAAATATTAATTCGTTGAATAACAAACAAAAGCAACTGAATCAACATTAATTTAATATCAAATCCACTTTTTTCATTGAACATCATCAGTCACTTGCCTGAATTTTTCCCAAATCTTCACCATAGCTAAAGTGTCAAGCCTGCAGTAGTCAAGCAATGCTTTTCTTATTGGCTTTTGCTCTTCTGGGGTTTTGTCCTTCAAACTTAAAAATGCATTTGACGCCTCATCGCCCTTATGAATCAATGACAATTCATTGTAATCAAGTTCAGGATCATCTGGAAATAGTGCAGGCAAAACCTTTTTGATTGAATAGGAGCCTTCCATCTGCCTTGTATAATAGTTACGTTCCCTGAAGGGCACCATCAAATCAACCATATTATCGTTGAACCTGTCCATATCCTCCCTAAACTTAGGATACATCTCAGCTATTTCCTTGTTTCTTGTCGCTTCAAATGCCTTGTTGTAGACTATTACACTTCCATCTTCAGGCATATCCCCAATCATATTGCGAGCAAATGTTTCTATTATATCTTCATCATCAGAGCCCGCCAAAAATTCCTTATGCTTTAATGGAGAACCTTCCTTTTCAATGATGTGCAGCGAGTACTGGAATGGAATCTGCTGATATGGTTTTGTGCCTTCGATTTCTGGAATTGCATGCTGACATGTTTCATAATCGATGAAGTATAATGGATAGTTCAGACTGTTCAATACATCATCTATTGCGGATTTGATTATTTTCGGCTCCCTGTCATGAAGCTCAAAGTCAATCTGTTCGAGGTATTTCGGGTTGAGGTCTTCATTTTCCAAATCCTCGAATGAAATCTTTCCTTCATAGTACTTTTTGAATTTTGATCGCCTCTGCATCACCGCAATGTCAAAGACATTTGGAGTCGGCTGGTCTTGTGTGCAGTGCTGCCAGTAGCTGCAGGGATATGGGTCAAAGCAGTGCGGTCCGATATCAATGTCAGGTTCACTTTGTCCTAAATCACTGAACCTGGAGATGTTGCTTGTGATTTCATCCTGCCTTTGGCGGACCATATCACTCACATCCTCGATGTTGAACAGCTGGGCCATATCCAGCTCACTTCCCCTAACGTATTCGTTGTTTATGTAGACTATTGCAGCCTTTTTGACTTTTAAGCCTGCACTTGTTAAAACAAAGTACTGGTATGCAACATCATC
>NZ_JAXJXF010000078.1:0-19347 GCF_036307625.1 Methanobrevibacter sp.
ATAATATAAATAATTATATGAACAGGCTAAAAATTGCAAAAAGGATTTCCGACTTTACAAATCCTCCGATACTCTGCATTCCTTTATTTTTGATAATGTCAGTAGTTCTTTCATATGAAAACGGCATATTCAATATGTCCAAATTCATAGTTCTGGAGATGATTTCACTTGTCTTTTCATCAATATTTCCGATTCTCATCATAGTGGGCTGGGCTAAAAAGATTGGAACAGACAAGGACATTTCAAACAGGACCGACCGCTTTGTTCCTCTGATTGTGGGAATAATTTCATATTTCATTGGATTTCTGGTGTCCTACTTCGTGAACCTGAGCAATTTTTTGACAATACTTCTTTTGTGCTATGCGATAAACACAATGGTTGTTATGATTATTACATTCAAATGGAAAATAAGCGTCCATACCACAGGTTTGAGCGGTCCTGTAGGTGCTTTGATTTTGCTTTTGGGACCTTTCGGTGCGGTCTTTGGAATACTCTATCCAATACTTATCTGGTCAAGGGTCCTTTTGAAAAAGCATACCTTAGCACAGGCAATCGCCGGTGCGGTTCAGGGATTCTTTTTAACAATATTCGAGATGTATCTCTTTGTTGAAGTGCTTAAACTGCCTCTGGAAAACATCATAAGCCTTGAACTTGCCACAATGTTCATACTGGCCATCATTGTCACACCGATAATTCTCGGATTTTTAAGCTATGTTCCCCAAAGGAATGGCAAGTTAATCTTTTATGGATTGGAGATTGTATTATGCATATTGTTTTTAGCATTTACTCCGATTGAGGTCTTCATAATATTCGCTTTGGTCAGTCTGACTTCAATACTGGTCAGCTACTTTGCAGGCTATGATTTTGTCTGGTATAGAGTTTTGAAACTTTCATAGTCCTCGGATTTCAGAATGTCTGAAAAGAACTTCCTTTTCACGGGACCCAAATTCTCAAGATAGTCATCATAATATTGACTTGATTTAATTGATTCGTAGTCATTTTTAATCAATGAGTAAAGCTGTTTTCTATATTTTTCTTCAATGCCCATCAAAGCATATCGAGGACCATTTATCTTAAAGGCAAGAAGGTCAAACTTATACATATCATACCAGTCATTTTCTATAAATATGTCCATCAGGATTTGGCCTGCAGGAACAGTGTCAAGGAATTTCAAATCCACAGACTCGGTGATGGATCCCTCATGTTTCCGGCGAACATAGAGATGCCTTTTGATAAGGGACACTCTTTCGGATTTGAGAAATGTATAAAAGAAAAAGGGCATGTCCTCAAAATAGATTCCTTCAGGAAAGCGTGCACTGATTTTGAGTAGGAATTCCCGGTCAAATATCTTTTGGCAGGCACTTACAGATATGTCAAACAGGAAATCCCTGCATTCGTGGGGATTGAATACCCTGTTTTCAAAGGACTCGTCAAAATTATTCAGACTGAACCAGTCATTTTGGGAGTATTCGCCGTTGAAGTATTTGATTATCTGGAATATGCTGATGTCTGTGCTTTTGCTTTTGGCTTCATTGTAAGCAGTTTCCAGAGCATCACTGCAAAACCAGTCATCCGCATCCAAAAACATCACATATTCTCCCGATGCGACTTCAAGTCCACTGTTTCTTGCCTGGCCGGGGCCCTGATTTGGCTGGCTGATAAGGATGATTCTTTCATCATCAAACGAATCTATGACCTCCCTGGTTGAGTCTGTCGAGCCGTCATCAACAATAATCAGTTCAAAATCTTTTAGGGATTGGTCCAGAACTGATTCAATGGCCTTTGCGATGAACCTTTCCCCATTGAAAACCGGTAGAATTACTGAAATCTTTGTCATCATATCCATGAAATGTATCTGAAATTCTCTGAGAAAACCGCATACTGGTGCTTTATGCCCTTGCATGTATAGTCGTAAAACTCAATGTCATTTTCATTAAGAAGTTCCTTTACGCGCTTGAATGTTCTCTTTTCGCCTTTTCTGTTAAAATCATCAATCATGATAATGAACTCTTCTGAGATGTTGTCCGGAATCAGCTGCCATATGTTTGTTCGTGAATAGTCAAGCAAATGCCTTCCGTTGTCATCTTCAAAGAAACCCTGAGGCCCATCAATGACAATCAAATCGAATTTTTCATCACCGACGACATCCAAAACATCCTTGAAGCGAATGGACTTGGTATTGTAATATTCAAACTCTTCCAGTTCCATATGGCTGATGGATATGTTGTCGGTAACGTTTAGATTTTCGCTGAACACGTCAATCCAGACAGGGTCTCCCTCAAGAATTGTTAGCTTAACGTCGTCAAAATGGTTGGCATATTGTGTAGTGAGCTTTGAAGTCTGACCCAGACCCATTTCCAGAATGTTTTTTTGGCTGGGCATCATTCAATATTCTGTATAATGAATACATCAGCGAATAATTGGCAGCACTGTTTATCAGTGAGAAGTCCTTTCTTTTAAGCCATTGGGATTCTCTTATGGTATCGTTGAACACAAAAGCATACCTAAGTTCGCTGTTTATATCCACGCTTTTGTTTAATTTTGACAGCTCCCTCTTTTGGTTTTTGATGATTTCGGAAGTTTTGTTCGCTTTGTTTTTCAGTGTCTTTACTTGTGACTGATAGCTTTTGACCTTCTTTTTCAATGACTCGATTTCCTTGTCTTTTCTATTCATGCTGGCTTTGTAGCTGTCATGGAAATTCTTATAGTATGTAAAACTGTTGCTTCGGCTCAGGAATTTTTCGGAAAATGACTTTTTTGAAGTATTGTCCTTTTCTTCTGAAACCTTGACTTCTTCGGCTTTTTTAGGTTTTTCCTTTTTGACCTGAGGGGTGTGACTTTTAAATTTATGGATTTCTGTAGCCATATATACTGTATTTTCCAGCAGATTTGAAAGGGGATTTTCATGATATTCGTATTTCATGTCAATATCCTTGCAGAATGCGATGTTCATCGGCTGCTTGAATAATTTGATTTCAACATCCCTGTCAAAGTCTTCACGTCCACGGTTATGCCTCAGGTCATACTGTGTTGCATAGTCAGTGACATCCTCCATGTCAAGTGTGCCTCTTTGCTTGATTTTGTTGTACATGATTGTGTAATGGTAACTTATCCTATTGGGGTCCACATTCTTTCGGGCAAGGCTGTTTGGATAGTTAGTCAGGACCTTGGACATTGTTTGCTTGATACTTCGCAATGGAAAATGTGCAATACAGAGGTCATTGTCTTCAATATTGGACACATTATGCTTTTTTAACTTATCCATTTTCAGATAATGATTTCCAATGGTCAGTCTTGCACCGTAATCCTCAACCAATTGTCTTGTGATGATGATTTTGCCCTGTATTTCCAAGGAGGGGTCTCGAAGATATTGGATTCTGGAGGGAACAAAGAGGTCAGTTTCATCATCATGTTCTGTAGGCACGTAACTTACCCGGTTTACGGTGAAATATGTATCCTTTGGAATCTTTTCAACGTATCTTCTTGGATTTCCTTCATCGCATGTTAGGAATTCATCGGCATCCAGAGGACATATGATATCCGCTTGGAATTCATTTATTGCCTTGTCCAGCAAAAAGTTATATTTTATAGCCGGTTCGAAGTACTTGTCCTTGTCCAAAATTACTTTAATGGGCAATCCTTCGTTGATCAATTCATTTAAAATGTAACTTGTGTCATCTGTACTTCCATTATCCAATATGATCATCAGGTCAAAAATGTTTTGATGATATCTGACAAATGACTCAATTATGTCCGCTTCATTTTTAATTGTTGTAATTGAAACAATTTTCATAAATAACAATCCTCCTATTCTATTTTAAGCTCTCTCAGTGAATCCACAATAATTTTAACTCTCTCATCAAATGTATGTTTACTCAAAACCAATTCTCTTCCTTTTTCACCCATAACTCTACGTTTATCCTCATTTTTTAAATAGAATTCAATTTTTTCCTCAAGGTCCTTAGTATCCTCATATCTTACAACATTTCCTCCAAATAGTGATTCAACCGAAGCCAGATTATCGCAAATGATGAAAGCGCCACATGCAAGTGCATCAAACATCCTGACTGATGGGAAATCCAGTTTCTCCATGTTTCCTCCATGCACATTTAAAAATATCTTGCATGAGGAATAATGCCTGTACAGATTGTCACTGTCTATGTGCTGTGCTTTGATATATTTTTCATCGATGAATTTTTCCCAGTTTGAACCGTATACTGCAGGGCTGTTCCCGTTTTTGATTATGTCTTTTATGATTTCTGTAAAATCGGATCTGGAATTTGAGATGAATAGCAAATCATCATAGCATCGGTAATCTTCATATCTATAGAACATGTCCGGATTTGTGCATGGCAATAACGGCAGAACTGTCGTATCTATTTTGTCATTTATCCTTTTTGAATGGGACTGTGATGCAATAAATACTATGTCAAACTTCTCAAGTTCCTCATCGCAAACTTTGGTTGGATGGGTTATATTCCACATTACGTTAATTTCATCCAAATCGGGTTCATATTCATACGCTCCCCTTAAAACGATTGAAATGTCTGTTTCCACATCACAGTACCAGTTTTCCCGTTCATGAAGCAGCACGTTAAAGCCGATTTTTTCCAATGCATCCTTCAGGTTTAAGGCAAACAAATATTCTTCCTCATTATGCTGCTCTGTAGAAATCGGAGTCTTGATGGCAATGACCAAATCGTCGAACTGACCCTTTTTGAGTTTATTTAGAATTGGAGGTTTTGTTATCTTTCCCTTTTCTTTTTGATACTTATTTTTCTTATCTATAAAAAGTTTTTTTTCCTTTTTATTTGAATCTAAATTTTTTTGGAGATTTAAACTTTTTTTATAGAACTTTAAGGCATTCGTTCTTTCCTTTTTATATGCTTTGAAAAGGGTTTCATAATTCTTGTCGTCAGATTTCTTTAAAGTTTCATTGTTCGAAGACATTATTCCAAATCCGTTAAAGTATATCTATTAATCTTTTTTCTTTTTGTAAATATTTAAATATATATGAACATCATAAAAAGAAGGTTTAGGACGGCCAACTCACTGACAGAAATTTGCTCATTAAAGTGTATCTCTTGGAATCATCCATTAATATACATATCAATGTCATTAGAAAAAAAAGAAAAAAAATAAGATGAAGATTATCTTATTCTGTTGTAAACAAATGCTCCAATTGTAATGATTACGAATGCAGTTATTATAATTGCTGCACTTTCTATAACATAAATCAAGAAACTACCAAGTGCTGCCAATAATGCTAAAAGCGCTTCAATTAAGGCTAAAAGTTGATAGAGTAATTCTAAAAGGAACATTATTAAGTTGTACAGCCATTGTAAAAGTGCCATTATGAATGCGATAATTGCATTGATGAGCTGTATAATGAAATTTATTATCGCCTGAATCAGGTCTAAAATCTGTTGGATGAGATTCATTAGAATAGCTAATAATTTAAAAAGCCCATCAAGCTCATTCCATAACGATTCAAGCATCTTTAAAAGTATATCAAAGGCATCCATAAAAGACTGAAGGTCCATCAAAAAGTTTTCAAACAGATCTCCCAGCATTTCCAAAGTACCTGCAAGCATTAGAAAGGCATTCATTAATGTGCCGATAATAGGTTTCCACGCATCAAAGAGTGCATTGGCAAGGGAAGCCAAATAATCAAATAATCCTTTCAGGAGTGTAGCATTTGTTTGATTGTCGAATAGCTGAGTTAAATTTGTGATGTTGGTTGTATTGGTAATGTTTGTTGCATTTGTTACATTGGTTAGATTATTGGTTTGATTTATGTCTTGCTGATTAATGTTTCTAAATGATACTTGATATGCAAAATAATCTGATACATTACCTGATACTGATTGTAAAACTTCAAAATCAAAAACAGCTTCAGTATCGTCGTCTATTTTAACAACATTCTGGTTGCCTGATGCTGCAGACGAGTCATTGGTATTATCTTTAGAATTTTTGTCGTATTTATCGAATATTTTTTGTTTTAGTGCATTTGAATCGCCCACCTGTGAAGCAGATGCACGTTTGAATTCATCTCCTGATTTTGCAGAAGGTTTTGAATGGTCAATCTTAATTCCTCTATACCCGTCGCTAAAGGGAATGTCATTTCCACTTCCCAGAGCTAAAATATAGTTCTTTTTGGATTTATCATTCGTTTTATTTGTTTTCTTGTTCTTGTCTGTTTTTTTATCGACTTTATCTTTATCGACAGATTTGTCATGATTTGTATTGTTGTTATCATGAATTGCACTGTCCGCTACGACAATACTTAACAAACAAAAGGAAATTAATATAATAAGAATTAATGAAAATATTTTTTTGTTCATATTATGCTCCTTATCAATATATTTATATTATTCACATATATTAATATTATGCAAATATAAGATAGGAAAAACCCCTATGCATTATTAATCCGAACAGAATATACTTTAAATTTTAAATACTATTATCTAAAAATATATATCTATCAAGCAGTTAAGTTATGTGATAAATATGAATTTACGTGAAATTATAATGGACGCTATTAAATATCCTATTAGCGATACTCGAAAATTTTTAATATTCTGTGTTTTAGTTATTCTGATGAGTTTGTCAACTATTCTTCCGTCATATGGTCTTAAGGATGCCACTGCATCCATCATTTTAAGCCTTGTTTCTTTAATCGTTGCAATTGTAGTTATAGGATACTCAGTTGAGGTCATTAAAGGTGGAACTGAAGGTGATGATACACTTCCTGATTTTGATTATGTAAAACAATTTGTCATAGGTATTAAAGCATTGATTTTAGATATAATTTATTTCATCATACCTGCAATCATTGTCATAATTGTCGCTTCTGCAACCGGACTGTTTTCCTCACTCACTAAAATCGTATATATCAGCATCGATGCAATATCTAAGGATGCAAACAATATGACCACAATAATGGCTGCGATTCCAAAATCAACAATGAACACATTCACCAATGCGTTAACTGTTACTATAGTTGTTGCAATTATCCTATTTATCATATTTTCATTGATGTCATTTACAGGACTGGTAAGATTTGCAAAAACCGGAAGCGGAACCGAAGGTCTGAGATTCAGACAAATAATAAGGGACATGAGAAACATAGGCTTTGTAAAGATTATAGTCACCTTGATTGTAATTTATATAATAGCATTTCTTTTGTCACTTGTCATCGGACTGATAGGATTGATTCCATATGTTGGTGTTTTCATAGGCATTTTTGTCGGAGTGCCTTTTATACTGTTGTTTTTATACAGAGCTATCGGTTTATTGTATGCTGATGCATAACATTAAACCATTTTTTTAAATTTTTCTTTTTTTAAAATCGTTTTGATCTCTTTTTTTAAAATATTATAATGTTTCAATGGATACTTTTGTCCTTTTTTCATTGAGTTTAATTAATTTTTTGTGAAAAGATATTGCTAGTGGACAATCTCTTTTACAATATTTCCTCACTGCATCACCAATCAGAATGATGAATGTGGATTATGCAAGCAGGGTCCCTGAGGAGTTACTGTCTGCTAACAAAAATAGTAAAATCCTAAAAAAAATAATAAAATAAAAAAGTGTATGGACTAGAAGGTTTGAGTACCGCTAGTCGGTGTCAGAGATACACTTTTTGTGTCTAAAAGATTTGAGTTGCTATCATATAGATTGATGGTAGCATGGTCTGGATAATATTTATATGCATCTGCACTTTGAACCTCAAGATATCCATTAGAGTGAACAGTAACAGGCACCATATTACCATTGTTTAAAGTAGATCCGTCTCTACTGTACCAAATCTGCAAGATTGCGCTTTTGCCGGCATGTTCCGTACCTACAAAAATATTTGCATAGGTCAAGTCGCTCAACTCACTGCCTGTTGAGAAGCTTCCGCTTATAATCTTCATAGAATTGGAGTTGGCAGAATTGGAGCCGCTTGACTGTGAAGAACTTTGCTGTGATGGTGAATCGGCCTGAGATGCTGAATTGGATGCACCGCTATGTGAGTTACTATCCTGTGAATGAGAGCCGTTGCCGAATCCCTGAAGATATATAAATGCACCCGCTAAAACTACAGCCACTACAATCAATGCGACAATAAGGATTTTGGTATTGTCAGATTTCTTTTCACCATTCCCGGAATTGATCAATGTTTCATGATTTACATCACTTTTTTCAAGCGCAGTACCGCATTTCTTGCAAAATTTAGCACTTTCATTATTTTCAGCTTTACAGTTAGGACATTTCATTTAAAAATACACCCTCACTACATTGATATTAATATTTTATTCACTGTATTAAATAAAGTTAATCTTATTTTGTTTTATTTGAAAAAATATATTGCATGACTACATATGATGAATCCGAATTTTGAATCTATTATATTCATGTGATATAATGAAAAATAGAATTAAATAAAATGTATGTTGTACTAATAAAATCAATTAAAATAAGTGTAAATTTAATTATATGTTATGGAAAAACTAGTGGAAATATATTAAAATATATCTTTATTATAAAATTTTCCTAAAAACGATTCCTCGTCCCATTGTCGGAGGAAAAAGATTTTTGGGAGAACCTTCTGTCATATTGCTGGTAAAAGCCATTTGTGGGATGGAAAGATGAAAGAAAAGTAAGTAAAAATATTTTATGTCGTAACCATAGCTTAACATTAGTTCAATTACTGTAATCTCTTCTTTCATTGTTTGTTCATGGTTGGATTAATGCATCTTGAGATATGCCGTATTTTTGTGCAATTTTGTTGACTGTACCGTCCTTGAACATTTCGTCCAGGGTAGTCTGTACTTTATCCCTTAATGCAGTATTTTCCTTTTTGAATCCTATACCATATTTTTCAGTAGTCATCGATTCATTCAAAATTTTGAAGTCATCTCCTGAATCGTTGTTGTTTTTAAGGTCATATTCTGCAACACCGATATCCATCGATATGGCGTCACATGTGCCGGACTGCAAGTCCATGAATGCAATGTTATAGTCAGCCACTTCGGTTAATGCTTTGAAAGTGTCTTTGATAGTTTTGTTGTCTTTCTTAAGAGCCGTTAGGGCTGAAGAATCTTTTTGTGTTTCAACAGTTTTTCCAGCTAAATCACCAATGCTGTTAATGTTTGAATTGGATTTTACAACAAATATCTGTTTGTTGTCAAAATATGGTTTGGACCATGTATAGTCGTTTTCTCTTCCATCCATAGTGAATCCGTTCCAGATACAGTCAATATATCCTGAATCTAATTCGGCATCTTTTGCATCCCAGTCAATCGGTTGGGCTTTGAATGTCCAGTTGTTTCTTTTACAAACTTCTTTTGCCAGATCTAAATCGAAACCAGTATAGTTTCCATCAGTGTCCATATATCCGTAGGGAGGGAATTCTGCATCAAAACCAACGATGAAGGTATTTTCATCATTTATGAATTGATTATCAGTGTTTCCCCCTCCTAAAAAATCAAAAAATCCTGCGCTTACACTTCCTATCATCATTACAGATACTAGGAGTAAGGCCAAAATAAAACATATCTTTTTATTCATTTAAAACACCAAATAGTCAAACTGTATGTAGAAGTTTTCTACAAGATATATTTTATTTTTTTCAATATTTATGTATTTTTGTTAGTTAAAAATAGCTACAAAATAAATTTACCTCATTTTTTTCATAATATCCCGTAATGGTGAAGTAATTTTCCAAGAATTTGAGTTTTCCATTAATTTTAACTTGCTTTTCATTGTCGAATTATTTTTTTCAAGTTTTTTATTCTGGTTTTTCAGACTTTTTATCTCTTTTTTCAGATTTTTTATCTCTTTTTCTTTACCTTTAGCCAATTTTTTATAATGGTTTAAATCATGAATAATTTGTTTTCCAGTTACAATCTTTTTATGAGGAAGAGCAAATATGCCTACATATTTTCTAAAATGCTTTTCCCATTTTTTAAATGTTGGGATCCATTTTTTATTTAATTTTAAATTATCGAAAATTTCTTCAATTGTTATAAGCTTTTTAAAGGCATTATTATAAGAAAATTCAAAATGAAGTGCTCTCCAAAATATATATTCAACAGGAATTGGAAAATCAAAACACCACTCATAGTCAATAGCTAAAATTTCATCATTTACATAAAACAGATTATTTAAAATAACATCTAAATTAGAGACTTCATGGCAATGTAGAGGCTCATCTATTTCTTCTGTTCCAAATATCTCTGAAAATTCAGATGTATGATAATTGTCAGTTTCAGAAGAATTAAATGCAATAGCATCATAAATGCTTTTTAATTCATCAAAAGCTTGTTTTTTGGTTTTGTCTTTAAGTAATAAATTTGTTATGATGGTAGATAAATTTAATTCATCAAGATATGAATAAATTAAATTTTTATTTTCCAAAACACTATCCAAACATTTTATTTTACCAAAATTATTTTTTGAGTAATATTGCATCTTTTCAACATGTTTTTCAGAGGTGGAATTCAAAGGAAATTTGGATACAAAAAGATCATCATCCTTTTCATAGATTTGTGTTCCGATTCTGAATCTCTTTTCTCTGCGGGCACTTAATTTAGAATATTTGATTTTATCTGTTTTTGGTATGGCTTCGCTATTTCTAAGTTCGACTAAAAATGAATTAGCGAAATATTTGGATATATTCTCTTTTGATAGTGTTAAATTCAAGTTTCCATCATCAAATAGTTTAATTTTTTGATAATCAAAATTTGGGGCATTTGTCAAGACAGGCATTTCTTCAATCAAATCATCAGTGTGAATGACTGTCGGGATTTTATAATCAGGATACGGATAAAAGAATTTATAATTATTAAAACCTGATTCTTTAATAACTTCCTCTAATTCAAATCGAGAAAAGGTTTTGACTTTATTACTGTTTGGATAATTGTCAATTCCTACAAAACTTTTTGCTAAATGGTCTTCTTTTGATCCTGAAAAATATTTTAATCCAATTCTATTTTCAATAGCAACTAAAATAACTCCATCTTCTTTCAACATAGTCTTTATTTTTTTTAAAAAATCAACATGGGGATTATCTGTTGGTGTAAATTGTGTAGCATATTCAAGAACGCCGCATAAAATGATATAATCAAATTTTTCATCGAATTCCATATTATTGAGGTTTCCAGGGTAAATTTCAAGATTTGAATAATTTTATGCCGGTTATATATTATTTGTGATCTTCTATCGGTTAGTTCAACGGCTGTAACTTTTGAAACCTTATTGCAGAACAGTCCTGTCAATGCTCCACAACAGGCCCCAATCTCTAAAAGATTGGCATCTTCATTAAAAGGATACCAATTTAGTAGATTTTCCCTTAAATGAGATAAATGATAAAATACGGGCCAACGTGAATCATTAATTAAAATTGATTCTAAATCGTCAGTATTTTTTACCATATCCAGTATTTCATTCTCAATTGAAGAACCATCACTATACTCAGTTTCATTATTATAAAATTTTTTTATTGATAGTTGCCATCTAAAAACCACACAATATACAGAATTATTATTTACTATTTTAATTTTTGTTCTTAATATAATTTCCTTCAAGAAATATCGGATAATTGGATATAAAAAAATAATTAAAAGATATAATCCGGATTGTAAAAATCTAACTGAAAAAATTGAATATATCCTCAATTCAGAAGGAATAGCTTGAAGATAATTAAAAAATAATTTTTAAAAGCTAAAAATATAGCTTTTAATAGGTTTACAATCCGTCATTGATTTCAAGTTCATTGACAGATTTGCAAGGAGATAGGAATAGGGTTCCCTTATATTCTGCATGAACTGTATAATTACCATTTTCAAAAGCAGACAGCTTAATGGTTGCCTGTCCTTTTGCATCAGTTGTTGCATTGTAATTTTTTGCAGATCCTGATTCACTTAAAATCTTAACGTTGATTTCCTTATTTGGGTATACATTTTTGTAATTATCCCTAAGAACCAATGTTAACGCATCCCCATTTTTCAGGGTATGGTTGCTGGTAATAGTGATTTTGGACTCTGAGGTATTTGCAGAGATGAATACAAAAACGCCAATGACTATGACCAGAATGAAAATAATCACGATTGCTACTTTTTTTCTATCCATTTTAATCAATATCTATTTGTTGGGTACCAATAACACGTCGATTTCAGAAGTCTTTAAAACTTGTTCAGTTACACTGCCCAGAATAAATCTGTGAAGTCCGCTTTTTCCGGTAGCAGAAATAATGATTAAATCCGCATTTTCCTCTTCTGCAACTCTGATGATGGTTTCAGCAGCAAAACCTTCTTCAACTCTACCTGTCACATTCAAAGAATCGTCAAACAGAGACAGCATGTGTTCAACGTTTTTTTCGGCCTCCTCATACAACTCCTTATTGATTTTTCTCACATTAGACCTGAATTGAAAAGCGGTTGAGGTCAATTTACCTGCAACAGATAAGACAATTATTTCGCCTCCCTCAGCAAGAAGTCTTGTTGCCCTTTCAGCCTCATCATCAGCATATTTTGACCCGTCGGTCGGAAGTAAAATCTTTTTATACATCGTTACACCTTTAATTTTGTTGTTAATTTTCTAATTTGTCTACAAGAATTTGAGCATTCTCCCAATCGGTATGGTCATCAATCTCAGTCCATTCCAATCCGTTTGTCAGTACAAAGTCAATTGTCTTAATCCTGCTTAAGTATTCATAAGCAAAATCATAATAGTTTTGTGGGTCTTCATCAATAAGACCTGACAGTATATCATTGAATTCAGCAATGTCATCTTTTATTACCTTGGAGACTCCAATGAATTCTCCGCTTGATGACGGAATGTCCAAAGCCTTACCGATGGAATTGATGACACCATTTGAAATTGACCTGTCATCATTGAATTTTTCATCGTCAATTATTAATTTGAATGACTCCTCATTTAACTGTTTATAATTGTCAATAATCATTCCGGTATGACTGCAGGCAACGATACGGGATATGATTTCGGGGTCAACGACATTGTCCCCATTTACCAAAACGAAGTCTTCCAGGTTTTCTTCAATGGATTTGCTTGCAATGAATGTGGAAACGGAAGTGTTTGTCACCTCATACTTTTTGTTTTCCATTGGGGTTATTTCAATATCATACTTTTCGGCAATCTTTGGGCACAGGTCAATCACCTTATCCTTATTGTATCCCACAATAACTATAAATTTGGATATGCCTGCATCCACACAGTTTTTAATCATTCTCTCAAGAAGAGTAGTTTCATTAATTTCAAGCAAGGCCTTTGGAATTTCCTTGGTCAACGGCATCAGTCTTGTGCCCATTCCAGCAGCCAGTATTACACCAATCATAATTATCACCTATTCAATATTTTCCCATAAAATGTTAAAAGCCAATTTAGGAGGCATTCTCTTTACTATAACGTCATATACAAAGTTAACGATTACACTGTCAATGTCATTTTTCTCACATATGTCCTTCATGGCCATTATGGAATTCTTTCCTTCAAATACGATTCCGCTAGCCTTTTCATCTACAATCAATCTCTGGCCATAAAGCATTCCAAGTGTATGGTTTCTGCTTTCAAAGGATGTTGAGGTCAATACAAGGTCTCCGAAACCACAGTACTCTACTGCAGTGGATCCTTTTCCGCCAACGCTTTGGATAATATTGACTGTATCATTGAATCCTTTTGTCAAAACACCATATCTTGCATTTTCATTGACGTTCATTCCTTCACAGATACCGTTTGCTATTGCATTGATGTTCTTGATGACGCCGCATATCTCAAGACCTACAACATCATCGATTATCTTGACCTTAAACTGTTTGGTGGTTAATACCTTCTTTACCTCTTCGGCATTTTTCCTGCTTTTTGAAGCGATGTTGGAGACTGTCGGTTGATTTAGAACAATTTCAGATGCGAAATTAGGACCTGAAAGAGCAACATAATCTCCATTATAGTATTCCTCAACAAGCTTTCCCATTGATTTCAGGGAAGGATATTCAATGCCCTTTGCTGTTGTGACAAGAATTGTGTCCTGTGAAATAATTTCCCTGATGTCCTGCAAAACCCGCCTGAAAGCGGATGAGGGTATTGAGAGGAATATGATTCCACAGTCTTTCAAATCATTGTAATCTGTTGTTGCCCAGATATTATCCATCAGTTTGGTATTCGGATAATATTCGCTATTAAATCCTGTATCGTTAATTGAATCTGCAAGGCTTTGTCTTCTCAGCTGAAGAATAACTTCGCCTGCATTCTGAGCAACTGTTTGAGCAATGGCAGTTCCTAAACTTCCAGCTCCAATAATACCTACCTTATCCATATTTACACCTAATTAGTTTTTAATGCAATGTTTGTGGATTTTTCATAAATCTTAACATTGATGTCTTTATATTTATGTGAAATTTCCTTGAAATTTTTCATATGCTTCTTATTTAATTTTATTCTCTTTTCCAGTTTGATGTAATCGTTGAAAATTACCATGTTAATGTCATAAACTGCATTTTTGTCCAAAAAGAATTTCCACGCCATGCCAAATGCAGTTTTTTCATCGTTACCCATAAGAAGGAACCTTTCGGAAGTTCCTTCCTTTTCAAGATAAATCTTAACATTCTTCTTTATTTTCAAGCTGTTTTCAGCCTTGAGTTTCAAGCACTCATCACTGCATTCGAATTCAAATGCATCATCGAACATCTGTGTAATGATTTCCAAGTGATCGCTTATTGAAAATGTGATGAGTACATCCTCATTGTCCCTAATCAGATTGTCAATGTTGGATTTGGATATTCTGAATTCATTGGGTATCTGATTTTTATTGATAGACTTGAAGTAAATGTCATATATCTCAAAAATGTTCAAATTATCAAGAGGAACTTCAACACAGTAACTGTTGTTGGCTCCATCCATCTTTTCAACTTCATAATATAGGCAATTGTTAGCATAAGCTTCACTTTTGGTTGTCAGATCCTTGAATACCACATATCCTGTCTCCATTTCAAAATTTTCAGGAATAGTGATATTATTGAAAATTATAGAATCTCTGTTTAAGGAAATATCCATATTGACGAACTGCCTTTCGAGGAATTTGATTTCGAAAAACTCATCAGGTATATTGAATTCAGGATTTCTGAACTGAGGCAAATTCCAATAGCTCTTGCCATTTTCGTCAAGTATATCTTTATTTGCTTCAAGATTGAGGTTTAAAAATTCCTTTAACTTTTCTTTTTGATTGTTTAAAATCATATAGAGAATTATGTTATATTCATTAGTCAAATCATTGTCATATATATCTTCAATTGACTTGATTTGCCTATTCATGAAATCATAAACGTCACTGAAGAAATATTCTTCAAATTCCTTATCCTCCAGCATTCCACCTATAGGGATGATGATTCTTCTTATTAAAAATTTGAAATAGTCACTATAATGACTGACCAGTTCATCAAGCTCCAGCTTATATGAATCTATCCTGTTTATATAATTTTCAAGCTCTTTTCTTTTCATGCTTAATGAATTAAGCCTTACTCTCCACATATAAACACAATCCGGAATTATTGAAATCCTATTTGCATGAATATAAGCCTTATGGGAGAAGCTTCTGTCTGCATATATCATGCCGAAAGGCAATTTGATGTCTTTTTCTATAAGCAAGTCCCTTCTTATTATTTTGTTCCAGTAGAATGAGTCATGGAAAACTTCCGGAAACTCACTGACATCGTCAATTGTGCGTTCTTCTGCCCATACGTAATTTTCATGGAAGTCCATTTCATCCTGACTTGCACGTCTGAGGAAATTTGCCTTGCCTATGCAGATATCTGAATCAGTTTGTTTGGCCTTGGTGTAGAGTTTCTCATAGGCATCGCATGGGATTATGTCATCGTTGTCTACAAGAATTATATACTCTCCCTTTGCAAGCTTTATTCCCATGTTTGCGCTTGAAGCCAGACCTTCATTCATTTCCTTATTGATTACTTTAACATTGTCATAATCACGTTCAAATTCCTTACATATGCTTAAACTGTCATCGGTACTTGCATCATTAATCAGCAATATTTCCAATCCCTCCAAAGTCTGCTCAACAAGTGATTCCAAACAGGCATTCAGATATGGCTGACCATTATAGACCAAAACGATTGCAGTGACTTTGTATTCATAATCAGAAGAGTTCATTTCATTGCCTCACTGAAAATTGTGTTAATTACATCATCGGATGCTGTTCCATGGCCCAAACTGCAGAACTTGTTGTAGAATTCCTCATATTTGTCATGATACTCTTCACTAACCGTTTCTATATTCTTGATAGCTTCAATCAGCTCATCATTTGTGAAAAGTTCCGGACCCGGCAGACATTCCTTGACTTCGGAATATAATCCTCTGAATTTGGAATACTCTTCAAAGTCTGGGACAAAGAATAGGATAGGCTTTTTGCTGTGTCCATAATCAAAGAACGCTGAAGAGTAATCCGTAATCAATATGTCTGATATGAGATATAAATCCGCAATGTCATCATAATCTGACAGGTCAATTATGAATTCCTTGAGTTCATCTGTAAGTTTGAGATTCTTTGAAATGATGTAATGCAGCCTTATTATCAAAATGCAGTCATCGGACAGACTGTCGTATAATTTCTTTAAATCAAGCAATAGACTGAAATTACGATTGTCGTCATCATCTACATCATAATCCCTGAATGTGGGAGTATATAGAATTATCTTCTTGTCTTTAGGAATATTCAACTCATCCAATAGTTTTGCTTTCTTGTCTGAACAGTCTCTATAGAATATGTCATTTGCAGGATATCCTCTGTTTATGACCTCCCCTTCATATTCATATGCCCTTGTAAACACATCACGTGAAAAATCATTTGGAGTTATGAGATAGTTCCATGTTTTTGCTTCTATGGGAGCCCTTCCCCTGTTGACATTTTTATTTTGAGACTCGATATCTGATCCCATTTGCTTGTAGGGAGTTCCGTGAGTGGTTTGAACATATATGATATCGTCACTACGCTTTAAAATAGGAATGCTTATATTTGAAATCCAATATTCTGACTTTCTTAAGAAATCGTTGAACTGAATTGAAGTCCTTTGTGTTATCAGAGGGTTTCCAGGAATTGTCAGTTCACCTTCATAACTCCAGACAAAGTCATAATACTTGTCCAAATCCAATTCCAGCATTCTTTCATATATGTACTTTGGCTGACCGGAATAGGATTTGCCAAGAAAACTTTCGAAAAAGACAATGGGTTTTTTGCTTTTTTCATGATAAAATTCGATTTGTCTTTTTTCATCTCTATAAAGTTTTTGGATACTGTTTTTTGGAATTACGGAAAATATAAGGTAGAAATTCTGATTGAAGTAGAAGTAGAGTACATAATCTTCATAATCCTCAACGATATGTTCATTTTCAATATAATCAATATATTTGTCCTTGATTGATTTTATCTTGGATGACTTGATGAATGATCTTCCAAGAATCATGTCGTTTTCCTTCAATCTGATATTTACTCTAAATGTTTTGTTGAATCTATTTTCATCTTCAATGTCAAGCTTGATACTTGACTTGAATTTGATTATACCATCCTCCATTTTGTATTCACATGGGAAGTAATGACGGACTGAATCCCCTAAATTGATTAGAATTTCAACGGCATCAAAATTCAGGTCTTCAAGCAGCTCTATTTCACCTGTCAGTTCAATGGAATTGTTGTTCTTTTTAATATCGGTTGTTCTTGCGATGAAATTTCTCTCTTTATAATTGAATGAGAGATTATGATTGAAATTCCTGTAAGGGTCAAAAATCCTTTGGTTTGTTTTGTCAAGGAGTATGGAATTGTTATTCTGTAAATTAAAATTTGTTCTAAACAGGAAATGCTTATTTTGTATGTTCATCTGGAGATAAATTTCAAAAACGCCCAGTTCATCAAATTCCAACAGGTCATCTTTGGTAACTTCTACTTTTGATGATTTGATTTCTTTTAAAATCCTTTTACCTGTTTTTCTGTGTTTAATCATCAAATTCTTTTTGACGAATGGAATGCCCTGTTTGAGATGAAATACCAGTTTATCTCCCTTAGGATTAATAATGAAATAATGATTGAGAATTTTATTTTTTATACTTTCTATAATAAGCTCTTTCATAAGTTACCACCACAAATTATTTCGCTCCAATTACCTGATTTATAGGAGAGACCCGATTCAGCAGCGCCATTACCAGCCATGAAATTCCCAGTCCTCCAGCAAACAGTATCAGCAGCAGCAATTTATATGGGATATGGCCTGCATAATATTTATAAAGCAATACAAGAATTACTCTGTGAAGCAGATAGATTCCGTAACTGTATTTTGCAATGGAAAATACGGATTTTCGGAATACTCCATCCGGATTGCTTAAGAAACCCATATTCACATTGTCCAAACATTTAAATAATACGAATATTCCTGTTACTTCAATAGCATATAATATTGAATATCTTTCCAAGAATGCCATTTTGCTCGGAGTAGATGATAGATATGAGGAAAGGATTAATGATGCGGCACCAATTAACAGTAATGCTAAACCGGCATATGGATTATTGAATATTTTCCGTTTAGTGTGCCTTAGATAATATCCTAAAACAACCATACCAATCGGACCTGTGAAGTAAGTTAATTTGATTGGGAATGGAATCTTTAGTGTATAATCAAAAATACATGTAACGGCCCATATTGCCAGGAAATACTCCACTTCCTTTAGGTCGCAGTGCAATAGCCATTTATTGAATATAGGCATAATCAGGTATGTACCTAAAATCATCCAGAAGAACCAATATTGTGTAAATCCTGGATTTTTTGACATGTAAGATTGATAAAGGAACTGTAAAAAGCTCATTATATTGAATGTGTTAAGTGTGTGCCAGAAACTAGGGAATAGCATTGAAAGAATAACTACAAAAAGACTTAAGACAAATCCCCAGAATAAAAAAGGACCTGCAATCCTAGGCAATCGCTTACCTAAAAACGATTTGATATCCCATACGCGCCCTAATGATAAAGCACCAGACAGCATTAAAAATATGTCAACACCACATCTGGAACATGCGGCTAAAACATCAGTAATCCACCAGTTTAATGATGGATGAGGGGAAAATTCTTTAACAACGAGACCATTAGCGGTCATATATACATGAAACAAAATAACCGATATGATTGCTAATGCTCTTAACGCATCAAAATAAAAAATACGCTTTTTCTTCTTTTTCACAACATTTCCATTTAAGTTCATAACTATCCCTTATGTTATTAATTTTATTATTTTAAAACATATAAAGTTATCATTTTTAATTTAAATTATTCTAATTAAATCTTG
>NZ_JAXJXF010000079.1:0-5362 GCF_036307625.1 Methanobrevibacter sp.
ATAATAGTTTATTTATAATTTAAATTGATTTAAATTAGTATTATATAAAAATTTAAAAACGAAACATTTATATATTAGGTAATCCATCTTTAACATATGTAACATTTCATTAACACATTTTGATGTTACATTAGAGTTCCTGGCAGAAAAAATCATGTTTTAACGAACCCATATTTATGCAACCCAATTTTCTCAAAACTGCTTGGAACTAAAAAACATTTTTTTTCTACCAACAATACACACAATGTGATTCAATTAAATCAAAAACAGGTTTTTCATTTCAATCTGGTGAATCGAATCTGACATTAACGTGAAGCATTTTCCAAAAATAGTTAACCCCACCATAACCATATATATCAAAAAGTTTTTGAAAGTTAAATCAAAGCCAAAAATAGAGGATGTTAATGTTAAAATATAGTGCTTATGGCCTAATCAAATAAAAATTTAAAAGAAAGGAACGATTGAATAAACAGTTATCAGCACAACTACAGTCAATATTACAATAGCTCCTATAGGAACCTTTTTCCAGGCAAGACCTGCCGCTACAACCGCACCTATCAAACCGATATACCACAATTGATTGTCAACTGTCAACACTCCAGGACATATCAATGCCGCAAGGGCAGTGTATGGAATCAGATTCAGGAATTTCTCTGCCTTAGGAGGAAATTCAAGTTTATCGATAAATAGTGCAGGAATCAATCTTGGAATGAATGTTACGACTGCACAACCTAAAATCACCAGACTAATGTAATCCATCATGCATCACCCGAAAGAAAATATTCATCATCCACTATATACATTCCAATTCCTGCACCGACAAGAGTTGATACAATCAAAGACCAGTTTCCCAAAAATTGAGATAAAACAATATTTAAAACCGCAGTGATTAAAACCAAAAGTGCAATCTGCTTTGATTCCTTAACGGAAGGAACCAAAATGGCTACAAACAACGCATATAATGAAATATTGAAACTGTTTGTAACAATAACAGGAAGCAAATCCAGTAAAACTACACCAATTGCCGCTCCCAGACACCAGCTTAGCCAAGCAGTTATTGCAATTCCCAGATATATCCAAATTGACGAATCTTCAGAAAGCGAAAACATCGCAAATGATTCATCGACAGTAACGTGGGCGGCCAGGATATTCAAAGGAGTATTAGACTCTTCAACCTGATTCAGGACACATGTTGACATTACGAAATACCTCAGGTTAACAACAAAGTTTGTCAATATGATAGCTATTGCAGTTGCACCTGAAAGAGCCATTGACGCCGCTATAATCTGTCCTGCACCTGCATAAACTAGAAAAGACATAGATATTGTCTGCAATGGGGTGAAACCTGCCTTCATAGCAATGGCAGCATATCCTATTCCCATCGGAACATATCCGAAGGTAATTGGAATACCCTTTTTAGCGCCATCAATAAACTTATCCTTTCTAGAAATAGTAATGTCTCCTTGATATTATAAAAAAAAGAAAATTAGTTATTTAACTAATAAATGACTAATTTGGTCTGTTGTAATGATTCCCAAAACTTTCATGTCTTCATCAACAACAGGAAGTGAAGATATGTCATGCTCGTTCATCATCCGAGCAACATTTTCAATTGACTCATCAGCATAACAGTATTTGACGGTAGTTGTCATAATATCCTTCAATAGATTAGTATTCATTGCAATGGATTTTGATAAATCCCAACTGGTAACAATTCCGATTAGCTTATAATCATCTGTAACTACAGGAATATGTGTCACCTGCTTATCCAACATCAAATTAGCTGCATCCTTAACATCCGCATCTCCTTTGATAGTAACAACAACCCCCTTCATCACATCACTGACAACATCATTTGCCAGGAATTTGGATAAAATGAAGTTCAATTGTCCTTTTTCAAGTAAAAATGCATCGTGGCCATAGTTGGATTTTATTTCTGAAAATGATACTTCAACATCATTTGCATTGAGTGCTGTTACAATATCTGTACTCTGTTCTGTCGGATATAACCAATCTGAATCAACTGATATTACTTCAATTTTTGCATCAATGTCCTTAAATCCATCAATCAATGATTTATTTACAGACAAATCGAATAAATCTACCGCTTTTGTAATGTAGAGATAGCTGTTTGCATCAAAACGTTTTACAAAGGTTTCTCCCTGATGTTTCAAGTAACTTTCGACCTGGAAATCTGTTGTGAAATCATAACTTATTTCATCTTTATCCTGAAGGTCACGTCCAAATTTAATATACATGGATTCATCACTCAAATAGGTAATGTGTGCAATCATACGTGCTATTGAAAGACCGTTTTCAGGTTTTAAGCCTGTTTCATAGTAATTTCCATTGTTCCAGTGAGGGTCTGAAAATATTGATTGGCGACCTACGGCATTGAATGCAATTTGCTGAGGTGAAGACATAGCTGAGGTAGCCATTGGAATGGCCTTCTTCATCATGCCAGGATAGTCCACCAACCATTGAAGAACCTGCATTCCACCCATAGATCCTCCAATAATGGCATAGAGCTGTTCTATTTTAAATGAGTCAATTAGTTTCTTTTGAACTGTAACCATGTCTTTAATTGTAATTACTGGAAATTCTATACCATATTCTTTTCCAGTTTTAGGATTGATTGAACTTGGACCTGTGGTTCCTTTACATCCCCCTAAAACATTGGAACATATCACAAAGTATTTCTCAGTGTCTATTGCTTTTCCGGGACCTATTACTATTTCCCACCATCCAGGTTTTTTATCCCCTTTATGCCATCCTGCAGCATGTGCGTCTCCTGTTAGAGCATGACAAATTAGAATAGCATTAGATCTCTCCTTGTTAAGTTCACCATATGTTTCATATGCAACAGTAACATCACTGAGGGTTTTACCACTATCTAATTCAATTGGTTCTTCAATATTTAGATATTTTGTCTCAACAATACCAACAGATTCATCGTTCATTTTAAACACCAATATTCAATCGCTCTAAAGCAACTTTGGATGCTGCTTGTTCTCCTTCTTTTTTATTTTTACCTTTTCCAACACCAAACTCTTCACCGTCGAGTAGAATAGCCACTATAAATGTCTTATCATGAGGAACACCAAATTCTTTTAAGATTTCATAATCAATCTGAAGGTCATTAGCGTCACAGTATTCCTTAATTGTAGATTTATAATCTGTGAAAAACACTTTTTCATCATCAATATATTTAAATATGTTTTTTGCTATGAAATCTTTTGCAAATTCCAATCCCTTATCTACAAACATCGCTCCAATAAATGACTCAACTACATCTGCAGTAATGGATATTATTTCGTTTTTAGTAAGATTAACGTCACCTGATGAAATTAGTCTGATATGGTTTTTCAAGCCCAATTCATTTGCATAATAAATCAATGCATTCTGACAAACATAATTTGCTCTCAGTTTGGTTAATTTTCCTTCCTCAAAATCAGGATATTTCTTGAATAAATATTCTGAAACAACAACATTTAAAACAGAATCTCCTAAAAACTCCAATCTTTCATATGTGTAATTTAAGCCATGGTTAGTACTATAACTCGCATGTGTGAAAGCAACCTCATAGATATGTTCATTTTCAGTATCTATTCCAAAGTTTTCCAAGATATTCATGATTAAGCCCAGACTTGTTATATTATAATAGTATTATTTATTTAACCGAACTTATATATAATTAATTTATAACTATTGTTATATAAAAACATTACTTCTCAAATGCTCTCTGACGAACCCTATATATCAACAGCACATTAAATAATAAACGGCAGCGAAAAAGTTTAATGAAACTTTTTCCCCAACCAAGTTTAAAAGAAAAAGGGATTTGGTAACATGATAATAAATTGGCAAGAAGAAATTACAAAAATTGACCCTGACATAAAATTTAGAGCTCAGGGAGGATGGCTGAAAACCGTTGAAAAATTAGACAAAAGCGTTAAAAACGGATATTCTCTTGTTGGAGATTTCGTTCAGGCGGGTGACTTTGAAGAAGAATACAGTGAAGGAGTGTATCTTGATTGCAATAAAGAAGGAACTGCTAAAAAACCCCAATTGGACTACAGACTGTTCAGATTCAGAGACGGTAAAGTAAGGTTGCTTGACATGGTAATTGACGGCAATCAAGGTTGGGCAGTAGATTTATGGGATGCCGTTGAAGATGAATTTTAAAAAAAAAGATTATTCGGAAATTTTTCCTTTAATCTTAAATTTTGAAAATCCTGCAATCTGAATATTTTCTCTTGGATCCAAACATTTAGGCTCCTGCAGGAGAATGATTTTATGGTCGAGATTCTGAGGCAAATCTTTACCTCTTCCATCAACAAGCCCTCTAAAGCTTACAGTAAACTCACCGGTTCCCCCAATGTCCATGCCTAAATTTTCAGATGCAATAACACCGTCAAAGAAATTTTCTAAATCCATTATTTCAAAGACGGGCGCCAAATAGCTAACACCCATCAAACCATTTTCGTTTTTACGAATTTGAACTCTTCTTTGATCTATTTCAATAGATTCATTTGATTTCTTTTTAGATAATGTTATCTTATTTGATATTTCTGAATTAAACATGATATCACCTCAGATATGGCAAAACTCACAACAATCACATGTTGGAGCAAAATAGGAATCGTCAGGTTCTACAATAGCCTTTTGAGCAAACAAGGTTATATTGAATTTTGATTCATATTCTTTGCTGATTTCCTTAGTCATTGGAGACAAGCCCCTGTAATAGACCGGCCTGTAACCTGTCTGGGAAATATCAAAGTAGAATTTTTCACCAGTAGTGAATTTATTAAAGTATTCTTCAAGTTTTAATGCTTGTTTTGGAGTAATTGAAAAAGTGAATCCCATTGTATCATCACTTCTTTGCCTTATTCCAGCATTGGAAATGTCTACAGCTAATATGTCATCGTTGCCTCTTATAAAAACAACGCAATTTTCTAAATTTACTTCATTTTCTTTAGCTATATCGCTTAGTTCAGTCATGAGTAGACCTCCTAAAAAAATTTAGTTATACCTAAATTAATTATAAACCACAATAGTTAATAAAGTTATCTAAAAAAAGCAGTATATAAAACAAGCAGTGAGTTAAAGGTTATCTAAAAAAAGTAGTTTGAAGAAGATTAATTGAATAATCTTCACATTTACCAACTTATACTAATCTTTGTCTAGTAGTTGGTTTTTTATTTTGCCAACTGTATCTTCTTAGTTTTTTGGATTTACCGAATCCACAAGAAGCACAGACTTTTTTACGTATGTGATAAGTGTTTCTACCACATCTTCTACATCTGATATGGGTCTTTTTATTCTTTTTACCCATTGATGGAGTTCCCTTTGACATTGATAC
>NZ_JAXJXF010000080.1:0-4261 GCF_036307625.1 Methanobrevibacter sp.
AATTAATTTATTATATTCAATCATACTTTATAATATATATAATAAAAAAATATATAATTTATTATTAAATTTAATAGATGATGATAATATGGATTTTGAAGATAACCTTAGAGAATGGTTAATGGACGAAGAATGTTTATTAGAAAAAAAATTTGATGAAAATGCTGATTTTCACTATATCATTGAATTTCCAAAAGAAAACATAATGGATGTAGTAAAACCAACAGGTAAGGACTGCGTAATAATTGCCTGCGCTACACAGGTTGCGCAAGAACATGTTAATCTAATGGTTGCATCAAGTCCTCAGGTTAGAAGAGACTTCATTTTAGATCTTCAGTTCGGACTTAACAGCTATTTGGTTGATTTTGAACTAAGCATCAATCAGGACTTATTGCAGCAATTTGTTGTCACTGATACTATTTATGAAGACGGATTAACTAAAAATGAATTGATGAAAACCATTAAACGTGTTTTTAAGGCAAAATTACATTGTATTTTCTTAATTGACAAAACCTTTGGCAGTATCTCCCCAAATGTTCAAACTTCCAATGAAAATGATATGTTTGTTTAGAGAGGGAGAGGTGCATTTCAAGTATAAACATTTCGAAGGTATATTAAGACTGAAGAGGTATATTTCATCTGTAAACACTTGAAATTTATCTCATCAAATATTCTTTTGTTTTCATTTTATAGTATTTTCTACCTTTATTTTTCATTTTTATATTTTTTTATGAATTTTTCATTTTCGTTACACTTGAAATCTATCTCTTGAAAATTGATTTTCGCATGAAATTTGATACACTTGAAACACATCTCTCTCACTCTATGATAAATCATGATAATTTTTTTAAAATATTTTGATTAGAGTTAAAATAAGGATAAACTCTATTTGTTTTCATTAGATTTTTACACTTGAAATTGATATCTTATATTTGAAATAGTACTATTTCATATTTTAATTTTAAATGCATTTTTCAAGATATTTTTATTATCAATAGATTATACGTACTTATTTATTAAAATTAAGTGTTTTCTATTATTTATACATTTTTTTAAGGATTTTTATATAATGGCTTTTTTATTTTTTATCACTATTGTAATAAAAAAGTTTATTTATGATATAATTTAATAAATTATCACTGGAATTAATACTCACGGTTTTTTTCTAATTTTTACTTAAACTTATAATTATTATTACATTGGTGTTATTATGTCAAACATTTTTGATGAGATTGGACAAGGTGAAACTGTAGGTAAGGCCATATTTAAAGATAAAAAACCTTTAGATCATAGATTTTTACCTGAAAAATTAGTTCATAGGGAAGAACAGATACGGCAAATTGCTAAATATTGGATTGATGCATTAAATGAAGTAACTCCTTCTAATGTAACTTTATATGGGAAAACTGGAACTGGTAAAACTGCAGCTTCCAAATTTGCCCGTGAACAATTGTTGGATGCAGCAAATAATAAAAATGTCTTCGTTAAAGTGGAATATATTAGATGTACAGATTATACAACAGAATATCAGGTTATTGCTCAATTATGTCAGAAATTAGGAAGAGATGTTCCTAATAGGGGATGGACCAAAGGGGAAATTGTAAATACATTTAGAGATATTTTTAAAACAAATGCATTCGGTAAAAAATTGATTTTGATAGTAATTTTAGACGAAATCGATATTCTGCTTGACAAGGATGGAGACGGTATATTATACACTTTGACAAGAACAGACAATGTTTCTGTTTTATCAATCAGTAATTATCTTGATTTTAAAAACCTGATTAAATCCAGGGTTACCAGCAGTTTAAATGATAAGGAAATTGTTTTTCCACCTTATGGAGCAGATCAGTTAAGTGATATTTTGTCTGAAAGGGCTGAATTGGCATTTAGTGATGGTGTTTTGAATGATGATGTTATTCCATTATGTTCAGCTATGGCAGCTAAGGAAGAGGGTGATGCAAGATATGCTCTTGATTTACTTAAAAATGCAGGAGAATTGGCTTTTGATGAAGATTCAGAAAAAGTAACCAGCGAACATGTTAAAATGGCAAAAGATAGGATTGAACACAATAAAGTTACTGAAATCATTCAAACTTTACCTCTTCAACAGCAAAGGGTTCTTGAAGCAATCTTGAATTTAACCAAACAGGATGAAGAAATCAGTTCCGGAAAATTATATGAGGAATATAAGGAACTTTCCAAAAAGGATGCTGTAACATACAGAAGAATTTTTGATTTCATAAATGAACTTGAATTGTTGGGCATAATATCTACAAATACAATTTCACGTGGACGTGGAAAAGGAAGAACAAATATTATAAAACTTCAATGCAATGAAAATTTACTCGAAGCAACCCTTTTCTCTATTTAGGGTTGTTTTTTATTAAAGTTTTTAAAATAGCCATTCTTACAGGAACGGCATTAAATGCTTGGTTGAAATATTTATTATATTTTGTATCATCAACATCACCGTCTATTTCATCAATTCTAGGTAATGGATGCATTACAATAGCATTTTTACCTTCAAGCATTTTTTTATTAACAATATATGCTCCTTTTATTTTTAGATAATCGTTTATATCTCCAAAACGCTCTTTTTGAATTCTAGTGACATATAATACATTTACTTCATCAATTATTTCTTCAATTGATTCAACTTCTTCGTAGTCTATGTTGGTTTTATCCAAATCATGAAGAACTTCTTGAGGCATTTTAAGCTTTTTTGGAGATACCAAATAAATTTTAACATTATCATATAAACATAATGCATTTGATAATGAGTGAACTGTACGTCCGAATTTTAAATCACCGATTAAAGCTATTTTTAAATCGTCAATTTTACCTATTTCTTTTTTTATGGTATATAAATCAAGCAATGTTTGTGTTGGGTGTTGTCCGGCGCCGTCTCCTGCATTAATAACAGGAACATCAACGATGTCTGATATGAATTTTGATACCCCTTCAAGTTCGTGTCTAATTACTAAAGCGTCACTATAGCCTTCAAACATTTTTGCTGTATCTGCTATACTTTCTCCTTTTGACACAGAACTAGATCCACTATTTTCAAATCCTATGCATTCACCATTTAAACGTTTCATGGCAGTTTCAAATGATAATTTTGTTCTGGTTGAAGGTTCAAAAAACATCAGGCCTAATATTTTTCCTTTAAGTTCATCGCAAGTTTCCTTTGATTTTGCAATGTTTTCCAATTTAGTTGCTTCATCAAGGATGTAATCTATATCTTCTCTTTCGAAATCCTTTATTGAAATTATGTTTTTTAATTTGAAAATTCTAATCAACCCTTTTATTTAATAATCATATTATTCTTTCAATTGGAACGACAAGTATGTCTTTTGCGCCAGCATTTCTTAATTTGTTTACCAAATCAAATACTTCATCTTCATCTATCACTGCTTGTGCCGCAACAGTTTTTTCTTCAGATAATACATCAGATATTGTTAAACCACCCATTGATGGCATAACTTCTTTAACATTGTCTAAATCTTTTGTTTTCACATTCATCATCAGTAATTTTTTACGTGAAGCATCTAATACTCCTTTAATACTTGTACTAACAGATTCGATTAATTCCTTTTTGTTTTCTGCACTTACTTTATTTGCAATTAAAACAATTGAACTTTTTAACAGTGTATCGACAACTTCCAAATGATTCATTTTTAATGTTGTTCCTGTACTTGTTAGATCTGTTATTAAATCCGCAACACCTATGAATGGAGCTGCCTCTGTAGATCCGCTCAATTTAACAATCTTCAAATCTAGGTTATTTTTATCCAAATATTTTCTTGTTAATGTTGGAAATTCAGTAGCTAATGTCATTTCTGGTGTTATGTCCTCAACAGATTTAATGTTTGAATCTTCCGGAGCCGCTAAAACCAAATTTGTTTTCCCAAATTTCAAGTCAAGAAGTTCGATAACGTCTGCTTCATTTTCTTTAATTAAATCTATGCCAGTAATTCCTATATCAGCTATTCCATCTTGAACAAATTCAGGAATGTCGGATGCTCTTGCAAATAAAACATCAATATCTTTATTGAAAGTTTTGGAAATAAGTTTTCTGCTTTCTCTGTCTTGTAATCCTAATCCTGCTTTTTCTAAAATGTTAATTGAAGGTTCACTTATTCTTCCTTTCGAAGGAACAGCAATTTTTATTTTCATCGTAATCTTTCCAATTTTTTATATGATAATATTTTTGTAATCTTTTTATTTAATACTTTTTTTAAGTTTTAATATTATTAAT
>NZ_JAXJXF010000081.1:0-15173 GCF_036307625.1 Methanobrevibacter sp.
ATTCAACATCCAGTTCATCCTCAAGCTCAGGTATCCTATTTTTCAGCCCATCAAGGTGAGGATAATTTGCAAGGCCATATTTGTGCTTAGATATCTTTGTTAAAAACTCTTCATATGTTTTGTTTAAGTCAATATCATAAGTATTGAAAGAATCCAGAACATAGGCATAATCATCAATAACCAAAACAACTTTGTAAGTGTCCGTTTCTTCATCATATTCTACGCTTTCAAATTCATTGACGTTCCATTGATGGTCCAAAAGGAAGTTTCGGACAAATTCGGCATCCTCAAGATTGTCATACACTCCAAAGATATGGCTCTCTCCGGCAATCTGTTTTGTAATTATGAATGTGTCCATAATTCTGGAAATATTGAGACCGTATTTGGAATTGTTCGGATTTCTTTCATGCCTTTTGACAAGTTTGAAAATGGTATTTTCATCTGGCTTCTGTTTGTATTTGGCCAAGATAAAAATCTTGTCATCATAAACAGTTAAAACCATATATTTATCATCTTTTTTAAGGATTTGAGGAATATTTTTTAAATCCCAATTTGAATCAATTAGCAAATCCCTTATGAAAATTGCATCTTCCAGATTGGTGATTTTTGCTAATGTTCTTGAGTTTTTTACAATGGAATAGGATGTTTTGTTTTGTCTGATGTATTTTTCACTCATTGTGATAATATTTGATTTGGGAGTATAATAAATTTAGGTGATTTTTTTGTGGTGTTAATATAGGGGCTTTGGAAATATCGGTCATTTCCAGGTATCTAGTTCCTCTTCGTTCAGCCCAATTGAACTTGCTTTAAAAATCGGATTTTTTCCTGCCTTTTTTTGAGTTTCATAGTCTTTAAGACAGTCGATAGCACGTTTGCCCAACATCACACAAACAGGCAAATTTATTAATGTCATACCGCCCATTGTAATGTCTGCCATAGCCCAAGCAGCATCCATTGGAATAATTGCACCAACAAAGATGATTGCAGAAGCCATTAAATAAAATATGTGCATAAATCTTTTTGATGGCATCTTTCTGTGATTTAAAAAAATCAATGTGTTATCAACATAATAAAGATTTCCAATCAATGTTGTAAATGCAAACAGCACCATGGCGACTGTGATGAAAAGTGGTCCGGCAATACCAAAAACGCTACCGATTGCAGTCTGTACATATGGAGCACCTGCAACTGCTGCATCTCTTGCAACACCGGTTGACAAGCACATTAGTGCTGTAGCAGTACACAAAAGCAATGTATCAATATAAACGGACAAAGTTTGCACCAAACCTTGTTTTGCAGGGTGAGATACCTTTGCAGAAGCTGAAGCGTTTGGCGCAGACCCTACGCCTGCCTCATTTGAAAATAGTCCTCTTTTAATTCCATAAACTAAACATGAACCGACAATACCTCCGGCTATGGATTTAAAGTCAAAGGCATCCTGGAAAATCAAAACAAACATTGAGGGGATGTTATGATAATTGACTATGATAACGATTAAGGCTACAATAACATAAGAAACTCCCATAAATGGGACGATTGTACCAGTAACCTTCATTATTCTTTTACCTCCACCAAACAGACAGTATCCAGTTAAAATAGCTAGTATTGCACCGATGATGGTGGGAGTTGTTGAAGGGTTATAAAATGGATAGTCCATGAATGTTGACTGGAGGTTAAAAGAGCACAGCAGATTAAAACCAACTGCGTATGTTGAAATTAAGAATATACAAAACAGTATGGCTATTTTAGGTTTATGCAATGCTTCATCGATATAATATGCTGGACCACCATAGAAGTGTCCTTTCGAATCCTTTCTTTTATAGATTTGAGCTAGTGTACTTTCGATGAATGCAGAAGATGCACCTATGATACACATTATCCACATCCAAAAAACTGATCCTGGACCTCCAAAACAGATTGCTGTTGACACGCCTATGATGTTGCCTGTTCCCACACGTGAAGCGGTGGATACTAGCATTGCCTGCAGTGAAGATACTGAATTTTCACCATCTGACGGTTCAAATAGGAGTTTCACTGATTCGGGAAATAGTCTGATTTGCACGCCCTTCGTTTTAATGGTAAAATACAATCCTGAAGCTGCATAATGATAATCAGAGTTGGAAAATACATGAAATTGTCAAGTTGATCCAATATAAAGAATGTATCTATCATAAATTTCCCTTCTTTCAATTAGTTTTAATAACTTGTCGGTTCAAATGAAGAGCAATAATATAATTTCGCCTTTATAATATACTATTTCATTTATACTTTAAAATATTTTTTAACTCATTGTTTTAATGGATAAAATGGAATTCAAATTATATGTATCATATGTCTGGGATTTTGGCATGGTATGAAAACGTTAGGATGAATATTAAATGTTCGGGAATATTTTCAACACGGGTATAACTGACCTTTTCAAGTAAAATTTATATATCCAAATTATTTTTATATCATATTGCCAAATATTAATTATAACATGTCTTGATGGTTTTGATTTTATGAATATCTTAATATCTAATGACGATGGTGTATTTGCACCTGGAATATTGGCCGCAAAACAGGCAGTTGAAGATTTGGCCAATGTTGTTGTTGTAGCTCCGGACAAGAATAACAGCAGTGTAGGTCGTCGTTTATCATTGTTTAAACATCTTGAAGTTAAATCCTTTGAACTTGATGATGGGAGTTTAGCTTATTCGGTATCCGGCAGTCCTGCAGATTCAGTAATTGTTGGTGCAGATTATGTGATGGATGAAAGGCCTGATTTGGTAATAACTGGAATAAATCAGGGCCTTAACATAAGTTCAGATATCACATCTTCCGGTACGGTTTGTGCTGCTTTTGAAGCGGTTAGCCTTGGCATTCCTGCAATAGCCGTTTCATTATTCATAGATCCAAAAACTTCTTATAAGCAGGATGAAAATGGCGAATGGTATATGGATTTCAACTTTGATTTTGCTAAAAAAGTCTTGCATGACGTTGTTTTAAAAATAATCAATGAAGGATTTCCTGAAGGTGTGGATTTGTTCAATTTGAATGTGCCTACAAATTACAGTTCCGAAGAGGTTAAAATAACCAGTCTTTCCCATAAAATGCTTGATAAAAAAGTAATTGACAACACTGATGTTGAAAAGGCCGAGTTGTTCAATTATCCTTTGGAAGAAAACCAGGAAAGCGATGATTTGATTATGATTACATCCAGTCTGGTTCAGGATTATGAAAAGAACAGTGATGGATATGCATTGTTTGTTGAAAAAAGACCTAGCTTAACACCTTTGACTGTTAATATGACCATTAAGGATTTAAAAGATTGGTAAATCTAATTATTTTCCTTTTTAGGAAATCTTAATATTTGATGCATGCATTCTTAAAAAATTCTAACATTTAAATTTGATTCTTTATTTTTTAATTCTTTTTAAAAAATTGTAATAAAAATTATTCAATGTACAGTTTTGTACTGAAAATCTTTATATATATTATAATCTAATTATTAATATGTATGTTATTTAATGAATAAATTTAATTGAATTTCTATTTTTGAGGGCAGAATATGGAGAATCGTACGGGACTTTTTACTAATATGATTATATGGTTTGGTGTTGCAATTTCAGTTTCTGAAATTCAGGCAGGCATACAGATAGGGTCTGCAGCACCAATCAACTCCATATGGATTCCATTGATACTTGGACATGTAATTGGGGGAATAATGCTTTATTTCGTGGGGCTTATAGGAGCACGCCTCAGGGTCAATGCAATGGAATCAATCAAATCAACTTTCGGTAATTTCGGATCCCGGTTTTTTGCCACATTGAATGTGCTGCAGCTCATTGCATGGGTAGCGGTATTGAATGCACAGGGCGCATTGGCGCTAATGGGTTTGAATGTACCAATATCTTTCGCTCTCACCTGTATAATTCTGGCTTTTTTTGTAGCTATATGGGTTTTTATAGGTCTTCAGCGCACTTCAAAAATAACAAGTATAATAATGATGATTTTGACATTGCTGCTGGCCATATTGTCCGTCAGGCTGCTGGGTATTAATGGGTATCATTTAATGCCTGTCGGCACTTCAGAGACATTGACATTCTGGAACATCTTTGAAATCTCAATTGCAATGCCGATTTCATGGCTGCCTGTGATTTCCGACTATACTAAAGATGCGGAAAGTCCCAAAAAGGCAACAGCTTTATCAGCATTTGCTTATACCGTTGCAAGCCTTTGGATGTATTTCATAGGTGTTGAAGTTGTCTGCATTGGAACTCTTGACATTTCACAGGCAATTCTGATTTCAGGGCTTGGAGTGCAGGGAGTTATCATTCTTGTCCTTTCAACAGTCACAACAAATTTCCTTGCAACAAATTCAGCCGGCGAGTCTGCAAAGGCAATATTTAATAGGCTGGACCCTAAAATTGCAGGTGTCATAGTGAGTATTTTAAGTGCAGTTCTGGCAATTTCAGGAATTATGGACCATTACATTTCATTCCTTTATCTCATCAGTTCGGTATTTGCTCCAATGGCGTCTGTACTTGTAGTTTCATTCTATTTTGGAAAAGGAAATAATGAACCGAAAGACTGGTACTGGAACATTTTCTCATGGTTAGTCGGTTTTGTCGTCTATCAAATAACAGCAGGCTTTGATTCCATATTTTTAGGTCCTACTCTTATTGCTGTCATCGTATCGGCTGCACTTACATATATCTGGATTTTAGTTAAAAAAAGAAATAATTAGAGTTGGGGATAATAATTGCATATATTTTGGGTAGGGATCTCACATTTTTAAATCGGATTCATTTAGATTTAAACAATTTCATTATAATAAAATTTGGGTTAATTGCATTTGACCAACAATATTTGAAATAATATTTAAATAATTTTAAAATGAAAGTTAATTATATAATTGGTGAGTTAAAAAAATGGAATTCAAAAAATTAAACAATAATGAAAAAATACCCATGATTAGTTTCGGTGTTTATGATATTCCTCCAGAAGAAACAAAAAAAGCCGTAATCAATGCATTGGAAGTAGGATATACTTCATTCGATAATGCGCAGGTTTACTATAATGAAAAGGAAGTTGGTGAAGCAATCAAGGAATCTCAAATTTCACGTGATGATTTATATTTGACCACAAAAAATTGGGTGAGTAATTCAGGATACGATAAAACAATTAAGGCAGTCAATAAATCATTGCAGGATTTACAAACTGATTATGTTGATTTGTTCCTTATTCATGAACCATTTGGTGATTATTATGGGTCATATAGGGCACTTGAGGACTTGCAAAATGAAGGAAAAATATTGTCCATTGGTGTTTCCAATTTTGATCCGGCTCGATTATTGGACTTGGACATGAACAACAACATCACTCCTCAGGTTAACCAGGTTGAAACCACACCTTATTTCCAGCAGTATGAGGCTAATGAAATGATGAAAAAGTTGGGTGTGGCTCATCAAAGTTGGGGGCCTTTGTCTGATGGTGAAAACGATTTGTTTTCCAATCCGATTCTTTTGGAAATTGCAGAAAAATACGAAAAAAGTACTGCTCAGGTGATTTTCAGATGGCTGATAGACAGAGACATTCCTTTTTCATGCAAATCAGTTAAATTTCATAGGATGAAGGAAAATATTGATGTATTTGATTTCAAATTGAATAAGAAGGATATTGAAAAAATTAAGGAATTGGACAATGGTGAAGACCCATTTAAAGATAATTATGACCCTGAATTGGTAGAAGAGTTTAATTCCGAAATAGTATAAATATCAATTTTTTTTTAATTACTTATTCTTCTTTTTTTAAATTTTTTGTAATTTTTAGAAAACATTTAAATAGTATAATACACAAGATATACACAAGGTGATAATAAATGTATATAACAATACAATCATTTCAAAACATGCACGGTTCAAAGCCACTGAAACTTGATGGGCTAATCAAGCTAGTCAAGGAACCTGACAATAAATACGATACTGAAGCAATAGCCTGTGAAATGAGATATTTTGGTAAAATAGGCTATGTGGCAAACAGCACCAACACCGTCGTCATTGGATCAATGAGTGCAGGACGTCTATATGATAAAATTAACGATGAATACTTTGCAAAAATTAAATTTATCACTGGTTCAATTGCATTGGCAAAGGTATTGACATCAGACGAATACGTTGCAGAAGTGGAAAACCCCGAAAGCGACATACACTATCTGTCAGACAATTTAGGAAAAATAGATGTTGATTTCATAAGCAAAAATTTTGAAGGTGATGCAGATGATGGCCAGTTATGAACTGCTGGATGAACAGGTTCACAAAAACGTTGCAATCATTCCAATTAAAACCCCTATAAATCATAAAATCGATTTGTTAACCCTTAAGAAAGGTTTTGAGCTGGGTCTTGTAAACGTTAAGGAATGTGAACAGTCAACAGTAAATACAATCATTGTTGAAAACAAATCAGTAGCTCCTCTTCTTTTGGTGGACGGTGAAGAGATTGTAGGTGGAGATCAAAATCGTATAATGGATGCAACCATTCTGATTGCTCCACAAAGCGAGAAGAAAATTCCTGTGAACTGTACCGAACATGGAAGATGGAGATATGAAAGCGACTTCAAACAATCGGAACATATAGCAAATTACAGAACACGACTTGCCAAACATCATGCATTCAGAAACAATGCTAATGTTCAGCAGGCAGTTTGGGATTCAATTGATGATCTTGAAATGTCAAGGTCATTTTCATCACCGACACAGGCAATGTCTGAAAGCTATGAAAACGCAAAAGCGGATTTAAACGAATTTTTGGATGTATTCGATATAGTTGAAGGTCAGACTGGCATTGTGGTATTGGTCGATGGTGAAATTAAAGGTTTTGAAGTCTTCTTAAATACCGAAATCTATAGGGAGTATCATGAAAAAATCCTTAAAAGCTATTTAATCAATGCTGAAGTAAATGACAATGTTTTCACAATTAACAAGGACACAATTGAAAGCGTTATTGAAGATGCATTAAGTGATGAATTCGAAGAAGTTAAAAATGAAGGATTGGAAACTCGCTTTGAGATTAAAAGTGAAGATGGAGTGGGCAGCGCCTATACATATAAGGATGAGCTTATTCATATGTCTTATCTGGTTGGAAATGCTGAATCGAACTTAAAAGGAGAAAAAGTGCTTTTCGATGATGTGAGAATCTGAAAAATCAGATTTCTTCATCTAATTCTATTTTTTTTGATTTAAACAAAACTGTTAACATCAATGCTTGGCTGTATAGTATTATAGGAAGTTTTTTTAGTAAAAATCAACAATGGACTCGATGATAATGAAGTTATCGAGAGTTTCAATTCATCAGAATTTGAGAATGTTATTATACTATGAACCTCAAATTTTTCATTATGCATTATATCAAAGCGAAGGGCATCTTCACATCCGATTATGGCATTAATCTCTATAGGGGTTGCACTCATGGATGTATCTATTGTGATTCCAGAAGCGAAATATATCAGATAAATCATAAATTTGAAGATATTGAAGTAAAGGAAAATGCGGCTGAGCTGCTCAAAAAGGAGTTGATTAGACGAAAGCCGTTCATGGTCACAACTGGAGCAATGACTGATCCATATGTTCCAATAGAAAAAAGGCTGCAACACGTTCGCAAGTGTTTGGAATTAATTTACAGATATGGATATGGTTTCTCATGTCTGACAAAGTCAGATTTGATTTTACGGGACTTGGATTTGCTTAAAAAAATCAATGAAAAAACCAAAGCTGTTGTTCAGATTACCATAACCACGACCGATGATGAACTGTGCAAAAAAATTGAGCCGAATGTCTGTCCAGCATCAAGGCGATTGGAAGTCCTGAGGAGATTAAATGAAAATGATATTCCAGCAATCGTCTGGCTGTGTCCGATATTGCCGTATATCAATGACTCGGAGGAAAATATCAACTCCATTCTGGATTGCTGCATTGATGAAAACGTCAAAGGAGTTCTGAATTTGGATATGGGATTGTCCTTAAGGAAAGGCAATCGCGAATACTTCTATAGAAAACTGGATGAAGTTTTCCCTGGGTTGAAGGACATATATGTTGAAGAGTTTGGTGACCGTGAATTTATTCACGGTAAAAACGACCGCAAATTAAAAGGAATTTTAAAAAGCAGATGCGAAAAACAGGGGATGTTGTACAAACAGGACGATATATTTGATTATGTTTATGAATTTCCATCCAAAACTATTCAATCTAAATTAATCTGAGTGTATCTTTTATAATATGTTCAGATGCAAGTAACTATTTTCTTATATTAATTATATGAATATTTTTTTTACAATGTAAAATATATTTATATAATGAATTAATTAAATTTAAACAGAATACATTAAATGGTGATTATTTTGCAACATACGAACAAATTTGTTCATGAATATGGTAAGCACATTATGGAAAAGTTTGAATTTGAAAATGGTGAAACCCTTGAAAATGTTGAAGTGGAATATCTGATTAAAGGGACACCAAAATTCGATGATTGTGAAAATATTACCAACCTTGTTGTCTTTTGCCATGGCTATGAAGGGAACTGTTTATCATTGAATGAACTGCATTCATTCACATCAGATGGCATGCCTTTTGATTTTAACAAGTATTTGATTCTTTCAATAGCTTCTTTAGGGTTTCCTAATTCTTGCTGTCCGTCATCTACTGGATTGGGGAATAATTTTCCGGAATATAATTTCAAAGATAAGGTTAATTTTAAAAAGCAATTTATCAAAGAGAAATTGGGTAATGATAATGTATTGGGTGTTTTAGGAGTTGGAATGGGAGGATACGAAGTTTATACATGGGCTTGCGAGTATCCTGATGACATGAAATTCAATATTGTTGGTGGCAGTTCCTATAAGACTGCGGGATATAGGTATGTGATGATTAAAGGAATCAAAAACATAATCGAAAACAATGCTAATTTTAACAGTGAATGTTATGATGAATCATTTTCAAACACTATGATTTCAGTATATCAGGTAATATTTTCCATGTACTTTTCCCAAAAGATTTTTCAGGAAATGTCCAATGATGAAATTGATGTATTTATGGATCAGTTTGTTGAAAAAAGCTATAGCATTGACATCCATGACTTTAAGTTTCAGTATGATGTCCTTTTGGATTATAATATTGAAGATAAATTAGCCAATATAAAATCAGATGTTCTAGTTTTTATTCCTGAAAATAACCTTTATTTCTCTTCTAAAGATGATATCGAAAATTTAAATAGTTTAATAAAAAATTGTCAAACAGAGGTGCTGGATTTTAAAAGAAATAAATTTAATGAAATGGATTTCAATCATGTTATGTCAATACTATACGCATTTTTAAAGAAATTTGAATAGAACTTAGTAAGTTTAGTCAAATCATTTTTACTCACTGTTTTTGTAATACTCTGGAGAGCAGGGCTTCAAATGGCAGGTACTAGTTTTTTTCCAGTAACAGTTATTGCATGCCTGACAAAAGCTTTCTCCATCACCTTTGATTTGCCAATCGACTAAAAAACTTGGGTCTGCAACAAAGGGCCTTTGCATGGATATGTAATCAATATTCGTTTCATTCAAAAGATCATTTACTTTATTTTGGTTGCGTGCTCCACCACCCAGAATAACTGGAATGTCAACTTCTTCAATTATCTTTTCCGTTGCATCGATTAGGGGATTGTTTTCAGTGTTGCGTGTGAAGAACTGTGGAGAGCGTGGACGGGTTATCTGAAGCGAATCGGCACCATGCTTTTCAAGGAGTTTGGCTATTTCAATCGTTTCATCGATTGTCATCCCATCTGAGGACTCATCAAAAGCATTTAATCTACAGTTGATATGTAATGAAGTATTCTGTTTGATTACTTTAATGATTTCCAATACGATTCTTAGTCTGTTTAGAGTATTTCCACCATATTTGTCATTGCGGGAGTTGAATGCAGGGTTAATGAAACGGCTTAGGAAATAATTATTGCCCAGTGCAATCTGTATTCCATCAAAACCTGCATAACCTATTTTTTGAGCGGCTATTATGAAGTCAGTTTGGATTTTTCTGATATCATCAATTGACAGGTTTTCAGATTTCATATTCTGTTCTGTTCTTTTGTTATACTGTACAAAACCTAATTGGGCAAAAATGGGCACGTCATATACATGGACAAGGTCTGTTAAATCTTTCGCTTCTCTGACAAAACGATTAAAGTTAATGGTGTGGGTGTATTTTGAAAAGACATCGTGGGGATAGAGTGAAATTACCTCTGTAATAATCAGTCCGACACCGCTTGCGGCAATGCTTTCATATCTATCGTATATTTCTGGTGTGAAATTTCCAGAAGGTTCCCTTTGTGATTCCCACAAACCTGTTCTAACTATTCTGCTGTTAAGTTTCAAGTCTCCAAAGTCGCAACTGTCAAATAAGTCTTTCATAGTATATTATTAATTTCTAATAGGATATAAATATGAATGTAATAAATTTAGACAACAGAACATCATTTTTAGCATATAACTATTATAAAACAGGATTAAACTTATTTAATGATTATCAAAACATTTTTGGTTGATGATTTGAAGTTGGAACTGCTGTCATATTTAAAGACTGCATTAAATTTGCCTTTTTTAGTTAGTTTGATGCTGAAAACTGCATCGCCTTTGGAATTTGTTCTAACTTTGTAGGTCTTTTTGTTGATGGTTAATTTAACAACTGCATTTTTAATAGCTTTATTTTTATTTTTAAGTGTTACAGTTACTTTTTTAACTTTGGATTTAACTTTAAATGTTTTTGATGATGCGGTAATTTTTGGAGTTGCTTTGTTGACTGTCATTTTGGCTGTACAGGTTGAGGATAGGTATGTATCATCACCGGCGAATCTGACTTTTGCATTGTATTTGTTGGCTGCAAGATTCACATTAAGTAATGCCTGACCTTTAGCATTTGTTTTTATGGTGTATGCCTTATTATTTAAGTTGACGGTAACGAATTTTCCAGCCAAGACATTTCCTTCACTGTTTTTCAAAGTTATGACTAGATTGGATGGATTATCATATAGGATATTGATGTCTTTTGCTGATAAACTAGTTGAGGCTTTGCTTATAGTTATGTTAGTATTGGTGTTTGATGTTGAGTAGATGTTGTCTTCTCTGAATTGTATTTCCGCTGTGTATTTTCCAGGCAGTAAATCGATTGGAAGTGTGGCTTGTCCGTTGTTGTCTGTTGTAGCAGCATGGTTTTTGCCGTTTAGGTTTATTGTAATTTCTTTTCCTTTCAAAGCATTATTTTTATTGTCTTTTAATGTAATAATCAGACTGACTGAATCTCCATATATTGCACTGATGTTTTCAGCGGTTAAGGAAGTTACAGCCTTGTTAATTGATATATCTGCATCAGCGAATGAGGACAAGTAAGTATTGTCTTGTTTGTATTGTATTTTTGCTGTGTATTTTCCTGGTAGTAGATTGATTGGGAGTGCTGTGTGTCCGTTGTTGTCGGTAGTGACTGTATGGGTTGTACCGTTTAGGTTTATTGTAATTTCTTTTCCTTTCAAAGCATTATTTTTATTGTCTTTTAATGTAATAGGTAAATAAGCTATGTCACCATATGTGAAAGTCATGTCTTTTGAGGCTAAGGAAGTTGCAGCTTTATTTATGACTATATTTGCATTGGATGATGATGAAAGATAAATTTCATCTTCCTTGAACAGTATTTTTGCTGTGTATTTTCCTGGTAGTAGATTGATTGGCAGTGTTGCCTGACCTTTGTCATCTGTAGTGATTGTATGGGTTGTACTGTTTAGGTTTATTGCAATGTCTTTTCCTTTTAAGGCATTTCCTTTACTGTCTTTTAGTACAATAAATAAATCTGCAGCATCACCATATGTGAAACTTAATTCATTGGAGGTTAAGCTTGTTGAAATCTTGTTTACAGAAATGTCAACAGTAATAACTGAGGATATGTAGATGTTGTCTTCATTAAATTGTATTTTTGCTGTGTATTTTCCTGGAAGTAAATCGATTGGCAGTGTTGCCTGTCCCTTATTATTTGTAATTGATGTATAATTTTTGCCGTTTAGGTTTATTGTAATTTCTTTTGCATTCAAAGCTTTATTTTCAATATCTTTTAATGTAATGATTAGATTGGTTGGGTTTCCATATGTGAAACTAACGTTATTTGAAGTCAAAGATGTAGCAATCTTATTTATAACGACAGGAACTGTTGCAGAGGAGGACAGGTAGGTATTATCTTCTTTAAACAGTATTTTTGCTGTGTATTTTCCTGGAAGTAAATCGATTGGCAGTGTTGCCTGACCCTTGTCATCTGTAGTGATTGTATAGGTCATGCCGTTTAGGTTTACTGCAATGCCTTTTCCTTTCAAAGAGTTATTTTTTGCATCCTTTAAAGTAATGATTAAACTGTTTGTGATGTCATTAACGGTTAAGATAGTTGCAGTCTTATTCACAATAACGTTGACATTTGCGGATGATGAAAGATATATTTCATCTTCCTTAAACAGTATTTTTGCTGTGTATTTTCCAGGCAATATATCTATCGGCAATGAAATTTGCCCGTTTTTGTCGGTAGTTAATGCATATTTCATATCATTCAATGTAATTATGATATCTTTTCCTTTCATTGCATTATTCTTGCCGTCTTTTAAAGTAACTGCCAGGTTGGCAGAATCTCCATAAATAATATTGATGTCTTTTGCAGTCAATTCTGTAGCCATCTTTTTTACAATGATATTTGCAGTTGCATATGTGGATATGTAAGTGTCGTCGCCTGCATAAAGTATTTCAGCAATGTATTTTCCAGGCAATATGTCTATTGGTAGTGTTGCCCGACCTTTGTTATCGGTTGTAACTGTATGGTTAATGCCATTTAAAGTTATTTTGATGATTTTTCCTTTCAATGCATTGCCTTTGGCATCTTTTAAATTCACAACAAGACTTGCACCGGAATTATACTCTGCAGTTACATTACTGGTTTCAATGGTTGATTTGGAACCAACTTTAACTGTGAATGTTTTATAGTAAGCGTCTCCAATAAATTTGCCGTCAACATATTTTCCGCCGATGTACTTTACTAAAACATTATGATATCCGCTTGACAGTCTTAAAATTGATGCCTTGAATATTCCGTGTTCCACCGAATAGGATTTATGAAGGTTTCCGTCAACTGTAATATATATGATTGCATTTGTACTTTCCGGAGCATTGAATGTAATGTATGCATTGGATCCGGTTTCTATTTCACTGGAAACATTAACTGAGATATTCTGTGAGTTTCCGATTATATAAACGTTCTGAATTAAATGGTGTCCTCCTTTCACATAGTCAAATTCCAAATAAAACTTATTCAAACCAATGCTGATGCTTGACAATGTAACTGACGAATAGCCTTTAGTTATTTTATTTGAAGCCAAAAGTTTTCCTTTTTCACCATCATCATATTCATAGACATTAAAAGCGCCGTTAATCCATTCGTTGGTGTGAATATTGACTGTGAAGTTTTCACCGGCACAGGCATATTCAGGAGCAGTTATTATCGGAGAAACGATTCCCGGCTTTTTGTTCATCAACAGGTTCTGCAATATTGCATATTCGTCATATCCAAGAATTTTACCGTCTCTTCTAATCTGTGTACCAGCCCAGACATAAACTTCCTTGAATTTGTGATCTATTGCATCTTCCAATGCCTTTTCTATCAATGGCCAATATTTTGCTGCATCTTCAGGATATAATACAAATCCTCCGAAATAATGTAGATTTGATTCATTGAATCCTAATTCATGGCCAATCGCATATGCTTCCCTATGGTGAATACTTTCATAGATTACCCAATCGTAATCCTCAATCTGGAGAATGTCCAGCTTATATGGGGAATATGCATCTGAAAGATAATTGACATTTCTAATCATTGTAGGAACTCTGTCGGTATCTACAACACTTGGCAGGAAAAATAAAGCTATGTATAGTCCGTCATCATATTTGTCGCTTTTAACGACTTTGCTTATGGAGTCACTGTATTTTACCAATTGCTGATTCATCCAGTTCATGGTCTCATTATCATAATCTAAAGTCCAGACATTCGCATATTCGGGCAATGCGGTACCATGTTCAGCCAGATATTTTGCTTTGGTTGAATCATCGTAGAAGCATGGGGACTGATCTGGCAATACATTTTCATTCCACCACCACCAAACTTCACCCATCTGAAGGATAGGTTGAAAGCCATTGGCTGTAACAATGTCAAGACATGCTTCTGATACCTTTTGCATATATTGGATAGCTTCATCATTGCAAGGACTATAAATGAATGTTGAAGGGCTCCATCCGGTAACTGCAAAATTTCCGTTGCAATCCATTTGCCTCCAACTGTGAGGTGATTGCAGATTTTCCATGGAAACGCTGATAATAAGATTTTCCACATCATTTTTTTTCAATTCGCGGGAATAGCAATCCAACCAGGCTTTAAATGCTTTATTCAATGGCACTTTTTTATCCAAAACCATTTTTTCAGTACGGGCATTGTTAAACTCCATATCAGTAATCACATCACCGACAGTACCATACTTTTCATAATAGTGTGAAGCTCCGATGTATAGATTGACCCAACCGACATATCCCAATTTCCTCATCTCGTTGGATAATCTTAAAGGATTCATGTTGTAGATATCGTCATAGCCTTCACAAAGGCGGTATTGATGAGGTTCCAATGCTGGCTGTTCAGCACAGATTGCGCCGTTGACAACATTTATGTTGTATATTCTGCATGAAAAATCCTTATTTTTCATAATTGTAAAATGATTGCTGTTAACATAATTAACAGGGGACAATGAAAACATGATGGATTTTATGTTGGTTACATCCAACTTTGTTTCTTTTTTGACAGTTACGGATTTGCCTTTCTTGTCAAAATAGGTATTTCCTGGAAGCAATGTAAGCTTGTTGAAGTTTATTTTCACATGATTTTTTTTAATGAATCTGTTCATTGTGAGATAATAGTTTTCACCGGTATTGGTTTCAATTGCAATGCTTATGAGGCTATTTGAAAAATCAATGCAGCCGGACATTTCATAATCGAATTCCAGTATCACGTTGGAATAGTCGCTGCGACTGGCGTAACTGATGTAGGGGTGTTGAATTGGATCTTTTGAATTCCAGTACAATCCAACTA
>NZ_JAXJXF010000082.1:0-20809 GCF_036307625.1 Methanobrevibacter sp.
GATTTTAAAAGGAAATACTCAAAATTAGGTTTAAATGTAGCCATTAAGGTTGGAAGAAATCGTGTTAAGGCAAAAGGTGAATTAAATCTTCCGGATTCTGATGTTTCCAAATCAGACATTGTTGTTGCAACCTATGAGGGAATAGATTATCTTTTAAGAAACGGCAATTCCAGCAGTTTATCTAATCTGGGCGTTGTTTTGATAGATGAAATTCACATGATTGATGATGAAGACCGTGGAACACGTCTAAACGGTTTGATAAAGCGTTTAAAGCATCTATATCCCAAAACCCAAATTATCGGATTGTCCGCAACAGTTAAAAATCCCGAATTTCTAGCGGATGAATTTAATATGAAGCTTGTTAAGTATGACGAGAGACCGGTTCCTTTGGAAAGGCACCTGGTTTATGTTAGAAACGAGTCTCAAAAACGTCATCTGATGCAGAGATTGGTTAAAAGGGAGTATAATACCAAATCCAAGAAAGGATTTAGGGGCCAAACTATAATATTTACAAATTCAAGACGTAAAACTCATCAGATTACAAACTTCCTGACAAATAAGCATATAAACGCAAGGGCATATCACGCAGGATTGTCATATTATAAAAAAGAAAAAATAGAAAAGGACTTCGATAAGGGTAAAATCTCCTGTGTTGTAACGACTGCGGCTCTTGCAGCGGGAGTTGATTTTCCGGCTTCACAGGTAATATTTGATTCATTGGTAATGGGAAATAAGTGGATCAATCCAAATGAATTTGCACAAATGCTTGGTCGTGCAGGAAGGCCTTCCTATCATGACAGAGGTATTGTTTATCTGATTCCTGAGATTGGAAATGATTTTGCAGGTGAATCGGAAGAGGCAATGGCATTGGACCTTTTAGAAAGCAATAGTGAAGATGTATACATTGAATATGATGAAGAATCGTCTTATGAACAGATTCTTGCAGACATATCTTCCACTTCAATAAGGTCTTTCGAAGAGTTGAACAAATTTTATAAGAATATTGATGTTCCGATAAGCATTAAGATAGCTGTGGATGAGATGGATGATTTGGAACTGATTAGAAGAACTCACAATAACGGATTGGAAGTAACCAAGTACGGAAGGGCAACATCAGTATCATTTTTATCAATTGAGGATGCGGAATTCATTAAAAATACTTTGAATGATTATAATTATTTAAAACATTATGTTGGGCATTCTCCAATGTATAAGAAAAAAGACAAGTATGATAAGCTTAAGGTGCTGATTCTGGCGATGGCACTGGATTTGGAAATGTTTGAAAATGCATATCTTTCAAATGTCATTCACAATCAAATTTCAAATGCATTAAAGATTAAATTTTCCACAAGGCTGTTTGCCGAATCAACTTTGGACATCATATCTTCAGGTGAGGCCATTGAAAAGGTCGATAAGAAATTTCAGGATGCATTGATTGCACTTCAAAGCGATTTCATGCAATGCAGATGTCAGGACAGGCCGTTTTGTCAATGTATGCAAAGGGGAATTTCGGAAGTCATTGTCCACGAAAGACTTAAAGGCAAGGATCCTCAAGATATATCAAATAAGTTATTCAGAAAATATCAAATTCAAGTCTATCCTGGAGACATATTCTCATGGCTGGACAACTTTGTTAAGAATTTGGATGCAATCAGAAGGATATCTAAGGCTTATAATAGGCAGAATTTTGTCAAAAAAACTAATTGGTTAATTAAGAAAATAGAAAACGGGTGAAAATGCATGTATGCAGATGAAAAAATATTGATAGGTTGTAATGAAAACACATGTGTGAGTTTATTACCAAAACTAGCTAATAGACATGGTTTAATAGCTGGTGCAACTGGAACAGGTAAAACTATAACTTTAAAAACTCTGGCGGAGTCATTTTCCGATTTGGGAGTTCCTGTATTTTTAGCAGATATGAAAGGAGACATTTCAGGGCTTGCAAAAATAGGTTCTGAAACAGAAAAAATCAAAACCAATGTTGATAAATATGGACTCGCAGAAAAAGGATTCAAATATCAGGCATATCCTGTTGAATTTTGGGATTTATTTGGGCAAAAGGGACTTCCTGTAAGGGTTACATTATCTGAAATGGGTCCAACACTTTTAGCAAAAATTTTAAACCTGTCTGAGGCTCAAACTGGTGTTTTAAATATTGTATTTAGAGTGGCAGATAATAATTCTTTACCTATCATAGATTTAAAAGACCTGAAGGCAATGATTAATCATGTCGTTGAAAACAAGGTCCAATATGAAGGGGAATATGGTTATTTTGATAATAGGAGTGCAAATGGAATTTTAAGAAGCTTAATTGCTCTTGAAGATCAAGGAGGAAATGAATTCTTCTTTGAACCGTCACTTGATTTGAATGATTTTATTAAAGTTGATGAAAACGGAAAAGGCATTATCAACATTTTGGATGCTCAAAAATTATCACTTTCTCCAGATTTATATTCAACTTTCCTTCTTTGGATGTTATCAGAATTATTTGAGAATCTGCCTGAAGTGGGCGACATGGACAAGCCTAAATTTGTATTTTTCTTTGATGAAGCTCATTTGCTGTTTGATGATATGTCTGCCGAATTCGGCAAAAAAATCGAACAGATTGTAAGACTCATCAGGTCAAAAGGTGTGGGATTGTATTTCATTTCACAGTCTCCTGCAGATATTCCGGATGATATTTTGGCACAACTCGGAAACCGTGTTCAGCATGCACTTCATGCATACACTCCAAAAGACCAAAAAGCGGTTAAGGTGGCTGCTGAAACATTCAGACCAAACCCTGACTTCAGCACTGAAGATGTCATTTCAGAACTTGGAATCGGACAGGCATTAGTGTCTGTTCTGGATGAAAACGGTGTTCCTGGAATTGTTGAAAAAGTGGACATTGTACCTCCTCAAAGTTATATCGGAGCCATTGATGATGTAATGAGAGAAGAATTGATCAATTTATCCGAGCTCAAGGGCAAATACTTCGAACCGGTTGACCCGGAATCTGCCTATGAACTGCTTTTAAACAAAATTGAATCTGATTCAAATCTTGAAAGCGAAGTAGTGCCTGAAACTAAAGAAGCCGTTGAAGAAGCTATTGAGCAAAATCATGAGGAATCAGTTGAAGAAACTCCTGCTCAAGAAACTCCAGAGGAAAAACCGGCATTCGGTTTGGGAGATATCCTCGGAACTGTTATGGGTGGAGGTCAGCCTGCTAAAGGCAAAAAAGCTAAAAAATCACAAACCCAAAAAATGGCAGAAAGGGCAGCATCACAGGCAGCCAATACTGTTGCACGTGAAGTTACAAAAGGAATTATGAGAGGAATCTTCGGACAAATGAAATAGGTGGTTATAATGGCACATCCTCACAAAAAGGCAGTGGCCAATATGCCCGCTTCATCATTGATTGGCATTATTGAAGAGTCTAAAATGACATATGTTCGTGAAAATCTGAGCATTTTCTTACATGAAAGTCAAATCAAACTATTGAAGCAAGTTAAAAAGCATGAAAAACCTCATCACAAACGCATTAGAGTTAAACAATTTGAAAAAGCCAAAAAAGATGATCTTTTCAATATGCATTTGGGTTTGTATCTCAAGAAATATCAGAAATTGGAAAAAATGGGTCTGATTGAAATTGATTTGAATCCAGATAATGGGCTTGAATATGACTGTGCTTTAACTTCTAAAGGTAAAGATGTTTTGGATGAAATTTTTGCTTTGGAAAAAGAATGGGAAAGCGTTGTAAACATTAGTGATGATGATTTGGAAGTCTTAAGGAAATTGGCCCTAGATTCATTTGAAATTTCATATAGACATAAGAAAAAGAAAGGTTTCATATTTTGAAGTATTCAAAATCCATGGCTATTGATTTGTAGGCATTTTCTACAGATTCAATAGCTTCATTTCTATTTTTAAAATAATATAGGTGGCTTTCACAGTCACAATCAGAACATCCAAAGTTTTTTATCCCTTTTGCATTGTTTGAAATGTATCGTGATAATTCACATTCTATCTTTTCAGTTGATTCATTGAATATTATTTCTTCAATTTCTGATTCTTTTAAAAAGTAATCGATGTGCCAATGGAGCTTTTTTTCATCTCTTAAATGTCTGTTTATTCGTGATTCAAGTGAATTCATTGCAGAACCTACATAAACATAGTGTCCTTTAGTGAAATCTATTTTGCCTAATTTTTTTCCTATTTTGATTTCTGAGCTATTGCTTAAGTTGATAATTAGACAGTAACATCCTTTCATATTAATCATTTTAATGCTGTGTTTAATATTAATATATAAACAAATAGTATATATTATATGTTTGTGGAAGTATTTGCACAAATGATTTTTTTTCGCTTTTTTTGGGTTATTGATTGAGTTATATGCTTAGAGACTCTATTATTTCAATTATATCAACAGTTTTTTGGAATTATCAATTTATATCTAGTTTTTTTATAGTCGTATGGAAAACTTAAAATCATAACATAATGATACTTCATCAATTCAAGTTGAAAAGTTTATATGTATTCAGTGATATATAGTTAGTTAATAACAATTGTTGAGGTCATTAAATTGAAAAGGTATAAGATAATAATATTAGCTTTATTAATTTTATTATTTTTTATGGGTAGTGTAAATGCTAGTGAGGACATTGGTCTTAATCAAACAGCAGATACTTTGTCCTTTGATTTAAATCAAAGTTCATTAGAAACTAGTTTTGAAGATAATATTGTAGAAGAAAGTTCTAATCAAGTTATTGTTAATGATTGGGAAGAGTTACAATATTATTGTTCTTTGGATGATAAAAATTATACATTAAAACTTAAAGAGAATACTAATTATTATCCATCTGATGTATCAGATTCAAATGGCCAGATTCTTGTTAAGAATAATGTTAAAATTATTGGAAGTGAAGGGGCATATATTGGAGATATATCTCCTCAAGCAGGAAACATTGAATATGCTGCAATTAAAGTGGCTGATGATTCCGGAATTGGTATTACCTTGGAAAACATTACCTTTAAATGGATTGGTTCTTCATATCAATCCGATGGTGTATTTTTAGTTATGGGAGGCAATGCAAATAATTATATTAGAAATTGTTACTTTACCAACATTTCTACTAATATGGGCCATTCCAGTATTCTTCATATTAAAAAAGGTAGAGCAATATTGACAAACTGTACTTTTATTAATTGTACTACTGATTTTGGTTGTGTTAGTATTTATAACCCTGATGATGACCCTACTAACTTATGTACTAAGGCTTCTATGGAAGTCAATGACTGTTACTTTGAAGGTAACTATGCTAGAACTGAACCTGGTTGTATTAATAACTGTGGTATGCTTGTTGTGAATAATACTATTTTTTATAAGAATAGTGCTTTTTGGTGGGCTGGTGCAATACATACTCATGGTGGTGCTAATACTACAATATATGATTCTGACTTTATAGATAATCTTGCTGGTTGGAATGGTGGTGCATTATATACCTATAGTTATTTACAGATTTACAACTCAAGGTTTATAGGTAATAATTGTACTACTAATAATGGTGGTGGAGCTATAGGTGCTTGTAAATATCTGCATTCACCATATATACATATTGAGGGTAGTCTATTCCAAAACAATGAAAATCTATGTTGGGGCTTAGATGAATTGTCAACTACTGGTACTGGCCGTGGAGGAGCAATATCCATAATGGATGATGGTGCTCTTGAATTATATGATAATATATTTATTAAAAATAGCGCTTCTATAGGTAGTGCTGTTTGTGCTATTTCTGGTGGTCTTAGTTATGGTTCTCCTGATGTTAAAATTGTAGGAAATAAATTTATTAATCATACTCGTATGGGAGATGTATTGGATATAAGATTATCTTCAGTTTCAACAGCTGAAATCAAGGATAATTATTTCTTAAACAATTCTATCGTATTTGAAAAGCTCAAATTATCTGCTGAAGATCCAATCGATGGTTTAGTGAATTTCCATTTGGATGTGTCTTTGAAAAATCCAAAATATTATGATGATGATATTTTGGAGAAATCCAGCTATTATGTTTATGTTGATGGAGTATATAATTCAACTGTTTCAAGTAAAGATTTCACACTTAATTTAGAAAAAGGCAAAACTGCCTATGTTTATGTAGTTCCATCTATATCAAGTAGTAAAAGTAATGAAGTTTTTGCAGGTATTCCAAAAACATTTATTTATGTATCACAAAGTCGGGGTAATGATAGTAATGACGGGCTGTCTAGAAGTCAACCTGTAAAAACATTAAGCAAATCAATTGAACTTGCAAAAAGTTGTGAAAATATTTTGATAATCGACGGAACATTTGATGAAACTGATTTGACTATTGATTACAATTTAACAATAGCTGCTGAAAACAGTGCAACCATTACTGTTGTCGGCAATGCATTTACCATTACTGATGGGGACGTAAGATTTGTTAATGTTAGTTTTAAAAATTCTAAATACGGATCAAGCACAAAAAATAGAATTATATCACAAACAGGTACTGGATTTTTATTCCTGGAAGGATGTATTTTCCAATCAAATGATTATAAAGCACAGATTGAAGCTAGTGGAAGTATTGAAGGTGAAAATTTAATAGTTTCTGACAATAAGGACGGTTCTTTTATTAAATGTGATTCCATTAAACTTAAATCATCAGTATTTACCAATAACATTGCAACTTATACATTATATAAATCTATATTATATACTACAAAAACAGTTAAATTTGAAATTGAAAACTTGACATTCAGTGGAAATAATGTTCACTCTGGCTGTATTTATGTTAAAGGAAGCGGAACAGTAACAGACTGTGCATTTATTGGAAATAAGATGATAACCTCAAATGGTAGAGGTTCTGCAATCGTGCTTGAAGATGGTTCCCTTGTTGTTCAATCCTCTGAATTCATTAATAATACAGATACTGGAAGATATTCCTCTGTAATTTATCTAACATCAGGCGATTTATTAATCAAGGATTCAATTTTAATTAATAATGCTTATGAAAATACAAATAATCTAATTATAAATGGTGCTGAAACCTCACTTAAAAAGTTAATTGCAAATAATAATTGGTGGGGAAACACTCCGGATAACTTAAGCAAACCTGCTTTAAAAGTCTATCCTTCATCAAATCTATTGCCGAATGGATGGGATCCGGTATCATATTGGTTAGTGTTAAATGCCACTTCTTTAAATGATGAACTTAGGATAAATGATAATGCTCCTGTTCAGTTTGCATTCACCCAAATAGATAATTATGGAAATGTAACAGCTTATGATTCATATTATTTACCAAGTTTTGATTTAAAATTGATGGCGGTTAATGGAACTTGTGATGATAATAAGGTAAAAGTGGAAAACGGAGTGGCCACTACTTATTTCACATTAACAGGCATTAACGGAGGTTCACTATCAGGTTCATTTATTGGACGCAGTGCAGGTGTTAACTTCAAGTTTATAAAATCGACTCCTGACATGACAATCAATGTAAATGATACTGCTTTTAAAGAATCTGCAGAGATTGAAATAATTCTTGATTCCGGTGCAACTGGAATGTTGATAGTTAAAGTTGGAAATATTACTCAAACAAAACATATATCTGATTCAACAACTTTCCTGATTTCTGATTTGCCAGTTGGAAATTATACTGTTGAAGTTAACTATACTGGAAATGAAATATATGAATCCATTGTAAAAACAGCCCAATTTGCTGTAAATAAGCTTCCATCTGACATTAACATATCCTGTGGAGAAATTGAATTATACAAGGATGTTGTTTTTACTTTCAGTGTAAGTGATGGTGCAACTGGAATTATAGAAGTTAATGTTAACAATCAAACAGAAACAATCAATGTCGGCGAATCTTACACAATTAAAAACATTGGCCGTGGAAATCATCATATAAAAGCAATTTATATGGGAGATAATAACTATCTTGAAAGTAGTGAAGAGTTCACATTTGAAGTAGGTAAATATTTCCCATCAATAAATGTTGATGTTTCGAATATTACTTATGGAAATGATGCTGTTATTACTGTAACTTTAAATAACAATGCAACAGGCAACGTTAGTGTTGTAATAGATGGTAAATCAAGCACTGCTAAACTAAATAACGGTCAGGCAATATTAACTATTTCAAATCTTAATGCTGGACAAAATAAAATAGTGAATGTATCATATGCTGGTGATGATAATTATAAAAATGCCACAAAATCTGCTACATTCAACATAAAAAAAGCAATTCTTGATTTTACAATTGATTCAAATGATGCTAAAATTGGAAAAGAAGTAACTGTTGAAATAGCTCTTCCGGCTTATAGTGGAGGAACAATAACATTGTCCGGTATTAAAAGTGAAGTAAAAAATGTTCCTTTATCAGGTATTGTTAAAGTTATTTACGATGATTTGGAAAGAGGAACATATACTGTATCTGCGGAGTATAATGGTGATAATTATCAAACAATTTCTAAATCTACATCATTTACAGTGTCTTTATGGGATGAACCTCAATGGGCAAACGATGATGGCGATGTAAGGCACACCGGAAAATCTCCATATGGCAGCACAGTAAATGGTGATTTAAAATGGTCCGTTGATGCAGCCAACATTACCGGAAACATGGCTATTGATAGTAAAGGCAATATATATGTAACAACCAAAGAGGGCATCTACTCTTTTGACAACAATGGTGCTCTAAGATGGACTTACCTAAATGATGCTGCAGGTCTTTACTTTTCAGGAATATCCATTGGTCGTGATGTGATAATTTCACCAAAAGCAGATGATACATTATACTTTATTAATCAAACCACAGGGGAGCGCTATGGTCATGCTAATATTTATCTGGGATCAAGTTATTTCGCCCCAGTAGTCGATTCAAATGCCAATATTTATATTTCTGGTCAAGGTGATGCAAATAATCCAAATTTAATCATTATTCCATATAAACTATGGGAAAATGGTGGAAATCCAATTGTTATCTCTTTAGGTGATGCATTCCCTAGTGCATCTCCAACAATAGTGGATGATACTTTTGTTGTTGTTCCATGTAGGGATGCTATTAAGGTTGTTGATATTTCTTCCAAATCAGTAGTATACTCCAAATCTGGCAAGATCAATGTATCTAGTGTAATTGGTGACGGAAATATGATATACTCCATTTTAGATGATTCCATATATGCATTTAATTTATTCAATGGAAATTCCTGGACTACTAAGATAACTGGTGGTGCTGGAAATCAGTTAGCTATCGATAATGAATATGGAATTTATGCCGTAAATGCTGATGGAACATTGTACAGATATGATTTCATTGATGGTAGTGAATTAAAATTTACAAATTTAACCGTAACTTCAGGTATTTTAATTGATAATGAAAATAATGTTTACTTTGCATCAAATAATATATTTTATGCATTAGATTGTGATGGAAATATATTATGGCAATCTAAACTGGATTCAAATATTGTTGGAAAACCTATAATGGATAAAAATGGAATAATTTACATAAACAGTGCAAATAAGGTTTATGCATTAGGACAATCAAGTTTAAAAAATCCTGATTTAGCAATCGACACAGAAGATATTTATGCAAATCAAAGAGAAACAATTACCATTACTCTAAATGAAGATGCAACAGGATTGGTTGAAATTACAATTAATGGCAATATATCTCAGGAAAGGGTAATTAATGGAAAGATTATAAAAACTTTGGATAATTTAACTTCTGGGGATTATGATGTCGATGTAAAATATTTAGGTGATTCAAGGTTTGAATCATCAACAAAATCCGCTCATTTCACTGTCTTAAAGTATGGCTCAAATATGAAGGTAACTGTTAAAAACATTAATGGTACTGAATGCAGTGAATTTAATGCAGGGGATATTGTAATATTTTATATAGAATTGAACCCTGATGCGACAGGTAGTATTTCACTAAATGTTGATGGCATAATCAATTCAAGTTCTTTAATTGGAGGTACTGCTAAAATTCCTATTGATGGTTTAACTACTGGAATAAAAGTAGCTACAATCAACTATATTGGTGATGAAAAATATTTGTCTGTAAGTGTTTCACGCAATATAACTGTTAATGCATTGAATAGTAAATTTAACATTAAAAATGGAGTTCAGTATAGTGTATATGCGGTTGATTATTCCGCTGGTGAGCGAGGAAAAATATTGAAATTCAAATTATTGGATTCTAATAACAATCCTGTTATTGGAGAAAGTGTTAAATTGACCTATGGTAAAAATGTAATTAATAAAAATACTAATGGTCAGGGGGTAGTGTCCTTTGTTATAAATGCTCAAGCGGCAGGCACTTATAAATCTTCATTATATTTCGAAGGCAATGAAAAATACAATTCAGCTTCAGTATCATTCTCTATTAAGGTTAATAAAAAACCAATTACAATAACTGCTAAAGCTAAAACATTTAAAGCTAAAGTAAAAACTAAAAAATATGTTGTTACTTTAAAAACCAAAAAATGTTCTTCAAATAATGGAAAAATCTATCTTAAATCTGGTAAAAAGGTAACTCTTAAAGTCAACGGTAAAACCTATACTGCTAAAATCAATGCAAAAGGTAAAGCAACCTTTAAAATTACCAAACTTACCAAAAAAGGTAAATTTACTGCAACTATCAAGTTTGCTGGCGATAAGATATACAAGGCAGCTACCAAAAAAGTAAAAATTACAATTAAATAAAAGAGTCTTTTTTTCTCTTTTATTGATCTTTTTTTTAAATATTTATTTGGAAGTAAAAACTTTTAAGTATAATTTAATCAAATACATTAAAATATTATTAAATAATTTTTGACATATTAATTCAAATTTATTAGGGTGATTTAGTTTTGAAATTAAAAGGATTTTTGATAGTTAGTATAATTTTTCTAGCTATTCTAACATTGGGGGCTGTAAATGCAGCTGATAATATGACTACCGACGATCTGGCAATTGTCGGCGATAGTGAAGATTTCGATTTATCTTCACCATATGAAGAAATAATTGATGATGGGGAAATTTTGAATTTGTCTGGAGATATTTCCATTGACAATAAGCTCAGCACTTCAAATAATGATGATATTATTAATAATGAAGTTATAACTCAGGATAATATTTCCAAATCTGAATTAAAAGCAGAAAACACCAATATTGCAGGCATTAATTTAGTTTCATCTGCATGCGTGGGCAACCAAACATCATATGTTGTCAATGCAAATGATGCTGCAGAAAATGTTGTAACTCCAAGCAATTTCGATGATTTCTTTGAAGAGGATGGTATTCTTAAAGATGATGTGGAATTTGACGAGTTAATATTTAAAGGACAATTCAATGCACTTCGTGAATGCTTATATATTACAAAAGCATTGACAATCACTGGTGATGATGCTGTATTGAATAATATGGCTATTATTATCATGTCAGATAATGTGAAATTAAATAGATTAACTTTAACATCTAAAAAATCTCTTGGAAACTTGATAAATGTTGGAGGTAATGGCATTGAGTTGAATAATCTTGATATATCATATTATCCTGGCAGTGAAGAGGCTGTTGCCATTTATATTCATGATTGTGATGACATTAGCTTGTTAAACAGTAAAATTTTATTTGAAAGTCATGTACGTGATGACTCAGTTAAATCAATAGCAGTCCAGGCAGTAAATACAAAAAATGTTTTAATCGACTTAAACAATATTACAACTAAATTGCCAGCTATAACCATAAATGGATATGATGAGGATTATTATATGATGGGTTCATTCAAAGTGGATCCGGTAATGCTAAAGGATTGCAACAATCTTGTATTTACAAGAAACAATATTGATTCCACTACTAATGTGTTATTGGCTGAGTTTCCCACAATACAATCCATTTATATTGTCGGATGCAGTGACTCTTTAATTGACCACAATAACATTTCCATGATTGATAAAGTTACTCCAGTTGGAAGGGACAATTATATGTACGGCATTTCCTTTGGTTTCAATGTCAATGTTACATTTTCACATAATAATTTCATCATGATTACCGACGGTGGAAAAGAGGCTGCTGGAACCGATTATGCATTTCAGGGAGTTGAATCTGAAGTAATCATTAAAGGAAACAATATTTTAAGCAGATCCAACGGTCCGAACATGGGTATTTATGTGGCAAGTATGTCTGGAGGGGATTCAAAACTTTTGATTGAAGATAATGTCATTAATGTAACAGGTTTTTCATCCTCTAAAGGTACTTGGGCATTGGTAACAGGCATTGAAATTCAAAATGGGGATGCACAAATTTACAATAACTCAATATATGTTCACAATGTAAATTCATATGATGATAAGGCGTATATTTATGGAATCAGTTATGCCCAGTGGATGTATGGGGACCGTTCATTTGATATTCGAGATAATTTAATTTATACTGAAGGTAAATATGCAGTTTCTGTAATAAATGCCACTAGCTTGTTTGTTGAAAATAATGAATTATATGCTCATGAATTAACTGGTGACGATTCAGTAAATCCAGGAATATGTGAAAATATTACAATTAGACTTAATAATCAACTAAAACATAAGATTATAATTGACATTGACAATTGCTGGTTTGGTGATGATAATCAGGCAAATATCACTGTTGAAGATGCCGAGGGCAACATAACTATCAAAGTAAATGGGAAAGAAGTAGCTAAAGAGGAGATATGCTCCAATATTTCATATACTATTAAATCTGAAGACATTATTTTAGGTAAAAACACAGTTGAAGTAATATATAATGAATCGGAATCCAAATCAACTTCATTCGTTGCATTTGACTGTGAAAGTGTAATTGAAATTAGTGTTGGTGCAATTTCAATAGGTCAAGATGTGCCAGTAACTGTAAGTATTCTTGGAGCTACAGGCAATGTCACTGTTATTGTTGATGGAAAGAAGTATTTGATTGAACTGAAAAACGGTATTGCAGAACATACAATTGAAAAAATCACTTCAGGAAAACACGACATAGTTGTAGTCTATTTGGGTAATGGTAAAAAGTTACCTGCAGTTAATACAACCATTTTTTCAGTTGAAAAATTAAATCCTCTTGTTTTAATTACTCCTGTAGGTGTGCAATACGCTAAAGAAGCATTTTCAATTAAGGTTAGAAGTGAAACTTCTGTCAATGTAACAATCAACGGTAAGCCTTATGAGTTAATTGATGGAATTATCAATTTTGACAATGGATTGGATGCTGGGGAATATTCTATGCTTATAACTTCAGCTGAAACAGAAAAATACAACTCTCGTAGCATTTCATCAACATTTAATGTTGTAAAACACGCAAGTAATATTGAAAGCGTTGTTGTCCCAACCGATGATGTTTTCATTGGCCAAAATGCTGCAATTAAAGTAAAAATGGCTGGTGAAGAAACTGGTGATGTTTTAATCAGTATCAATGGCATAAATTATACTACAACAATCACTGATAAGATAGCTATTTTAAACGTTAATCTTCCTGTAGATGATTATGCAGTTGTTGTTAATTATTTGGGTGATGATAAATACGATGCAAGTACTAATCGAAATGCTGAATTCAGAGTTGTTGATAAAATCAAAACTGATATAACAATTATAATTCCGGATAATATTAAAGCTGGTGATAATGCTACTGTGAATGTTATTGTTGGTGCTGTAGGTGATGTTGGGGTTATTGTAGATGGAATTGAATCTCTCGTTTCTTTAGTAAACGGTTCTGCTAAGGTTGAATTAAATAATGTGTCTGCTGGTAACCATAGTGTTGTTGTAATTTATTCTGGTGGTGAAAAATACGGTTCTGCATATAATGCCTCTTCCTTCTATGTTGCAGGAGATATTGTGCCTAAAGAACAAATTAATGCAACAATTGACATTTCCGATGTTAATGTCGCTGAAGATGTAATTGTTAATGTAACATTATCAGATGATGCAACTGGTACTCTTTCTGTTTTTGTTGATGGAAAGAAAGTCGTTGAGGTTAATGTAACTGGAAACATAGTTAATGTTTCTGTTGGTAGGTTAACTGCTGGCAATCATGTTGTTGAAGTTAAATACTCTGGTAATGACAAATATTGTTCAATGAGTGAAATTGATGACATTTTTGTTTCTAAACTAAACACTGATGTTAAAACTGAGGCTGTTGAGATTATGGAAGGTGAAACCGCAATCATCACAGTCAATCTTGATGGTGAAGCTAGCGGCATTGTTTTGGTTAATGTGAGTGGAAAACAGTTTTATGCAGTTGTATATTCTGGAAAAGCAATTGTTGAGGCTGCTGGCTTAACTGCAGCTAACTATACTGCTGATATTATCTACAAAGGTGATGATAAATACAGTGAGGCTTTCACTACTGTTAATGTAAAAGTTAATCAAAAACCTGCTGATAAAATTGAAAGTATAATTTCGATTACTGAAATAAACGGCACTACTATTTATGCTGTCCTAAAAGATCAATATGGAAATGCAATTGCAAATGCTGCTGTTGAGTATGTGATTAAAGGCAATAAGCAATCCTTGATAACCTCTGGTGATGGTACATTTATCATTGAAGGGCAAAAAGGTGCTAAAATAAGCATTTCATATGCCGGTGACAATAACACACTGGCATTTGACACTTCAATAACACTAGGTGATTTCGTACCTATAAGAATTGACACTAGCATTTTAGGCAAAAATTATTCTCAATATGCTGTTGAGTACAGTGCAGGTGAGAGGGGTAAATACTTTACTGTGCAATTGAAAGATGCAAATGGAAATATTCTTGCAAATAAAACTATATCAATTGTGTATGATGGTAAAAAATTACAAAAAACAACTGATGTAAATGGAAATGTGTCTATTCAAATCAATATAAAAGATGCAAAAAGATTAACATTTGCCGCTGCATTCCTGGGCGATGAGAATTACGGTGCAACAATGTCTGTTTACTCTATTACCGTCAACAAAAAGCCAGTAAAAATAATTGCTTCTGCAAAAACATATAAAGCATCTGCGAAAACCAAAAAATATAAAGTGACCTTAAAAACTATTAAAGGCGCTTCAATTAATGGTAAAACCTATTTTGGTAAAGGTAAAAAAGTAACTCTTAAACTAAACGGTAAAACCTATACTGCAAAAACCAACTCTAAAGGTCAAGTAACATTTACTTTAAAAATAACCAAAAAAGGTAAATTTACTGCTTCAATTAAATATGGCGGAGATACAACATATAAATCTGTCAGCAAATCTGTAAAAATAAAAATTAAATAGATGGGATTAATTTCTCACTCTTTTTTCTATTTTAAGCTTTTTTTTAAGAAATTTATTCATCAATTATACTTTAATTTTAATGTCTAAATTTTATATCATTTTTAATTTATTTTTTATCAAAATATATGGATTTAAATATTTGAAGTAATAAATATTAATAATGTAAAGTTGGTATATTTTCAATAAAACTTTATGATAATCTATAAAACATTGAATCGAGTGATTGAATGAAGATAAATAATAAATTTTTGATAGGTGCAATGCTTATATTAGTGCTATTTTTATGCATTAATGCAAGTACTGCGGCTGAACCACTTACGAATGATTTAGGAACATCGGATGTTTCTAATTACGAGTTAAGTGTGAGTGAAGACACATCTGGTGTCGATACAAATGATAATGGTGATGCTGGAATAATTTCCGTTGCTGCTAGCGATGCTACTGGTGGGGAAACAATCGCCATTGAGAACGATGGGCATAATGATTCAGTAAAATCTACTAAATCTGCTGAAGTGCTCGGGGAAGGTAATGAATTAGGAAATGTCGTAACCAATGACACATTCCACAGTTACTTTGATGATGACGGAATCCTAAAAGATTCAGTAAAATTCGAAAAATTGATTTTTAACGGAACATTCTCCAAAGTTTCTGATTATATAATTTTAAATAGAAATATTTCAATTGCAGGTGATAATGCTGTATTAAATAATATTGGTTTTGTCATTGATTCTGAAGATGTTGAACTTGATGGTTTAACTTTAGTTGCCGATGGTTCATTAGGTGATTTGATTTATGTTGCACAATCCAACGTAAAATTATCCAACTTAAACATAAAATATATTGTTGATGATGAAATGGCTAATGCGATTTCTGTTAAAGGTAAAAATACAATTAGTAATGTAAATATAACAAATAACGAAATCTACTTCGAAAGCCATGTATCAACTGATGAAGAATTTGCAACTGCTATTAATTTGGAAGATGTTGAAGATGTAACAGTTGATGGCAATAAAATCACTGCTAGTCTTCCTGCTTTAACTGCTGAAACATATGATATTGGTTACTATATGATGGGATTATGCTATGTAAACCCTGTTAGAATTTATGAAGGTGCAAGTGTTAAATTTACCAAAAATGACCTTGATGTAATAGTAAATTCATTTGATGCAAGTTTTCCTACTATTCAGGCATTGTATATTGTTGGTTCTGAGGATATTTTAATCGCAGGTAATGATATTACTATGAGAGATAACAAAACCCCTAGTGGAACTGCAATTTATTTATATGCTGTTGAATGTGGATACAGTAGTGAAATTTCATTCATTGAAAATGACTTTGATATCTTAACAACTGGTGGTAAATCTGGTTCAGGATCAGCATATGCTTTACAAATTGTTACCAGTGATATTGAAATAAGTGGAAACAATATTAGTTGTGATTCTAACGGTCCTAACTTAGGTGTTTACTCACCTTCTCAATTCGGACCTGCAAAAGACTTACTCATAACCGATAACTTCTTTAATGTAACCGGTTTAGCTACTGGAACTAGTACTTATGCATTAATTTCAGCTATTGAAGTACAATCAGGATATGCAAAAATATATAACAACACAATTTATTCTATGAATAAAGCTGATAATAATGACAGATATCCTGTTTCTGCAATAAGTGCAGTTCAATACAGTTCAACTTTAACTTTCGATATTAAGGATAATGATGTATACACTAATGGTAAATATGCTGTTGATATTCGTTATAAAGTTAACGGTGCTAATGTGACTGGAAACTTCTTATCTGCTAACCTCCTTAAAGGTGATGAGGCAGTATATATCAAATCCGGTAATGATATTGTCGTAGAAGACAATTATCCTACTGTAGCTGTTGTTACTAATGATACATTCTTCAAATATTTCGATGATAATGGTGTATTGATAGATAATAGAAACTATTATGGGTTAACATTTGAAGGCCCATTCTCTGATTTAGTTGACACTATTGTAATTAATAAGGCGTTTAAAGTTTATGGCAATAACACTGTATTAAATAATATTGCTGTTAAAATCGAAGCAGATGATGTTGAATTGTCTGGATTAAATATAAATGCTGATAAAAACTTCACAGATAATTTTGGAGCTGCAATTTATGCAACCGGTTTTGATATTAAAATTGATGATGTAGTTGTTAACTACACTGCTCCTAGTGATGCAGAAGCGTTTGGAATATTTGCAAAACAGGCTGATGGATTTGCATTAACAAATTCAGAAATCAACTTCAAAGGAACTAATCATGATTATACTGATATTCACCAATATGGATTGCATGTTGCTGACTCAAATGATGTAGAACTTATTGGAAATAAATTTAATGCTACTTTGCCAGCTCGTGATGTTAATTATAATTTACAAGGTATTTATGCTGATTTAATTGCTGGTGTTGCTGTTCAAAGTGGTAAAAATGTAACTATTTCCAGAAATACTTTTTATACAAATACTGACGGAGGATATGGAGGCTATCCAACAATTGATACTCTGTTGGTTAATGGTGTTGAAAACTTACTCATTGACTACAACAATATAACACATATTGATGTAGCATCTGAAGGATCAAGATATTACTACACTGTTGATTTATACAGCTTTACTGGTGCTGTTGAAAATAACAACATTATTGTAAACACCACTGCAGGTGTTGACCGTGCCGGTACTGCATACCCAATCCAATTAACAGGTCCATTCACAGTTAATGTTAATAATAATAACTTAACTGCTGTTTCCAAAGGCCCTACTCATGCAATTTATGCTGCTGCATGGGCTGGAGAAGGTATTTTAATTGCAGAAAATAACAACATCGACGTAACCGGTTATGCTACTGCTGGTGGATATGCATTAGTCTCAGGTATTGAGGCCGAAATTGAAGTTCTTAAGGCTTATAACAATACTATTGTTGTTAAAAATACAGCTGATTATAATGATACTAACCAAGTCTATGGTATTAGTATGGCAAATGATTGGTTCACTAAAGATGTTTCTGCAGACATTAAAGACAATATTATAAATGTAGATGGTAAATATGCAGTTTACTACAAAAAGGCAGTAAATACCAATGTTACCTACAACTCATTATACGCACATGAATTGGCTGGTGACGATTCAGTTCTTATAGAATCTGGTAACAACAATGTTGTAGAAAATAACCAACCTCCATACCATTTTGATATAATTATTGAAACTAATGGTACTTGGATAGGTAATGTTAATCCTGTAAAAGTAACTGTAGTAAATGCAACTGGTGCTTTAGGTACAGGTAAGGTCACCTTTAAAATTGGCGGTACTGAATTCACTATCGATTTAGTTGATGGTCAAGCTAATTATGATATATCTCCTAATTTACTTGTTGCTGGTGAAAATGAAATAGTTGTAAATTATATTAGTAATGATACTGCATACAGGAGTTCTTCAGCTTCTGCCAAATTCCAAGTTATTGACGGCGTTGTAACTCAAGACAATTACTTTGTTTACTTCAACCAAGAGGATAATGGTAGGTTATTTGATTTTGTTCCTGAAGGAGCTACTTTAGACTTCCAAGGTTCAATAATCAACCCTGATCAAGATATTACTGTTCAAATTAATATTAACAAACCTGTAAACATTATTTCATCTACTAAAGATGCTTATGTTGACTTAAACACTACTGCGGGTAGTTTATTAGGTGACAGTCCAGGTAACAGTTTCGCTGTAACTCGCGGAGGTTCCGGATCCAATATTTCCGGAATTTACTTCCATAATACTCAATTATGGATTTCAAACACTACTAATGTTGTTTTAGATAATATCAGCGTAGTGGTTGAAGACCAAAAAGTCGGTTCCGGTGTCGGCGCTACATCCATTAGGGACAATTCATCTAATGTGGTTCTTAAAAACAGCTACTTGTACACTAGAAACAATGGCGGATCCACTACCTTCACAATGTCATGGGCTACTAACTGTACTATTGATAACTGTACTATAAAAGCTGAAGGAAATGTTGGTAACTTAGTTTACTTAAATGTCTATAATATTGTTGGTGCTCCTACTGGTGTGCCTTTAAACAACTACAATACAATTTCAAATAACAGAATTTATGGTAAAGAAGGTTCAGGTATTTCCGTTGGTCTTATGGTGGAAGGTACTTATAACTTGATTGTTAACAATACTTTATACAAATCTTCAATAAGTACTTCATTTGGTGGTCAAAAACCTGCTAACAACACTTATGTTGGAAATGTCATGACTGAAGGTGGAAGTTTATCTGCAGTTGCCAACTCTATTGTTTATGGAAACAATGTAACAGGTACTCTTACTGCTGGTTCAAACTCAGAAGTATATGACAACATTGTTGGAAAATCAATGACCGTAACCGCAGGTGCTACTGCTTATAATAATACTATTGCAACTTCAGTATCTGTTGCTGCTGGTTCTATTGCTCATAATAATGTTGTTGGAACATCAATGTCTGTTGCTGCTGGTGCTACTGCTTATGGAAATGATATTGGAACTTCAATGACTGTTGCTAAAGATGCTATTGTCTTTAATAATACAATTGGTACTACTGTAGCTATAAATGGTGCTAATGCACTTGTTTCAAACAATAATATTGGTGGTACAGTCACCATTGCAAAAGCTGCAACTAACACTACTTTATTTGACAATGATATTAATGCTACTGTAACTGTAAACTCTAATAATAATAATATTGTATTAAATAACATTATTGTTGCTGGTGAATATGCAATTGATTTAAAAACATCCACTGGTAACAATGTAACTGAAAACTACTTAATTGCTAATTTGTATAATGGTGATGCTGCAGTTAAATACTCTAGTGAAAATACTGTAGAAGATAATAATCCTGCTGTGGATATTGTTGTCGTTGCTGATGATGTTTTAGTTGGTTCCAATGCTACTGTTGTTGTAAATGTTATTAACAGTATGGGCGGTAATGTAACTATTAAGGTTAACAATAAAGAATATCTTGTTAAATTGGATGAAAACGGTACTGCTATTCAGGTTATTGCTGCTGAAGACTTAGTCATTGGCGCAAACAATGTTACTGCAACTTATTTGGCTGAAGGATTTTTACCTGCAATTGATAATACTGTTTTAGCTGTTCTTGATGGTGTAATTACTAATGCTACTTATGGATTGTACTTTGATGCTAATGGTTATTTAACATCTGTTGTTCCTGATGGTGCTACTTTAGACTTCCAAGGATTGTTCTTAGGCAAATTCCCTGTATATATTGATAAATCTGTAAATGTGATTTCATCTACTGGCGATGCTTTATTCGATTCTGGTGCTACTTATTCTGGTAATGCTATAAATTCATTTAATATTGTTGCTGGTGGAGATAACACTAATATTACTGGATTAAAATTCATTAACTACTGTTTATACATTAAAGGTGCTTCCAACGTAACTGTTGATGGTGTCAGTATTGTTGCTAATAAACGTGGTGTCGGTTCTGGTACTGGATTCTTGTCTATCCACACTGGTGCTTATAACAC
>NZ_JAXJXF010000083.1:0-5724 GCF_036307625.1 Methanobrevibacter sp.
AAGCATGGTTGAGTCACTGAGCTCTTAAATCGTTTAATGCAACTTTTTTTTGGAATGTTTTGGTCGCACCGTGGGTGTGACCTTCACTATTTTTTTTTGATATAACTTATTAGAGATACATTGATTTTTTGAGTTCCTCAAAGCTTTTTTCAAAAAGAGGATTGTAGAACAGCATCTGATTGTAGTATCTTTTTGCGGCTTCCAGTTCGTCATTCATAATAAGCAGGTAGATGTATTCGTGGTAGATGTCGGGATTTTTCGGATTCAGGCTTATTGCCTTTTCATATGATTCCTTGAATGTGAACATGTCATATGGAAATGAGTAACCTCCTTTTTCCATCCACAGATCTTCTGATTCGGGATTTTCACCTATTCCCTCATCAAGGACTTCCAATGTCTTTTCAACATTGCCGCTCTCCAGTTGAAAATACGCTTCGGCCAGTATGATATATGCCTGGGGGACCTTTTTGCTTATTTTAATTGCCTTTTTTGCATATTCGACTGCATCGTCCCAATGTGAGGTATTCAGGTATGCATGGGCGATTTTGGTATGCGCTTCGATGTTTAGGGGGTCATGGAGTAATGCTTCATTCATGAAATGGATTGCCCTTCCGTAGTCATTTGCTTCAAAATATATTTCAGCAATTTCAAATAATGTATCTATATTGGGATTCTTTTCATAGGACTTGTAAAGATATTTTACGGCCTTTACTGTATTTCCTAATTTGTGGTAGGACATTCCGGCTAGGCGGTATGATTTGGCGGTTCTTATCTTTCTGGACTCTTCAATGCACTCTTCATATCTTCCGGCCTTATGCAGTATTGATGCTTTTTTGTAGCTGTCTTCATATTCGATTCGGCTGATGTAGTCAAGGCATTTCTCATAGTTTTCGAGCTCAATATGGCAGTCTATAAGACGGTTGATGACAGAGATATTTTTAGAATTGCATTTAAGAATTCTCTTGCCGCATCTTACTGCGTTTTCATAGTCATTTTGAAACTCGTAGGACATCATGGCGTATGAAAGTAGGGTTTGGTTTTCAGGATCTCTTTCAAGGCATTCATCCAGGAATTTTAATGAATTTTCATAGTCTCCCTTTTGGAAATGGTTGACTGCAATGAGAGCTATTGATTCATCATCGCTTTTTTGGGACAGTGCCCTTTCAAGCTGTTCAATTGATTCATCATGCCTCTTTAAAAGAAATAGGACTTTAGCCAGATATTTGCTATTCTCGAAATCCAGATGTTCGACTTCAAGAAGTTCATTTGCAGTTTTTGAATAATCTTCGTAGGTTTTTGAGTCAAGTTCTTCAAAATTTAGATGGTTGTTGGTTGTCATGGCATTAACTTTGGCCCTTTTCATATATCAATATTGTGATTAAGTTATTAATTCGGAGGTGGTATAAATATGAAATATTTGGGTTTGATTTTTGAAACTTTTCTATACTGTTTTTGATGTGAAACGGGATTTCAATTAACTTCGGCCAATGAAAATATTGCTGAATGTTTATTTTATTTTTTTTCATATACATTGCTTTGTATGAACTCACCTGTTTTTCAATTTCTATTCATTTGATAACATAATCGATTGTTTATTTACCTATTTTTGAAAATAACTATCAAAATATTTACATGTTCTGTCTATTATTGTTGCAGTCATTTTGAACTCAGAAAATGTTAATATGAAATAGGCACATAAATAGTATTGACAATGATGTTTATGGATTTCCAAAAAATAATCATGAATTGTAATATATGGGGTGATTAGATGCAAAGATGTCCCGTTTGCGGTTCTGAAATGTCAGACGATGACATGTTCTGCAAAAATTGTGGTTTCAATCCGGATTTGGATATGGATGAATTTGAAGATGATTAAAATTAAAAATTTAAAATAAAATACTACTATAAAATTTTAAAGATTCCTTTTTTTTTGATTGATTGTTTAATAAATAATTAATAGTATGTTTTCTATAAATATTTGTTAATTGAGAATTGGAGACAATATTTTGTTAAACAAAAGAATAATTGTACTGGCAATATTTCTTGTAAGTCTGCTGGCAGTTTCTGGCGTATGTGCAGCGGATAATTCCACTGAAGATATTGTCGGTGTGGAGAAAACAGCGCATGTTAAAAACATGACTAAGGAAGTTAAAGGTATTGAAAATGCCAATAATCTAATTGATGCAGGGACTTTTGATGAACTGGCCAATGAGATAAATTCCGTTGAGGATGGGGGAATATTGAACCTTACAAAAGACTACAAATATGTCAGCGGTTCTGCGGGTGGAATCAAAATCAATAAGTCAATAATCATTGACGGACATGGAAATACACTTGATGGAAGACACTTGTCCAGAATATTCAACGTGACTGCGGGCAATGTGGCTTTAAAGAATTTGAAATTCATCAATGCTCAATTCACTGGCGATGGAGGTGCCATTAATTGGAATGCAAAAGATGGTGTTTTGAGCAATTGTACTTTTATCGGATGTTCAGCATCAAATGGCGGGGCAGTATATGCCTCTTCATCAACAGTCAGTTTTATGGACTGTTTCTTTTCAGGTAATTCTGCAACCAGTGGAGGTTCTGTATATGCTGCGTATTCAATAGCCGAATTTGCCAACGTATCATTCATAAATAATAGGGCAACCAATGCTTCCGCTGCTATCTTCAGCATGCTTTCAATCAATTCGATTGATGGATGTGATTTCATCAATAATTCCGTCAGCGGCAAGTCTCCGTTTGGGGGAGCAATTGCATTTTATCAATATGAAAGTAATATAAGCAATTCCAGATTCATCAACAATTCAATCAATGGGGACTATGGCTATGGAAGCTCTATTTTTAATTACGGCATCGTGAATGTGGAAAATACCACAATTATAAACAATACTCAAAACACCCGAAACAGAATTGACGATAGTCTTTACACCATAATCGGAAAGGCCAATACGAAAGGCTGCACCGTAGAAAACAATTCATGCATGGGCGATGAGAACATAATCTATGCTCTCTTTTGGCCAATGGTATTTGACAAGGTATTTGATGAGACAGATGCAGTCATTCCGGCAAAGTATGACTTGAGAAACGTTACTCTGGAAAACGGCACAACCGTATCATATGTATCTCCAGTCAAGGATCAGAAAAATTCAGGTACCTGCTGGGCTTTTGCTGCAATCGGTGCTTTGGAGTCATATCTGTTGGAAAGTGAAAACGGACTGTATAACTTTTCTGAAAACAATCAAAAAAACATAATGGGTCCATATACAAAAGGTGGCTGGGTATTTATCAGAGGTGGAGGAACTGCCAAAACCCTTGCATACTGGAGCAGGTGGTCAGGACCTGTCAATGCCAGTGATGATCCGTTTAATGAAACCTCCAAAGTATCCCCAACAAATCTCACTGTCATTAAACATGTTCAGGATGTTGTATATATTCCTGTAATGGATATTACTCAGTTAAAGCTTGCAGTGTTGAAATATGGTTCTGTCGTTATAGGATATAAATTTATTCAACCTGAACTCAAGATAATCAATGGAACAACCTTTGAAAGTGAAGTTTCGCCGATAGTGCTATTGCCTCAGTTTTCTTCCCATGTGGTCGATATCGTCGGATGGGATGATAACTATCCTGGCTCCAATTTTGGTGAAAACATTCCTGATGGGGCATTTATATTAAAAAATAGTTTTGGTACAAGTGAATATAACACAAAATTAAATAAAACTATTTATTATGAAGGTAACGGTTTCAACTATATATCATATTATGATTTGTCGCTTTCAAAGGAAAACATTCCCTTTGCAATAGTGAATATGGAGGATGTGGGCAACTATAAGGAAAATTATTATTATGATCCTGCTGGAACACTTGTCAATTTAGGATTCAATAATGAAACTGCATGGTTTTCAAATCAGTTCGTTTCAAACAACAGCTATCCTCTTGCAGCATTCAGTTTATATACCTTCGGGGTCGATTCCACCTATGAAGCTTATGTTTATGTCAATGACAATCTTGCACACACCCAATGCGGTGTCATTCATAATCCAGGATACAATACAATAAAATTGAGTGATTACGTTGGACTGAACAGGAATGATGTTTTCAGGATAACAATAAAGTTAACCACTCCAAACTGCACATATCCAATTCCTATCAGCTGCGATGTCAATGAATGGATTGCAAATACTTCTTCATCTGCGAACCAGTCATTCATAAGTCCTGACGGCATCAATTGGATCGACCTGCATTACGCACATAATAGTCTCTATCAAAACTCAGGCAGTGTAAGTTACGCCGAATTTTCAAATGCAGTAGTCTGTTTAAAGGCTTTCACATTCGATTTTGGAATAATTACAGAAGACCTGGTTAAAATCTATAAAAACGATTCTGTGTTTGAAGCTAAAATAGGTGAAGGCAATAAAATCATATTATTTGAGGTTGACGGAATCAACCATACTCGCTTAAGCGATGAAAATGGGGTGGCCAAATTGGAAATTAACTTGAATCCTGGCAACTACACAATCAGGACATACTATGCAAACTTCAGTGCTGAAAACAATATTGAAGTGTTGCCTACACTGATAGCCAAAGATTTTGTTAAACGTTATGATGATAAATCAAAGTTTTACATTGCACTGATTGACACTGCAGGAAAGTCTGTTGCAAATGCAAATATTGCAATGAAGATTAACGGTGCATCTTATAGCAGACCAACCGATAAAAATGGAAAAGCCAGTTTAAACATCAATCTAAAGCCAGGCCAATATGTGCTGACTGCCGTTGACCCGTTGACTGGACTTGAAATGTCATATGACATTACCGTTCTGCCGGTCAAAAAGTCCACTCCAAAGATTGTGGCCAATAAGAAAACATTCAAGACAACCACCAAAACCAAAAAATACTCAATAGCTTTAAAGGACAAGGCAGGCAAGCCAATCAAGAATGCAAAAGTCACTCTGAAGGTAAACGGCAAAAAATATAAGGCCACTACCAACTCCAAAGGAAAGGCCACTTTCAAAATCACCAAGCTTTCGAAGAAGGGAAGCTTCAAGGCAACTGTGACATACAATGGAAACATCAAATATAACAAAGTGGCAAAAAATGTAAAGATTACTGTCAAGACTGCCTTCAAAACGGTTATGAAAGGAAGCAAGGACAAGGCTACTGTTAAAAAAATTCAAAGGGCTTTGAAGAAAAACGGATATTACCTTAAAGCTTATGGTCATTATCTGAAAGTCGATGGAATCTATGGAGACTGCACTGTAAGGGCTGTTAAACAGTTTCAGAAGGATAATGGGATTAAACCAACAGGTAAAGTGGATGAAAAGACTGCTGTAAAACTTAAATTAATTTAAGGGGATGTTATATTATTACATCTCATACATTTTTTTAGGGTGTTTGAAAAAATTATTTTTTTGAGTTTTCATCGAATTTTTGATTTATTTTTTCTTAATTTAATTAAAATGGGATAATTTTTCTTATTAGTTTATTAATTTTGTATTCAATTGTTATATATGATTTAAGTGTTTTCTATTGGGCATGGTTGTTCTTGGTTGTTAATGCTAAAAGATGTGTTGGAAACAAGTAATTAATCATTAGAACTTTAGTTAATGCTTCGAGAAGATATTTTTCCGTTTTTGTTGCGGTTTTTTGCAAACGAAAATCAGCATTACATCAATTCGAAAAAAATCCCTGCAATTATGTATGCAGATAAAATAGAAGAAT
>NZ_JAXJXF010000084.1:0-15755 GCF_036307625.1 Methanobrevibacter sp.
CATCTAACCCTTCTTTTTTTATTTTTTAGAGGTATAATTATGAAAAGAATTTTTTTAATTTCTCTGCTTTTCCTGACTATGATTTTAGCTGTCTCTTCGGTGGCGGGTGCAGATAATGCGACTGATGCTGTAGGTGACGTGTCAGGAGACTCTTCAGACAATATTGAAAAAGTGGATGAATCAAGCAAAAATCAGGTTTTGGGCCAATCCATTCCTGATGAATCCGATGCGGTTGTTGGAGATGGGAATGATTCGGATGATAATTCAACTCCTGAAGTTGTCAAATCCAAATCTGCCGTTTCAGCTTCAAAAGTAAATGGTTATCAGTCATTTAAAATCAAAATAGTTGCAAAATTGACAATTGATGGTAAGGCCGCTTCAGGCAAAAAGGTAATTTTCAACATCAATGATGCGAATTACACTCGCAAAACCGATGCAAAGGGACAGGCTACATTGGGTATAACTCTTGCCAAAGGCTCATATGATGTTAAGTTATATTATGATGGAGATGCCAATACAAATTCTTCAAAGGGAAACACAAAGGTAGAAATAAAAGAGGCTAAAAAGACTAAGTTTCTTGTCGATAACTATCTCAATTTCCGTCAGGGACTCAAATCACTGTTTTATGTGAGGCTTGTTGACGCCAATTCAAAGCCTCTTTCCGCTCAGGTGGTCAATATCAAAGTCGCCGGAAAGACTTATAAAACAAAAACTACCAAAAAAGGTTATGCGAGAGTATTTTTAAGTCTCAAAAAGGGCACTTACACACTCAAGGCTTCTTTTGCTAAAAATCAACCATATCTTGCATCTTCAAAGAATGTTAAGATTGTCGTAAGGTCTAAAATGGATAAGGGTAACGGATACTGGATGTGGCCTAAACACATGTCCACCACAAGCCTCAAGGAACTTGCAGCCAGAGGAACAAAGCATATCTTCCTTGAAGGGGATGCAGTTTCATCTTATGGAAAATCTTATGTTGCTTCCTGGATCAAGAAGGCACACAGCTACGGAATCAAGGTTCACTTATGGATTCTGGTATGCTATAATGGGGATTGGGTGTCTCCGGTAAGGGATGACGGTTCCTTTAAGATGGATTTCATTAACAAAAAGATTAATGAGGCGAAATACTATGCAAGCATTCCTGGTGTTGACGGCATTCATCTTGATTATATGAGATACGGCGGTACCGCTCACAAACACATCAATGCAGTCGAGTCAATCAACTACATTGTCAAAAAAATCAGCTATGCAGTTCACAAAATCAAACCGAACGCAATAGTTTCCGTTGCGATAATGCCTGAACCAAAGATGATGCATTACTATTACGGTCAGGACGTTCCTGTATTGAGCAGATATGTTGATGCGCTTCTTCCGATGGTTTATAAGGGAAGCTACGGAAAGACCACCAGCTGGATTAAGTCCGTTACAAAAACATTTGTAAAACAGTCAAACGGAGCTCAAATCTGGACAGGTCTCCAGACATACAAATCTGAAGAGGACACTACTATGTTATCATACAATGCCCTCATGAAGGATGCAAGATCAGCAATGGCCGGTGGAGCCAGTGGTGTGGTGCTGTTCAGAATAGGCTTAACACATTATCTGAATTTTAATGCGGTATAGAAAACTTCGTTTTCTTACCATTTTCTTTTTGAAATAGCTTTAATTCTCTTTTTTTCTATATTTTTTGTTTTGTCTGACTGGTATTGTCTGCGCTGGCGATTGGTTGCTGTTTCATTGTTTCTCATTATTGTTACCAGATTTATTGAATTTCCGCTGCATGCCATCAGAATTCTGATTTCCTTATAGTTTTTTGAGCTGGGTGCCTCATAGACTACTGCATAGGTATCTCTTTCAACATGTTCCCAGCTGATTGGTTCTTCGTTCATTAAACAGTCTACAACATAGTTTCTTTCAATTCCATTGTCATCCAAACGGTTTTGGAAGTGTCTGTTTTCAAAGCACCAGTTGATGCCTGCAGTCTCTCCCATTATAAATTTATCAAATACGTTCATTTTATTCACTGGAATTAAATATGTTATATTTATTATATATTATTTATAAAAAATTATACATCAGAGGAAATTATTATGTCGCAACAAGCTCAATGGGATTCGTCTATAGCATTCATCTTCGCAATGATTGGAGCGGCAGTTGGTTTGGGAAACATCTGGCGTTTCAGTTATGTTCTTTATTCCAATGGTGGAGGGTCATTTTTCATTCCCTACTTTACTGCAATTGCTATAATGGGAATTCCTTTTTTAATCTTAGAATATGGTGTCGGGTTCAGTTTCAAGGAATCCTTTTCAAAGATTATGCGGAAAATCAATCCAAAATTTGAAATAATTGCTTGGATACTGGTTCTTTTTGTATTTATAGTTACAATTTATTATATGGTAATTCTCAGTTGGGATTTGATATACCTGTTAAGCAGTTTCACATTCAGTTGGGGAACTGATGCTGCAGCTTACTTCACTCAAACTGTGGGTGGAAGTTCTAACCTGTCAAATGCCAGCTTCCTGTTGATTCCTACAACAGTTGGTGTATTGATTTTATGGGTCATCCTATGGTTCATCGCTCACAGGAATGTCGATAAGGGAATCGGTAGGGTTTCAAAAATTCTTATTCCTTCACTGTTTGTCATAATGGGAATCATTATTGTGTATGCATTGACCTTGCCTGGTGCAGATATTGGTGTTTCCACATTGCTAACTCCAGATTGGGGAAAACTTATGGATGTGAACATCTGGCTGGCGGCTTTCGCTCAGATTATATTTTCATTGAGTATGGGTCAAGCAATTGCTCTTACATATGCCAGTTACTTGCCTGAAAACTCCAAACTCATTGATAATGTTCTTATTGTTGTTGCATCCAACTCAGCTTTTGAAATACTTACTGCATTCGGTGTATTTTCAATCTTGGGCTATATGTCTGCAACTTCGGGAACTCCTATGGTTCAGCTGATTACCGAAGGAACCGGTTTAATTTTCGTTGTTTTCCCAATGATTTTCAATATAATGGGTCCTATTGGTCGTGTTTTGGCTCCATTATTGTTCTTGGCAATTCTGTTTGCAGGTATTACATCAGCGCTGGGATTTTTCGAGCCTATGTTAAATTCAACAGTGGACAAACTTGGCTGGTCCCGTAAAAAGGCTGCAACCATTTTGGGAATAATCGGTTGTGCATTTTCATTGATTCTAACAACAGGTATCAGCAGCTATCTTGTGGGAATTATCGATTCATTCGTAAACGAATTCGGAATTCTATTGTTGATTGGAGTTCAATGTATCATATTTGCATGGTTCTATGGTGTAGATAAGTTTTTACCTGCTTTAAACGAGTGTTCCACATTCAAAGTCGGCAAAACATGGATGTTCATAATCAAATACTTGCTTCCAATTGTTTTGATAGTGATGTGGGCAATCGGTATAGTTACCTTGTTCAGTTCCGCCAAGGAATTTGAGATAATTATTGATTTGATTATCATTATTGCAGTTTTAGGTGCTGGATTCGTGCTGACTAAAATCAAACCCGTAGGTGAATAATTCCATTATTCACACTTTTTTTATTTTTAATGTATATCTTTATTTTCAAAAATAGTTTTTTTCATCTTTCTCTTGTTTTAATTAGTCTTTTGATTGATAATCTTTATAGTTTTGAGCATAACTTATAAAATAATTAGTCAATAATTTGATATTTGGTGATGGTTTTTTTGGCCGTAATTTCGATTAGTATGATTTGTATGCATCATGTGCCGCATACAGGGAATAGATTATGCTTATGAGATGTCCGAAACGATTGTTGATGAAAAAGTATATGATGATATTTAACAGTATAAGTATTATAAACATGACAATTCCTTTCTGCTTGTCTCCGTTGATTGCCTGACCAAGTCCTGGTATGATAAAAGAAAGAAGTCCATTTCTCAATGCATTAGATTCCATTTAATCACCCTAGATTTTTAAAAAAATAAAAGGTTAGAGATTTGATCTCTAACGTCTAACGTTTAAGGTTGCTTTTACAACATCACTCAGGTAACTTACATTGATTGCATAGCTTTTACCTGCTGTAAGTTTTTGGATATTCGCTTTTTTGATGGTTGCTTGGGCAATACCTTTTGCATTGGTTTTTGCCTTGTATGTTTTGCCGTTTACCTTGAATTTGATAACTTTGTTTTTGATAGCTGTTTTTCCTTTTTTAAGGGTAGCTTTCAATACAAGTTTATTTGCGGATTTTTTGACATTCACGGTTTTTGTGGTTTTCAATACCTGTTTTACCACTAAAGTGTTTTTAACGCTTTGGCCTTTGTATGTTGTAGTTATTTTGTATTTTCCAGGAGTGATTTTGGAAGGTATTTTCAAGACAGCATATCCGTTTGCGTTGGTTTTTACATTGTAGGCATATTTGCCGATTTTGATGGTTACGACTTGGTTTTTGCCTACGTATTGGCCGGTATCACCTCTTACACGTACTTTGTATGTGTGTCCGTCATAGTAGTACATGTTCACGTTTTTATTTCCGGCAAATCTGGAAACGACATTAATGGTTATCCTTGATTTTTCACCGGTTTTTGGATTTACGAAGTCGATGTAGTGTTTTCCGATTTTATTTTTCGGATTGATGTCGATAGTCAATATGCCTTTTGCATTGGTTTTTGCACCTGAAATTGCCTGGTTGTCAAATTTGGCAGTTACTTTGGTGTTTTTAAGGGGATTTCCATTAGAGTCAAGGAACTGTACGCTGAATGATGGTGATTTTGCATTATATGCTATGGTCATGCTTTTTTGGTCATCGCTGAATATGGTTGTTTTTACTATTACTGCACTTGAAAATGTTTGATTATGGTATTTTATAGTTACAAGATAATCTCCGGCAGGTAAAACTCCCAAGGATATGCTTCCAGTTCCATTGGTTATTTTTATGTTGTAATTTTTATTTTGGAAAGTGGCTTTAATGGTGTCCACATCGCTAACGTTGTAAACTGTATATATGGTTTCTTTTTTATCGAAATATTTCACAACATCTTTGGTAATTACTGGACTGTGGTAAGTGTATGCTTTAACAGGAGCAATTACGTTTTTAGTTGTAAGGTCGATAACTTCGCCGTCAACAATCATATAATTTACTCCACTTTCAATATTTGTTCTCATGTCTTTAGCGAAAGGCATTGACTTGGATGTGATTCTGATTTCAAATGTGGAATTAGGGTCTACAGCAATGTGTTTTTTCAATTTGATTGTTTCATATCCTGCATGGGTTGATTTTCCGCTTTGGGTGTAAACCGGACGTTTATCCAGGAATATTGTAACGGTATATGGGATTTTTGCTGCTTCAAAGTAGGTTCCAACAGCGGCGATTATGTCTCCTTCTTCACTTGTAAATAGCTGTCCGTAGATATTTTGTTGGGAGAATCCTGAAATTCCAGCCACTTCATTTTGGTAGAGTTTTTCATAGTGTTCGACATTGTCGAAGGTGAATCCTACTGCAGCTGCTGTTAATGACTTATCATAGTATGAAACGTAGAAATATCCTCCATCTCCCCAGTTGCTTCCCCAACTGTTTTTACAAATCCATGCGCCGTTGCCAGGTGCAGTTTTTGAAAATTTGTTTTTTGAAAAGTTATCGTCCCATCCGACTAATGTGACATAGTGGTTTCCACCGTATTTGGAGTTGTATACTGACTTGTACACGTCACTGTAGGATGGATCTTGTGAATTTGCACCGTATACGAAAATGTTCATTGCACCGTATTTTGTCAGGAATTGCTTGATGGCATTCTTATCATCTATGTTTATGAAAACGGCGTTTACTGTACGGTATGCATCACCAGGACTATAGAGTAATGCGGAAACTTTTCCAAGTTCATCGTATGTGTCATCTGTTGTGTTGACTGCTCCAAGCCAGCTTGCAAAGTATGATGAAGTTGTAAGGAAAGTTCCTGATTCAATATTGTCCAATTTTCCATATGGGGAATAACGTAATCCGAGATTTTGAATATTGTTTTCGGAAATATCGATTTCTTTTCCGGTTGCAATGAGGAATGCTGATTCAAATGCACCTGCTGCTCCGAATGCCCAGCATGAACCCATTGAACCTTGATCCTTAACAGGGGTAACCAATCCTAAATCATTTAAATTGAAGTATTTGTCTTTGGCAGAACCTGAAATAGGTTGAGGATTTAATGTGATTACTTCCCCATTGTATCTGATGGTATAGTTAAATTTTTTGTCATTTATTGTGCCTGTGTACTCTCCACAGTCTGCTATGTAGGAACCTTCATCATCGAATCTGGTGTATATGTCATCATTGGTGTTGTTTTTAAACTCTGAATTCATGATTAGGTAAAATGTGGATTCACTGTAAATCGCTCCGCCTTTGCTTGCAACATTATCTGCGAAGGTACAGTCTTCAACGGTTGCGGTTTCATAGTCAAAATATGCTGCACCGCCGTATCCGTCGGTTTCATCTGCTTTGTTGTTTACGAATATGTTATTGCTTAGAATCACTTTTGCATCTGAGGAATATATTGCCCCTCCGTTTTCTTTTGCAATATTGTTTGCTATTAAGGAGTTACTTACATCAAGGGTTCCTCCTAACTGGAGTATTGCTCCTCCAAACTCTGCAGAATTTCTATCAAATATTGAGTCTGTGATTCTAACTACTCCTCCGTCACAATTATCTCCATCACCGTTAACGTCTACAAATACGGCTCCACCATTTCTGGTAGCGGTGACGTTTATAAATTCACAATCATCAATAACTAAAGTGACATATTTGAGTGCATTTCCACCTTTGATTGCAACTGCTCCTGCAGTTATATTGGCAACCAAATTAATGAATTTTGATTTTTTGATTGTTGTCCAGCCTGTGCTGTATATTGCAGTTGCATATTTTGAAGTAGCGTTTGCAAAAACACTGTCTTTAATAGTAACGAAACAGCCGCTTGCATAAATCATACTCCAGCCTATTGGTTTTTTGCTTGTAAATGTTGCGTTGTTTACATATATGCTACTAAAATCTTTTCCAAATATTGCAGACCCGCCTTCTGGTGCGGTGTTGTCTATAAATTTGTCATAATTACTGTTAATGGTACTGGTTCCACTACAGTATATTGCACCTCCGTAATCTGCAGCATTTGTGTTCATGAATGTTACGTTTTCAGTAATCAGTTTGCCGCCAGTCACTTCAATTGCACTGTCATTGGTATTTTTTAAAATAAGATTTTTCAAAGTTAATGTGGCCTTGGACACTTTAAACATAACTGTTTTGCCGTCGGCATCAATCGCATGATTATTTCCATTTATTGTATAATCGGTTTTAAATTCAAAATACTTTACACTATCTGTATCTTTAAACTTGTAGTCGTTTTCTAGAGTTATTGAACTAGTTGAGTTATCTATTTCACTAGATAAATCATTATATGACTTTTCAGAAGTATCAGAAAGGATATCTTGTGTATCGCTGAGTTCCAATGTGTCCTGTGCTGTCTGATTTGTATCTTCGGCGCAGACGACTCCCATTGTCATTATCAATAAAAATAGAAAGACGATGCTTATCTTATGAAATTTCAATTTATCGACTCCATATTTTTATACAATTATAACTTTTGTTATTATTATATAAAAATTATGATTACATTCTTCAAAAATTCAATATTTTGCTGAACTTTATGCCTAATTTTTTTTGGTTTTTCACATGTAATGGTCATATTTCTATTTACAATCATATTTTAATAAAATTTAAATATACTTTATGTTAAAAATACTTATCATGTATTCAAGTACATTTGAATGCTGTTATTAATTATGTTGAGGTAATATATTGAAATTTAATAAAATGATTTTTTTAACTGTTGTTTTATTAGCTATTTTATCTCTTGGTGCTGTAAGCGCACAAGAGGCTAATAATTCTGTTCAGTTAGATTCTAGTGATAATTTTATTTTAAATGACGATTCTACCGCTCCTGTAAATAATGATAAGGCTGTCTATGTCGAAACTGACGGTGATGATACAGGATCAGGTAGTGAAAATAGCCCGTATGCTTCAATAAATAAGGCAATATCAAGCGTTAACGCATCTGATAATGCAATTATTTATTTGGGCAACGGAAATTTTGTAGGTGAAAACAACACTGACCTGAGCATTAACCTTGCTCATAAAAACTATAATGGTAGTTTGACCATTGTAGGTCAGGGCAGTAAAACTGTAATTGATGCAAATGGAACATCCCAAATCTTCAAATCCATCAGCGCTGATTCAATTGTGACATTAATGAACATTACTTTCATTAACGGTAAAGGTAACTTAGGTTCAGCTATTTCAAATTCAGGTGATTTGACTATTGACGGATGTACCTTTGAAAATAACTCTGCTGTTACATATGCTACAGTTTACCAGGATGATTCAAATAATTTAAGAATATACAATTCCGTATTTAAAGGAAATACAGCTGATTCAGGTAACTCTGCAGTTTATTTCAACGAGTATTCAGATTCTAAAAAATTTGAAGTTGAAATTGTTAATTCCACTTTCATCAACGGTACAACTTCATACAATTGGGCTGACTCTTCCTGTGTCTTTATTGAAAACCCGAATTATGTTTTGGTTGAAAATAACAGATTCATTTCTACCAGTGGTACTGGAAAAGGCAGTGCATTGTATGCAAGAAGTAATAATGGTAAAATTATTGGAAACACATTTAAAGACTGTTCTTATGATGGGTCCAATGATGGTGCAATTTTATACATTGCAGGTACTGGAGTATATCTTGAAGGAAATACCTTTGAAAACTTCACTTCAACTAAAGAAGTTCCAATTTATGCTTTAATGAACTTCAATGCCAAATTGGTTTTCAATGACTTGTTGGTTGATGGAACTTCCTTCAAATTAACCTGTAACGTAACCGATGATCAAAACAATCCGGTATCATCATATTACAAAGTTAAATTTTTCTTAAACGGCACTAAAATTGGTGAAACCACTGCAAACAAAGGTGTTGCTGCTTTAGATGTATCCAAATATTTGAATAATGGAAAATACATCTTAACAGGTAGTTATGGTGATGAAAATCCATTGGAATGTGATGTTGCTGACGGTACTGTTACTGTTGATTTCGATCACAATCCTGTCGAATATTGGGTTTCAGCTACTGGAGATGATGAAAACGGTACTGGTAGTGAAAGCAGTCCTTTCAAAACTCTTAAACATGCATTGGATACTGCATTGACAGATTCTGTAGACATTACAATTCGCATGAAAGATGGTTTATACAATGAAACCGGTGATTATGGGTTATCTTACAGTAATGTAGCTAAAATAGCTATCATTGGTGAAAATTACGGAAAAACAATAATTAGCGCTAATAATAATGGTCGTTTCGTAACTTTTGGCGTTAATACTGATGTGTACATGAAAAACTTGAAATTGGTAAATGCAACTGGTACCTCTTACAGATCTATTGATGTACGTTACTTTACTATGGAAAACTGTATTGTGGATAATGTACAAAGATTCTATGCACAAAGCAGTCCTTCCCACATTGTATTTAGAAATGTGACCTGGACCAATTCTCAACAACTAATGATGTATAATTCTGAAATATATGATTCAGTCTTTGAAAACATTGTTTCTTCAGGTACTGGTAATTTATGGCTTGCAACTGCAAATAATGATGACGGGATTATTATTGAAAACTCCAAATTCATCAACATGACTTGTACCGGATATTCCGGTTGTGGTGTTGCATATGTCAGCGGTAACTTCAAAAGTATAAACAACTTATATGATTCCAACAAGGCTACCAGGGACTCCGGTGCTTTATATGTATCTGCTAATCAAATAATTTCAATCAACGATACATTCATCAACAACCATGCTGATGATGAATACGGTGCCGCTGCATTCTATCCAAATAGTGAAAATGCAACTTGTCATATTGAAAATGCTAAATTCATCAACAACACTGCAGGCACTAACGGTGGAGCAATAGCTGTCTATGGTGGAGAAATCATTAACACTGTATTTGAAAACAACGTTGCAGGCGCTAAAGGTGGAGCAATTGTAATGCCTACCCGTTCCTCATATATCCACTTATACGATTTGACCTTAAGCGGCGTATCATTCAAAAACAACAATGCAACTGACGGTACTGACATTTATATAACTCCTTCTTCCAATGCAAACAATTTACACTGTAACTTAAATGGCATGACCGTAAAATTAAATGATTTAACTACCAAAACATTGGAGGATGAAGTTTCAGCTGAAGTAACCCATGAATCAGGTGCTGTCATCAGTGGAGGAATAGTTACCTTCTACATGGACGGTTCCCGTATGGGTGAAGGTGCTGTTGAAAACGGTGTTGTAAAATTAGACTTCTTAGGATTTAAAAACAACGGAACATTTGCATTATCCGGTAATTACAGCAATGAGGCTAAAGATACTAAATATGTAAACGGCACCATAACTGTTGTCTTAGATCCATTAAAAGATAATGTGACATTATATGTTTCCGATGCTAAGGGTGACGATGTAAAAGGTACTGGTAGTATTGATGCTCCTTATAAAACAATCCAAACAGCTTTAATCAACGGATACAAACAATCTGCTGTTATTGTTGTTCGTGTTTTAGAAGGAACTTACTCAGGTGAAGGAAACACCAATTTAACTGTTGCCAGTTCATTGGATATTACAATTGTCGGTGACGGTAGAAATAAAACACTTATTGACGGCAAAGACGTGGATTGGTTCTTGAACGTCGCAACAGGTAATGGTATTGTAAAAGTAGCCAATATGACTGTAGCTAACGTAACAATGAACTATGTCGATGCTAAAAAATATAACCAACATCCTGCAATCTCCATTGAAAACGGTGCTGTTATCTCCATTGAAAATATGGAATTCATCAGATGTCACGGTACTGAAGGTGGAGCAATATTCAACGAAGGAACAATGTCTGTAAAAGATTCCCTGTTCTTCAACAATGGGGACTCCAACAACGGTGGTGCAATCAAAAACATGGGTACCTTAACAGTATATTCCTCTGAATTCATTGCAAACCACGCTAAATACTATGCAACCATCTACAACGATGGTGAAATGTTCTTATATGACTCTCTCATACAAGATTCCATGCGTGTAAATGGTTGGACTGGTAACGCAATGGCAATTGGTGGAAAAGGTAATATTACAATGGTCAACACTACCATTTCAAGATCCGGTAAAACCTGTGATGAATTAATCGGAGCAGGTCAAACCTGGGCAAATAATCCTGGATTTGCAATCTCCATCGGTTCAACAGGTAACGTAAAAGTGGTCAACTCCACAATCGATGGTAATGATATAAATTACAAAGCACAATACATCAGCAATGTTGCTTTCGGAGGTTCTGGAAGTATTGGAGTATTCGTACCATACGGATTGGAAGTTGTAAACACCAAAATCCTAAACTTAAGAGACATTATTTCCGCTTCTAGAGGTAGCAACCTCATTGACTCATGTTACATCGAAAACGTAACATATGTCTCCGAAGGAACTTCATATGACTACAACATGACTGTAGTAAATTCCTACTTCGCTGACGGCACCACTATGGTAACCAAAAAGGATACCTCCAATGTGGTATTGAACAACAACTGGTGGGGCAGCAACGATAAGCCTGTATACAAAGTGGGCAGTGGTGAAGTAAGTCCTGACACCTGGTTGGTAATTGCATTGGATGTAAATGATGTTGATGGATTACAACAAGATGTTATATTATCATTCAAAGTGTCTGACGGTGAAAATGTAACTGATTATGACGCTTCCGCATTTGCTAGACAATTCACAATTGCTGGTGAAAACGCTACCGTAAATGTCACAGGCGGAGAAATAACTGACAAAGTAACTGTTCCTGCTGTCGCTCAAGAAGGCAAAGGATACAAGATTACTGCTAGCGTTGATAATCAGACCGTTGATTTAACAAGATTATATGCAGACCTCACTCCAAGTGCTGAACCTGTATATGTTGGTCAAAACGTAACTGTAGAAATTGCAGTCCCTGAAAATGTAACAGGTAACGTCACAGTCACTGTTGAGGGTAAAAAATATGCAGCTGTTGTTAACGGAACCAAAGCTATTGCAGTTATTCCTGATTTGACTACCGGAAACTACACTGCTAGTGTTGCTTTATCAAATGATGATGTTTACTTCTCTAAAGTAACCAACTTCGATATTAAAGTAATAGGTATTGAAATCAGCGTTCCTGATGTTGAAAAATACTTCAAAGGATCTCAAAACTTGACAATCACTGTTGTTGACAGTGAAGGAAAAGTATTGGCTGGTGAAACACTCAAAGTAAGCATTGGCGATAACAACTATACTGTAGTCACCAACGGCAGCGGTGTTGCAACCCTCGCTTTAGACATGGCAGTAGGCAAATACCCTGTTGAAGTTGCTCTCAACACTACCAAAGCTAGTGCTAATGTCAATATCAAATCCACTGTTCCTGTAGAAAACAAAACTGCTGATTACAATGTTAACGATGGATTTGTAGCTGAATTCATTGATTCTGAAGGTAATCCGATAGCAAATACCAAGGTTGTATTGAATGTCAACGGTAAAAACATTACCAAGACCACCAATGCAAATGGTGCTGTCAAATTGTCCAGATCACAAATCGGTTCCAAAGCAGGCAAATACACAATTACTGCTTACAACCCTGCAACCAATGAAACTGCTGTTTATGAGGTAAAACTCACTAACGTATTGGCTGGAAATAAAAATGTTGCTATGTATTACTTCGACGGCCACAAATATGCTGTAAATGTATTGGACAATAACGGCAAACGTGTAGGCGCTAATGTAAAAGTGACTGTTAAGATTGGTAAAAAATCTTTCAATCTCAAAACCAGTAAAAAAGGTCAGATTGTCTTAAAAATACCAAATACCATTAAACCTGGTAAATATACAATTTCTGCAACCTACAAAGGCCAAACTGTTAAAAACACTTTAAAAGTCAAACAAAACTTAAAAACAACAAAAACAGTTAAAGTTAAAAAATCAGCTAAAAAATTAGTCTTGAAAGCAAGCCTCAAAAACGGTAAAAAGGCTGTTAAAGGCAAAGTAATAACATTCAAATTCAAAGGTAAAAACTACAAGGCAAAAACCGACAAAAAAGGTATTGCTAAAGTTACCATTAAGAAAAATGTTATTAATAAATTGAAAGTAGGTAAAAAATACGCTGTAAAAGTTGTCTACCTTAAAAATGCTGTTAAAGGAACTGTTAATGTTAGAAGATAAGATTGTTTAAATCTTATTTTCATTTTTCTTTTTTTTCTAGATTTCTCTTTTTTATCAATTATACTTGTTTTTTTGACAAGTTTTAAATATTTTAATGTAAAAAATTTATATCATAATAAATTTTAGATTAATTATTTTCAAAAAAATTTGAATTGTAAAAGAGGTGAAATTATCGCAAATAGAACTATGCTAATATTGGTGTTGATATTCGTTTTTATTGGCACATCGCTTAATGTGGTTAGTGCAAACAATGAAACAGGTATCGTCAGTGATGCATTGTCCATAAGTGAAGATATTTCGCCTCAGGGTATCGAAATTCACGACAATGAAATTGCCAAATCAACCGATGACTCTTGCAATTTGACTTCTGATGGAGGTAATACATTTGTAATTACCCAAATCACTTATGAAAATTACTTCAATCCAAGAGACGGTAAGATTTTGCCAAATTCAGGAATATCCAGTGGAGATACAATAAAGATTGGAAACATATCCAACAGAGCATTCGTTATTGACCGTCCCCTTACATTAATGCCGATTACTCCAGATGACAAGATTACTAACGGGTTTATCCATTTGATTAAGGGAAGTGACGGGTCAACCGTAACCAATCTTACCATAAATAACACCAAATCCACATTGACATTTCGGGGAGTTACAGTAGGTCAATTGCACGGTATATGGCTGACAAATTCCAACAACAATCTGATTTCATACAATACAATCAGAATTGCAAATGCCGGAGGGGTGTATGCAATGCCAATGGGATGGTCCAGCAACAACAGGATTATCTACAATGACATGAAGACCTACATCTCATCAGTCATAATCATGGGTCAGTCACACTACAATCTGATTTCCCATAACAGTCTTGAGGTTTTATCATATTCCGACCTCTCCGTTACCAATCTTATTTACTTCAACCCGTTCAATCATGCCGATTATTCAGGTTCTCCCTTATGTCTGGGCAATGTGATTTCCTATAACTATCTTAAGGGGTTCTGCTCTCTTCCAATGTCAATCATTTTGCAGATGACATATACAAACCATAATGGTACGGTTGTTGCAAATAATACTATCATTAAAGGATCATTTGGTGTTAATCTAATGGGTGACAACATTTCTGTATATGGAAACACGGTTAACGAAAGTGCAACAGGAATATCTGTAAGCGGCAGCAATTTCAATGTATATGAAAACAGTGTGAGTGGTACAAGTCAAAAAGCGGGAATTCAGCTTTCAAATGATGGAAGTTCAGTATGCAGTGTCTACAGCAATAATGTCACATTTACAGATGTTGTGTCTGCAATGTCTGTTGCAGGTAATGTCGATGCACATGACAATGTCATCAACGTTAAAGGATATGGTGTGGGAATATCCGTCAGCAGGGAAGGTGCATATGTTCATGACAATAGGATAAGAACCAACCATGATGACGGCATATCCATTCTGGGAAGCTTCAACAAGGTCGACAACAATATAATTACAACCAATAGCAAAGGTGTCTCCATACCTGCCAAGGGAAATGGCATGAGATATTACAACAATACCATATCACGAAATACAATTACAAGTGACAGTTGCGGAATATATGTCACTGGCCTTGTATACAATACTGTCATAGTGGACAATGTAATCGAGACCAACAGCAGTGTAGGTATCTACAAGGACATTACCGATGAGGTGTCCAATACAGAAGAGGACAATATGGTAAATGGTATAATATTGAAATCCACAGCCATTGTCATAAATGATACCAACTATTACAATTACTTTGACAAAAACGGCAATCTGATACACAAGTTTCCTGAAAACAAGACAAAGGTTATAATTTTGACATTCCTGACAAACAAGAACATTATTCTCAATGAAAAAATCAATGTGATAAGCAATAAGTTAAGCAATCTGTTATTTAATGTTACAATCACTATCAAAAGCAATGCAAGCGGTTCATTGCTAAGGGATTTCAATTTTGTCAACAGCAACCGCAAAGCTATTGTAATTGATGATGCATGTGATGTGACCATTACAAAAAACAACATCAATGAAGCATTCAAAAAGTCAAGCAAGGACAATTCTGCAATACTGATAAGGAACTCATGTGAAAATCTGATTGTATCAAACAACAATCTTTTCATAAATTCAAAACTGGAAAAAACTTATGCAATCAATGCAAACAACAGAAAAACATCCAAAGGATTGTCCTTTACAAACAATACTATAATAATGATTTCACAGGATAGCTGTGATGCGATTTCTGTCAGCTCTTTGGAGGACGTTAAATTCGATTCAAACAATATCAACATAATTGCCGAAGGCCAGTCAAACGGATTTGCATTTAATGGCAATATGGTCAATGTTGGTGTTTCAAATAATGAAATCATAATCCATTCCAATCATAATGCCACTTTAATCAATGCTTATGGTGTTTCCAATCTTACTGTTGGTGGAAACACATTATATGCTGTGGCCAATGA
>NZ_JAXJXF010000085.1:0-20397 GCF_036307625.1 Methanobrevibacter sp.
CATTAACACCAACAGACCCTGAACTACCGTAAGCATATGAAATCAGATTACTGTCAAAATCAATAGTAGAATCAACTCTGTTCACAGTAATTCCGACAGTTTTAGTTACAGCCACATGGTTGGAATCAGGAGAAGAAGTAACACTTAATGTATACTTGCCCACATCCAAACCAGAAACAATAATAGAACCATCTTTTAAATGAATTTCAGCTTCACCATGATTTAAAACACGAATATTTCCCTCTAAAAGAGTACCTCCAACTACATTAACACCAACAGAACCAGAACCCCCATAATCAAATACCACATCATTTGTAAAGTTTATAGAAGAACTGGCCTTAGTGACAATAACATCAATGCTGTTTGTAAAATCATTATGATTCTTGTCACCGATTGAAGTTACAGTTAATGTATAAGTATTCGCATTCAAACCAGAAACAGTTACAATATTACCGTTTAAGTGAATTTTAGCCTCGGGATGATTTAAAACAAGAATATTGTCCTTAGAAAGACTACCACCAACTATATTAACACCAACAGAACCAGAACCACCATAGACAAATGACAATTCTTTTTTATCAAATTCAACATTTGAATCAACTTTTTTGACAGTCACACCAACGAATCGGGTAACGGATTCATGATTGGAATCAGGAGCAGATGTGACACTTAAATTATAAAAGCCAACATCCAAACCAGAAACGGTAACCATATTATTGTCATTAATCTCAATCAAAGCATCGAAGCCAACAACCTTAATATCCTTGACATCAACACTGCACCCATCCAAAATCAGAGTAGTAATGCCTGAACCACCATAATCAAAGGATATATCATTAGTATAATCAATTTTAGATTTGGACTTGCTAACACTTACATTGATAGTTCCTGAAACGGAATTATGATTGCTGTCAGGGGTTGTAGTAACTTTTAAAGTGTAATCACCAACATCCAAACCGGAAACTGTAATCTTATTATCTTTAAATGTTGGTTTAGCCTCAGATCCAACAATAATAACATCACTAATAGAGATAGTACCTCCAACAACATTTACACCAACAGACCCTGAACTACCATAAGCATATGAAATCAGATTACTGTCAAAATCAATAGAAGAATCAACTCTGTTCACAGTAATTCCGACAGTTTTAGTTACAGCCACATGGTTGGAATCAGGAGAAGAAGTAACACTTAATGTATACTTACCCACATTCAAACCAGAAACAATAATAGAACCATCTTTTAAATGAATTTCAGCTTCACCATGATTTAAAACACGAATATTACCTTCAGAAAGAGTACCTCCAACTACATTAACACCAACAGAACCAGAACCACCATAATCAAATACCACCACATCATTTGTAAAGTTTATAACGGAGCTGGCTTTAGTGACAATAACATCAATGCTGTTTGTAAAGTCATTATGATTCTTGTCACCGATTGAAGTTACAGTTAATGTATAAGTATTCGCATTCAAACCAGAAACAGTTACAACATTACCATTTAACTGAATTTTAGCCTCAGGATGATTTAAAACAAGAATATTGTCCTTAGAAAGACTACCATCAACAACATTAACACCAACAGAACCAGAACCACCATAGACAAATGACAATTCTTTTTTATCAAATTCAACATTTGAATCAACTTTTTTGACAGTCACACCAACGAATCGGGTAACGGATTTATGATTTGAATCAGGAGCAGATGTGACACTTAAATTATAAAAGCCAACATCCAAGCCAGAAACTGTAACCATATTATTGTCATTAATATCAATCAAAGCATCGAAGCCAACAACCTTAATATCCTTGACATCAACACTGCATCCATCCAAAATCAGAGTAGTGGTGCCTGAAGAACCATAATCAAATGATATATCATTAGTAAATCCAACACTTGAATCGGATTTGGCAACAGTAATTTCTACTGTTTTGGTTACTGCTTTATGATTGCGGTCCGGAGTTGAAACAACACGCAAAGTGTAATTACCAACCGCTAAATTGGAAACTGCAATAGTATCTCCAACAACACTTATAACAGCTTCATTGTGATTGATGACACTAACTCCACTTCTTTCAACACTACATCCACTCATTATCACACCAGTTGAACCGGAACTTCCATAATCAAAGCTAACATTATTTTTAAATGACAGTTCACTATCTATCTTATTAACAATTATTGAAGTCGTACCTGTTACTGAATTATGATTCTTGTCAGGAGAGGTTACAACTCGTAAAATGTATGTACCTGCATCCAAATTGGAAACAGTAATTTCACGACCATTCAAACTGATTTTGGCATTATCATAATCATCAACACTAATTCCAGAATATTTAACATCCCCACCAATTACAGTTACATTTGTAGAACCAAAACCACCATAATCAAATATTACTGCATTAGTAAGACCAATAACAGAATCGACCTTATTTACAACAATATCAACATTGCGTGTAATAGGATTATGATTCTTATCAGGAGATGTAGTGACACGCAAGGTGTATCTACCTGCATCCAAATTGGAAACAGTAATCTTATAGTTATTTAAACTGATTTTAGCATTCTCCTCACCGACAACACTAATGCCTGAAAGTGAAACATCATCTCCACCAGCAGTGATTACAGTAGAACCAGAATCACCATAATCAAAGACAATATCATCACTTAAAACAAGTACTGAATCAACTTTATTGACATAAACATTAACTGTAGCATTTACAGCATTATGGTTGCTATCCGGAGTTGTGGTAACCTGTAAAGTGTAGCTACCGGCATCCAAATCACTAACGGTAATAGATTTGCCGTTGTAAGTAATTTTAGCATCACTCTGACCAATAACACTAATATCAGAAAGCAATAATTTACCACCATCTACACTAACACTTGTAGAACCAGATAAACCATAGTCAAATGAAATATCATTAAACTCAACAGTTGAATTAGCCTTATTTACAATAACCGGAACGGTTGCCTCAACAGATCTGTGATTTTCATCAGGAGTGGTAATGACTTTTAAAGTGTAAACCCCAACATTCAAATTTGATACGAAGATAATATTATTAGAAGTCATGGTAATATCTGCTTCACTGTGACCAACAATACTAATATCAGACGGTGAAACACCACCACCAATTACCTTAATCCATGTAGAACCAGAATCACCATAATCAAAGACAATATCTCCACCAAAGGTAACATTTGAAAGCATCTTATTAACAGTAATATCTAAAGATTTAGAAATTGCATTATGATTTTTATCCGGATTTGAAACTACAGTCAACATATAACTACCATAATTCAAATTGGAAATTGTAAATTCATTGCCATTATTTGTAATAATAGCTTCAGGATGGTTATCTACTCCAATTTTACCAACACTGCCTCCGCCAACAGTAATTTTAACTGAAGCGGAATCGCCTTGGTCAAATACCAATCCAGTTTCATTAAAGCTAATAGTTGAATCAATTTTATTAACAATAACGTTAATTGTTTTAGTTACTGATTTATAATTTTTGTTCGGAGTTGTTGTAACCTGCAAAGTATAACTACCAGCATCCAAACCAGAAACAGTAATTTCATTGTTTTTAAGAGCAATATTAGCTTGAGCACCAATAACTTTTATATTATTTAAATCAACACTACATCCAGTGAGAACCAAAGCTGTAGAATCTGAACCACCATAATCAAATGATAATGGCTGATTTACAAATATAACATCTGATGCAATTTCATTAACAGTTACACCTATAGTCTTGGTAACTGATTTATGATTATTATCAGGGGTTGTAGTAACCTGCAAAGTATAACTACCAGCATCCAAACCAGAAACACTAATAACTTTACCGCTGAAGACAACAGTGGCTTCAGGATGATTTAAAATTTTAATGTTATTTGAATTAATACTGCAACCACTAATCTCAATACTGGTTGAATCAGAACTACCATAATCAAAAACAATTGCTTTTGTAATATTTAAACTAGAATCAACCTTACCAACAGTAATTGATGTTGTTCCAGTGACTGCTTTATGATTATCATCAGGAGTTGTGGTAACCTGCAAAGTATAACTACCAGCATCCAAACCAGAAACACTAATTATATTATCATAAATGTTTATATTGGCATTAGGATGATTTAAAACCTGAATGTTACTGCGTAAAACAGAACCTCCAACAACATTAACATTAGAAGATCCAGTTTGACCATAATCAAAAGATATTGATGTTAGATTAATGCTTGAATCAACCCTATTAACTGTTATTGTTGTATTTACAGTGACTGCATTATGATTATCATCAGGACTGGATGTGACCTGCAAAGTATAAGTGCCTGCAGACAAATTAGAAACAGTAATTTTATTACCACTTAAAGCAATGATTGCTTCAGGATGATTTAAAATCCGAATATTATCCTTAATAATCTGGCAGCCATCAACATTGAATTCTACTGAACCGGATTTACCATAATCAAAAGATGTTGGGTTTAAGATAAGAGTAGAATCAATCTTATTTACAACGATATTGGTTGTGCGTGTTACAGAATTATAATTAGTGAACGGATCGGAAACCACTTTCAAAGTATAAACGCCAGCATCCAAACCAGAAACAGTAATTTCATTATTATTTAAAGAAATGATTGCTTCAGGATGATCAATAACGCTAATATCACTAAGTTTTACTGTACATCCACTAAGATACAGTCCAATTTTTCCACTGCCCAAATAATCAAACGTTAAAATCTCAGGAACAAAAGAGACAACTGAATTAACATTGTTGTTAATGACAATATTGTCTAATCTGGCAGTGTTGAATTCCATATATTCCCCATCAACATAAGCTTCAACGGAATAATTTCCAGGAGTAAAAGGCATTGTAAAATTTGCAATACCATATTCATCAGTTTTCACATTTCTAAACTGAGCATTAGGTTCAAAATGAAGAGTCACATTAAATCCTTTAAATACCTCTCCAGTTGTTATATTAAAAACTTTTATATGTAAAAGCCTGCAATCTTCATCCTGAGTAATTTTAATTTCACCCATGATTTTAGAAACATGAAAAATTAGCTCTGCATCATTCACTTTAACATAGGGAATGGAAACACTTGCATTAACATTATAACTTCCTGGAGGCAATGAAACTTCATAAGTCGCTGCACCCATTGAATTAGTGAATAAGGTTATAGGAGTATTATTAGCCAATATAATAATAATTGGAGCATCAACAATTGATTCATTATTTTTTAAATTTACTAAATGGAATGTTAAATTTGTATCACCATAATATTTACCTTCTTGAGCAATAGTTAACTCTCCTAAATATCTCACTACATTAACACTAACATTTATTGAAACTGGATAAAATGAATCATCACCAACAAAACTAACATTTATTACATAATTACCAAATTCAGTTAAATAATTTGAAATTTCAAAATTAGCTAAACCCTGCTCATTAGTTGTAACATTATACCTTTTATTACCTATTCTAAATGTTATATTTTTATTAGATAAGGGACCTCCAATATCAGATAAATTAGCAACCAAATAACCAACATCACCTTTAATAATATTTAAATCATTAACAGATAATGAAATACAATTTACAAAAATATTTGTAGTTATTGAACTTGAATCACAAATCTCATCACCACCAAAACTAGCAAAAACAGAATAATTACCTCCTTCAGAAAAATTAAAGCTAATTAACCCATCAGAATCAGTAGTTCTATTAATTTCATTTCCATTAATATTAAATGCAATTATTTTTCCCCCCATAGGACCAAACATATTAGATAATTTAAAAACTATAGTTTTATTATAATTACTCATATCCATATTTAAAAACATCTCATAATGATATTTCAAACCGATAGGAGGTTCATCAAAAATACAATTAACAATATCATACTTACAATTAGTACTATTAGAAATAGTAGAATTGACAAATGTACACATATTTATTATTTTAGTATTTAAAGTATACAAACAGATTCCACCACCTCGGTTAGCTGCATTATTAACAAAACTGCAATTCACAACAGAACCACTATCAAAGTAAATAGCACCTCCATCACCACCATTATTTTCTTCGAAAGTACAATTCACAACAGAACCTCCACTACTCAAATAAATAGCACCACCATATGGGGCAAAACCAGAAGCAACATTACCCATAAAAGTGCAATCTACAATAGAACCACCATTATCCAAATAAACAGCACCACCATACACTTTACCATATTTAGAATAAATAGAATTATCAATAAAAGTACAATTCACAATAGAACCACCACTACTCAAGTAAACAGCACCACCTTTAGATGTAGCGGAATTATTTATAAAAGTACAATTCACAATAGAACCACCACTACTCAAGTAAACAGCACCTCCAGAACTATCGGCATGATTATTAACAAAAGAACAATTCACAAAAGCACTGCCACTATCGCCAATAGAATTAAAGCTAACAGCACTTAAAGCATTAGTAAAAATTATGTCTTTAAAAACCACATTCCCCTTAGTAATTTTGAAAATTTTAGCTTTATTATCTGCATCAATAGTAAACCCATTACCATGAATGGTCACATCACGATTAATAGTAATACCCTCAATAAAATCAGAATCAGTATTTATAAACATGAAATTTTTAAATAGATAAATATCAGAATCAGTATTATTGTTTATTAATAAATTTAAATTTGAAAAAGAGTCTGAATTAATGAATGTTACATTATATGTATCATTTCCAGTTGTTGCACTATTGTTATAAAACTTATAATCACCAATAATTTTCGCATTATAAACAGCACCACCAAAACTATCTGCATGATTATTAACAAAAGAACAATCCACAACAGAACCACCAAAAATTGCACCACCACAATCTGCAGAATTATTAACAAAACTACAATTAATAAAATAACTCATTTTACTAGTCTCATCACAATAAATAGCACCAGCATTTTTAGCGTGATTACTCACAAAACTACAATTTATAACAGAAACAGCACCTACATAAATAGTACCGCCGTTGCTAGTAGCAGAATTATCAATAAAAATACAATCTTTAATATAAGAATTAGATTCCCTACTAATTAACCAAATAGCTGAACCACCTGGACCAGAGTATATATTCCCCAATGAATTATTAATAAAACTACACATTATAACTGAATAATCACTACCAGTAATAGCACCACCACCACGTGGAGAAGTGTTATTGACAAAAGAACAATTTACAACAGAACCACCTTTATTAAAAAAAAACAGCACCGCCAGTCATAGCACTACTTATGCCAATATTATTAATAAAACTACAATTCACAATATTACCACCCTTAGCAAAATAAATAGCACCACCACCAAGAGCAGAATTGCCAACAAAATTACAATTCATAACATAACCACCATCTACATTCTTAATAAAGTAAATAGCACCCCCTTTATCATTAGCAGAATTACCATTTTTAAAAGTAATATTGTTAAATGTAACTCCATTATCCGATACAATGAATAATCCCACATTTTTATTCCCATCAACTGTTGCATCATTTATTCCAACAAAATTCAATTGTTTATATACTGTAACAGTACTGTTAAACTGATAATAACCATCCAAAATAACTGTATCTCCATCACTTGCACTATCAACAGCTGTTTGAATTTCATCAAAAGTTTTAGGAGTATAATTTACACTTAAAATCTCTGTTTTTTCATTTACACTTATTTCATCAACTGTATTCACCGCAGTAATAACATCATCAGTTGCATTCAAATCACTTGCACTGACAGACGTTACAGTAAAAATACATAACATCAACAATATCATAACAAATACATTTCTTTTATTGAAAATTCTCATTCCTCCTATAAAATTGAAAATAAAAAATTTTTATTCGTTTACTATAGAATAATTTTTATTGAATATGTAATATAAGTCATATAAAGCAAAAGCTTTCATTAAAAAAAAAAAAGAAATTGGTAAAATAAAAGCAGAATTAACCGTTTTTATTTCAACCCATAGGATGTGTTGATTCCGTTTGAGATTTTCTCCCACCAAGAACCATACTTTTTGGCACTTGCCTTGAGAGTCACCTTAGAAGCAGCAGATCCAACATACTTAATATCAGCAGAGGTCACGCTAACCTTGTGAGTTCCGGCAGGCATCATATTGGTGGAATAAGCGCAAACACTTTTACCGTTACCATAGTTACCGGAAACCAATGTAACAGTCTTCATGTTTTTACCTGAACCAACAGTCATCTTGACCTTAACGCCGTTGACAAACTTCTTGCCGGACTTATCCTTAACCATGACTGAAACAGAAAATCCTTTAGAAGTGGTTCTGGAAATAACCTTAATCTTAACCGGAGTCTGTTTGACTACATTAATGGATGAGCTGACAGCCTTACAGTTATAGTTTTTATTTGAAAAGCTCACAACAACATTATGGTTTCCCAATGCCAATTCATTAATCTTGTTAAAGTAAGCAACACCTTTGGAATTGGTAGCGGTGGAAGTATAAGTCTTAAACTTCTTGCCTGTATAAACCTTCAAAGTGACTTTCACATTGGAAATTGCCTTACCTGTGGAATCCTTTAAAGTAATTGCCCACTTGCCATTTTTATTATAGGCAAAAGTCTGCTTTTTAACAGTAATCTGGGCAGTATCTTTACCTGCAACAGGAACAATCTTTTCAACAGAATTATTGACAAAACTGCAGTCCACACAGGATATGCCAGTGCCCTCAAATGCAATGCCATTCATGAAAGTGATATTTTCAAATACAACACCTTTCGCATTTACTGCAAATAATTTTATACTGTTATTTCCATCGATTGTAGCATTGTTTTTTCCAACAAATGTTAAAGAATTGTTAACTGCAATTGTATCTTTAAATAAATTGTATCCATCAATAGTTATTATGTCCCCATCGCTGGCATTATCAACTGCAGTTTGAATTTCACTGAAATTCTGTGGAGTATAGTTAACGCTTAAAATCTCAGGTTCATTATTTTTACCAACACTTAACTCAGGAGCATCTTCCAAACTTGCCCCATCATCAATTTGCGAAATCACCGTTTCATTTAAATCACTTGCACTGACAGATGTTAAGCCAAAAACACATAACACCAACAATATCAGAGCAAATAGATATTTTTTATTGAAAATTAGTATTCCTCCTAAAAATTTTATTCAATAAATATAGATATTATTCTATTGAATAATCAATATAAATCAGATAAAGCAAAAGCTTTCATTAAAAAAAAGAGAATGGTAAAATAAAAGCAGATATACCACTTTTATTTTAATCCATGAGATGTTGCTTTTCCGTTTGAGATTATCTCCCACCAAGGAGGTATCTTTTTGGCGCTTGCCTTGAGAGATACTTTAGAACTTGCAGATCCAGCATAATTCACAACAGCTGAAGTCACAGTAACTTTATGAGTTCCGGCAGGCATCATATTGGTGGCATAAGCACAAACACCTTTACCTTTACCATAGTTACCTGAAACCAATGTAAGAGCCTTCTTGTTTTTACCTGAACCCACAGTCAACTTGACTTTAACGCCGTTTACAAACTTCTTGCCGGACTTATCCACAACAATGACAGAAATAGTGAATCCCCTAAGATTTGATTTAGGAACTATTTTAAATTTCACAGGAGTCTGCTTAATCACATTAATAAATGAACTAACAGCCTTACATTTATATCCTTTATGTGAAAAGCTCACAACAACCTTATGATTGCCCAATGTTAATTCCTTAATCTTGTTAAAGTAAGCAACACCCTTGGAATTGGTAGCAGTAGAAGAATAAGCCTTGGCTTTTTTACCAGTATAAACTTTTAAAGTGACTTTGACCTTGGAAATTGCCTTACCTGTAGAATCTTTTAAAGTGATAGCCCACTTGCCAGCCTTTTTATAGGCAAAAGTCTGCTCTTTAACTGTAATTTTTGCAGTGTTTTTACTTACAACAACAGGAATAGACCTCACAACAGAATTATAATTACCATTAACCGGCTGAGTAGTGACCTTTAAACGATACTTGCCAACAGGCAAACCGGAAACAGAGATTACATTACCCTTAAGAACAGGCTTAACACTCTGGCCCTCAATACTCATACTGGCCACCTTACAGTTATCCAAAACAATTGGAGTGGAACCAGACTTAGAATACTTAAATGAAATGGAATCCTTAATAAAAACAATATCCGAATCAAGCTTATTTACAGTAACCGGCAATGTAGCAACAGCAGACCTGTGATTTTCATCAGGAGTAGATTCAACACGCAATGTATAGTTGCCTGCATTCAAACCGGAAATGCTAACAACATTATTATTGCTAATGCTAACCAAAGCTTCATTATGACCAATAACCTTAACATTGGAAAGTGATACAGTACAGCCCCCCAAAATCAAAGTTGTTGAGCCAGAACCAAGATAATCAAATTCAATCGGATTGGAAAATCCTACTTTTGAGCTGGCCTTATTGACAGTAACACCAACAGTACGAGTCACGGCATTATGATTGGAATCCGGAGTGGAAGTAATTCTTAAGGTATAACTGCCCACAGGCAAATTAGAAACACTCACAACATTACCCTCAAGCCTAATAACCGCTTCAGGATGATTATCAACCTTAATATTTCCCAAAGTAACACTGCAGCCGGTCATGGTCAAAGTGGCAGATCCGGAACCTCCATAATCATAACTAATCGCTTTTGAAAACTTGACATCTGAGTCGGCCTTGCTTACAGTTACGACAATAGTGTTGGTAACCGCATTGTGATTGGAATCAGGAACAGAAGTGATTCTTAAAGTATAACCCCCAACTGACAGATTGGAAACACTAACAACATTATTGTTAACATCAATTACTGCTTCAGGATGACCATCAACACTAACACCCTCACGAACAACACTACAACCGGTTAAAGTCAAAGCAGAAGAACCTGACTTGCCATAAACAAAAGATATTGCCTTGTCAAAACTGATTTTAGAATCAACCTTACTGACAGTGATTGTAGTAGTTTTTGTCACTGCCTTATGATTGGAATCAGGAGTGGAAGTAATTCTTAAAGTATAACTGCCCACAGGCAAATTGGAAACAGTGATTGCATTGTTTACAACACCTATGAAAGCTTCAGGATGATTGTCAACACTTACACCATTATAATCAACACTTCCACCATTGACATTCACATTGGTTGAACCGGACTCACCATAACTGAATGAAACAGGTTTTGCAATAGTAATAGCAGAATCCACCTTATTTACAGTAATACCCACAGTTCTTGTAACAGAGTTATGATATTGATCAGGAGTGGATACGACACGCAAAGTGTAACTGCCTGCAGCAAGACCAGAAACAGTAATCTTATTGCCACTCACAACAATAGAAGCTTCAGGATGATTATCAACACTAACCTTCTCACGAGTAACAGTACAACCCTCTAAAGTTAAAGTGGTGGAACCGGATTTCAGATAATCAAATACGATCGCATTATTGAATTTAACAACAGAATCATCCTTACCTGCAGTTGAAATCACAATGTTTTGCAATTCTGCAATTGGGAATTCCTTAAAACCATTGGAATCCACACTAGCCACAACACCATAAGTGCCCAAATCAAACATCAAAGGCACACTCACACAATCACTTGAATCAGTAGTAACAGTTGTCTCATAACCATTCGGATTGAACTGCAACTTCACAGGAATACCTTCATAAACATCACCATTGGCAGGATTAACCAACTTAACATTCAAAGTCTTATTATTATTGGAAGTGGAAAGCTCAATAACACCGGAAATCTTAGAAATCACAATATTATCCTGTTCAACAGCATTAACATCAACATTCTGAGCATCTACATAAGCCTTAACTGAATAATTACCTGGTTCAAATGAAGTCATAGAATATGTAAGAATACCATTACCACCTGTCTGATTATCTACAGTTTTATACAACTTACCATTCAAATAAATATCCGCATGAATTGGAACATCAGCCCTAACATTACCTGTTTTAAAGTCAACTACTTTAAATGACAATGATTTACCACCATTATAATAATTTTTACCTGACTGAGTAAGATTTAAAGTGGCTCTATACATATTTACCTTAACGTTAATTTTTTGTGAAACTGCATTGTTAACGGAATCCCCTTCATAACTAACAATAACCTCATGATTGCCTAAACCTCCAATATAATCATTAGCATTAAAACTAACAACACCATCAGAAGAAGTAGTTCTGCTATAACTGTTACCATTTACACTAAAAGTAACAATTTTATTTGAAAGAGGGCCTGCTACATTTGACAGAGTAGCTCGGATAGTACACTGTTCACCGTTGACAATGGAAAGGTCATCAGCAGACAATATTGTATTATAATGACAAATTACATCTTTTGGAGCTACATCAAAAATTGAATCCACAATTTCATATTTTTCAGAGCCAGGGAATGTGATTGCTTCTTGACCATTATAATTTGAATTTGTGAAATTTGAATTTTTAATTATTGTGTTTTTTGTAAATCCAATATCTAATGAATTACCATATAATTCTGCAGAACAGCTATCAAATAAACAGTCTGAAATATTTAAATTAGTTGCAGGATTAACATGAATTGCACCACCAGTCATTTTTGCATGAGAATTTATAAACTCACTATTGGATAAATTAAAGTTAGTCACATCATTAATAAAAAGTGAACCTGCAAAATTTCCAGAATCACTATCCTTGAAATACAAATCATTCAAATTGGCATTAGTTGTAGTTAAAATAAATACTGAACCTCCTGTGAGATTTGAAGATGAATTTAAAAAATCACAGTTATCAATAATTACATTTGGAACATTCCTGGAATAAACAGATCCCCCTTCTATATTTGAATAAGAATCAGAAAAATTACAATCTGAAATAGTTAATAAGTTTCCAGTATTGACTACCCTTACAGAACCGCCAAATCCATTTGATTTACATGAATCAAAGTCACAACCCAAAATATTTACATTAGTGCAAGAATCAGATGAAATAGCACCCCCATCATTGATGTCAGTGAAACATTCATAAAAATCACAGTCAATAATGTTTACATCTTTAACCCCAGAAATGTCCATAGCTCCACCATAAGTATGAGCTTGACACTTTTCAAAGTAACTGTCTTTAATTTTTAGATAATTTCCACCTTGTGAGTAAATCGCACCACCATATGATGATGCATGAACATTAGTAAAATTACAATTATTAACATTTAAAGTATTACCACCGTCCCAATAAACAGCTCCCCCTTTATTACTAGAAGTACAATCTGAAAATTGACTATCGGATATATAGATATTATTAACAGTACCCCAAAATCCTATTGGACCCCATAAACCTGAACAGCCCGCAAATTCACAGCCATCAACATAGATATAATTACTATTATAGGTATCTATAGCAGAATTACCTTCAGCAGATGATTTACAATTAACAAAACGAGAATTTAAAATTTTAATGTTGGAACTTCCTTCAATATGAATCACCCCACCATGATCCGCATTACAATATTTAAATGAGCAATTTTCAACTTTTGATGATGAAGCTTTATAAAACTGAATTGCACCACCATAACCTTGAATTGCACCACCATAACCTGCACTACAACCTTCAAAAGTACAATTTATAATTTCACCTGTTGTTTCTACCCTAATACCGCCACCATAATTGCCATAACAATTGGAAAAGTGTGAATTGGAAACCTTAATTCTGCCATTATCATCAGCCAATATTCCCCCTCCACCTTTTGAAGCGCGATTGTTCTTAAATGTACAGTTATCTACAGTCAATAAACCAGAAGAAACATAACAAGCTGAACCCCATTGTGCTCTTGCATCTTGAAGAATAAGATTTTTAAGAGTAAGATCAGCAGTAATAAGCAACATGGTTTTGTCATCACGCTGTTGAGTAGTTAAAATTGGATTATTCTCTCCAATAATAGTCAACGATTTAGATATTCTATAATCCCAAATGACATATGTACCTCCCCTTACAATAAGAGTATCACCAGAATTTGCTGCACTAATAGCAGATTCAATATTATCACCGGGATTTACATATCGAATAGTACTTAAAATATTTGAGTCATTACTTACGCCCAACTCATCACTTTTATCCAATGAAACAACATCACTATTATTTTCATCAATTGAAATAAACTCATTGTTTTCATTTTCAACAGATACAACATTACCTATATCATCAATAACACTTACATCAGTTGCATTCAAATCACTTGCACTGACTGACGTTATTGAAAAAATACATATAATCAATAATATCAATATGAATAAATTTTTTTTATTGAAAATTCTTATTCCTCCTAATAAATGTATTCGAAAATTTAATTCGTTTAATATAGAATAATTTTTATTGAATATCTAATATAAGTCATATAAAGCAAAAGCTTTCATTAAGACCTGTTAAAAAACCATTTATATTTAATAATACACATAATATTAAACAAGGTGCAGAGTATGGGTTTTAAAGACAGAATTGCAAAGGTTATTTCCTCTCCCGAAATTGATGAAAATGACATAGAAATGTTAATCAATAGCGGTTTAAAGGAAATCACTTTAAAAAAGGACATAGATTTAACCAAAACCGTCAATATCAACACAGACAACATCACAATTGACGGAAAAAACCATGCAATCACCTCAAACAGGGAACAAATCTTCAATATCGCAGGAGACAACATTACCCTGAAAAACATTACCTTTAAAAATGCGCATCCAGACCAGGCCGGAGGCGCCATCTACAACAGAAACGGGAAATTGCGAATCATCGAATGCAATTTCATAAACAACCATTCCGCCCGTGACAATGGTGGAGCCATCTACAATGAAAACGGCACCGTGATTATTGATGGATGTGATTTTAAAAGCAATACCGCTCGTTTTGGAGGTGCAATATACAACAAAAAGACACTGAAAGTGATGTTTTCCAATTTTTCAAACAACAACTCAACAAAGGGACCGTCAATATTCAATTCATCAGACTTGACTTTGGAAACCTGCAAATTTAAAAGAAACGACAAAGCACAGGACATTGAAGTTTATAATGTCGGAATCATTAACATCAAAAGTTTTCAAAAGGAGTTCATCAATGACATAACCCAAGGCGGATTCATACATATCAATTCAAATGATGCAAAATCACCTAAATACCTGAATGATTTGATTCGAAGCGGTGAAAGTGAAATCAAACTTGATTGCGATATTGAATTTGAAGGCAAAAATGAGATTGTCATTGACATCAACAATTTAAGGATTGACGGAGCGGGCCATAGGATTGACGCCATGGGAATGTCAAATATCTTCAAAATCACAGCAGACAATGTTTCTTTGTCAAACATTAACTTTAGAAACGGCACATCCAAAGAAGGCGGAGCCATAATCAACAAAGGCAAATCCCTGAGTCTGTTCAACTGCGATTTCGACAGCAATATTTCATCTGATGGAGGAGCCATCAAAAACGAGGGCACACTTGAGGCGAAAAAGTGCAACTTCAACAAGAACATTTCAAATCCCAACAATGGCGGCGCAATAAGCAATTGCGGAGATTTGAAGATGACTGAATGCAATTTTTTATACAATTCAGCCATTGGAAACGGCGGTGCCATCGACAACAGAAACATTTTAGATTTGAACAGGTGCTTTTTTAAATCAAACGTCTCTGAAAACGGAGGAGCCATCAACAATAGGGGAAATGTTTCACTGGAAAGATGCCAGTTTGAACGCAACAAAGCATTTAAACAGGGAAGCGTTCTATTCAATGACTCAAATGTCCGGATGAAAAACTGCAAATCCCTAAATAACATTTCAAACAAGTATTCCAACATCATATTTCAAAGTGATGATGAAAAAAGCAAGTTGATTATTGAAAAATGCGGATTTACAAGAGACAGCTTTAACAACAATTTGATATTTCTTGAAAACGGCAGGTCACATATCAAATCATCTCAATTTATAATCAAAAGAGATCACGAAGATTCATACATCATCTATAATGAAAATGCAATTGTTAAAGTTGAAAATATTGAATTTGAAAATGTTTCAAACAACTTGATATACAACAACAATATTCTAGAAATTGAAAAGGAAATTAAAGATTATGTAAAATCAGGTGATGAGAGCCTGAATATAAAATACTTATAGGAGGAGGACAATATTTCACTGAAAGACAAAAGGCACTGGCTGGAAGACAAATCTGAAAAACTGCTATTTGCAAGCAGATGGCTTTTATCTCCAATGTATATAATATTAATTTTAATACTGCTTTTAATATTATGGAAATTCGTAGGGGATGTAATCGACTTTATCCAGATAATGAATACATTGACTGATGACGAATGGATCATTCATGTTTTAGAATTGCTGGATTTGACTCTGGTAGCCAATCTGGTGGTCATTGTGGCATTTTCAGGCTATGAGAATTTCATATCAAAGATAGATGTTGCCGAAGAGCACAGGGATCGCCCTTCATGGATGGGTCGTTTGGATTTTTCAGGTCTTAAACTTAAAATCATTGGTTCTGTAGTGGCAATATCCCTTATCGAACTGCTGCAGGACTTTTTGAATGCAACATCAAACATTGACCCGAATGTTGAATTCTGGAGAATAGCTCTTCATTTGACATTTGTTTTAACAGGTTTGGTATTTGCAGGAATGGAGATATTATCCGAAAAAAGACATGAAATGAAAAACAAAGACCATTTGGCTGAAATAAAAAACAAGTTTTAATATTGTAGATTCAATCTACAATTATCTATTTTTTTATTTAGAAAAGAAAAAAAATTAATCTTTTGAATTGATGCCTTTTTCTGCTAAAAATTCATTTTGAACTTTAACGACTTCGGCGCTGCTGTCAGCTTCACTGTAAGCTTCAAGCAAATCATGATTTAACTCTAAAAAAGTATGACCCCATTTAAAGCCATCCATCAACTTTCGGGCTTCATCCTTGAAGCGGGTGATGTACAATGTGGCTGAAATGGCCTCGACTGTTGACAATATGCATGGTTTTCCGTAATTGACGGGATTTGTCGCCACCAAAAATGGAAGGGACCTGTGGTATTTTGAAAGAGAGAAGAATTTTTTAGAACTTGAAACCTCATTCCATGAGCAGTCAAGCCCTACAACTCCTCTTCTTTGAACATACCTGTAGTCTTCATAGGATACAGCTTTTTCAGCATATGGATTTAGGACAATGGCACCGGAAGGTATTTTGTTTATGTTATAAACCAGCCTGCATTTGCCCATTTTCTCCATTTTGATGGAAGTGCATTTTTTTCTGTCGCACTCATCTGCATGAAAAACTGTAATTTTCATCTACTGTGCTCCTGAAGATGAATCCAATGCGGAAGTGTTTCCTGCCTTGTACTGCTTGACAAGATTCATTTGCTGTGCAAACTGATCTGAAGTCAAACCGAACTCTTCATTTATGGCCGGAACCTTTTTACTTTCCTTCAATGTCAAGCTTTTAAGAAGCGGCTCGACGTAACCTTTATACACTTCACCGTAGGTATTTAATGCAGAGGTATTCAAATTAGTATCTGATCCTATAATCATATAAACCAAATAGCCTTGCTTTTCCTTTTGACATTGGCAAATAATAATATTCAATGTTTTATTTGTATTATTTCCTTCAACAGCTTGAGAGAAATAGATATTCCAATCATTTCCATTGAATGAGCGTTTTTCAGGATTCATTACACCTTGAACATAATATATATCCATCAGTGCAGTTGAATTGTCGACTGTGGAAATGTTATATGTTATGTCATGCTTTTCATCCTTATAGGATTCCATATACTCTGAAGAGTTGTTTACCAGTTTTGCATTTCCTGAAAAAGAACCTTCCATAAATGCATTGCTGAATTTGGTAGATTCTCCCATTACATTATTTCCAGAACCGCCAGTGGTAAAGAATATAGCACCTGCAATTGCAACAATTGCTATAACCACTATTGCGATTAAAATTATATTTTTAGTTTCCATTATGCGAACTCCATAATTTATATTAATATTTTTAGTTAATTCTCCATTATAAAGTTTAGTCAATCAAAAAAGTATTTTTATTAAAAAAAATAAAAAACAATATTAAAAATAAATTTTAGGTTAAAATATGAACAAGAAACATCAATATGAACTTCTGTTACTGGTTTTAATAACTGTCGTTATATTTAACCTTGCGGTTGTATTTAATTCACATGACAACAGCCAGACAAACACATATAACATTACGGAAGTCGGACACAATGATAATGGAACAGTATATAAGATTACCGCAGGCAATACTTCGTCAAACGAAACAGTTGCCATCCTCTTGGGCGTTCATCCAAGGGAGCATGAGATTCATGAGGCAATCAACAGGACCCTTGAGAACCTGACCAAAAGTGAAGACGGAAATCTTACCAAGAAATTCGTAATCTATTACGTTACAGTCAAAAACGAATTGACTTCACGTGATGATACACGACCTGCCGGAGAGTTGCTGGCAAACAAATTTGTCGTAAACAATGTCGCCAAGGACAATCCGTTCATAGTCGTTGACGTCCATGAAATCAATCCGGACTATGAATATTCCAATTTTATATTTTCACTATCCAACAAAACAGACAAGATCAATTCATATGTTGATAAACTATCAAAAGACGTCAATCTGGTCAACTATGAATTCAACGAAGGAACAAGTCCTGAAAAGGTAACAAAACCGATTGCCAAAAAAGGCATTCCAACATTTCTGATGGAAACATCAATTACCGATTCACAGACACAAAAACAGCAAACTGCAGTAAACCTGATAAATAGTTTAGATAGTCTAGAACCGTAAACAAGTGATACTATGAAAAACACACGTGGAATTTTAATCGGCAGAATGCAACCCGTCCATAACGGACATATCCAGGTGATAAACAAGATTCTTGAGGAAGTCGATGAAATTATCATCGGAATCGGCAGCGCACAGTTAAGCCATGAGCTCAAAGACCCATTCACAGCAGGAGAAAGGATTGTGATGATGAGCCAGGCACTGGCTGAAATGAATATAGATCCGAAAAGGTATTATATAATTCCTATGGAAGACATCAACTTCAATGCAATATGGCCGTCCCATGTTAAGATGATGACTCCTCCTTTTTCAATCGTTTATTCAGGGAATCCCCTGGTAAAGCAGCTGTTTGAAGAGGAAGGATTTGAAGTCAGACAACCTCCACTTTATGACAGGTTGCATTTGTCCGGAACAGAAGTCAGACGCAGAATTTTAGAGGATGGAAATTGGGAAGAACTGGTTCCAAAAGCTACCGCAGACGTGATGGCTGAAATCAGAGGCATCGAAAGATTGAAAAATCTGTCCGTAAAGGAAATAAGTGACATATAACAATAGTTATATATATTATAAAACCATATTATGAAATGGAGAGATAAAATGGTTGTACGTGTAATCGAAGCAAAAGAAGACAAAGTTACAACAGCAGACTTAATAGCTGAATTGAAAAAAAGTAGTAAAATAGATTATTCCGGTGCAATTTTCACATTTGAAGGAATTGTACGTGGAAAAGAAGAAAACATGAACTTGAAAAAACTCATACTGACAACTCCAGACAAGGACAAGACAAAATCAGAAATTGAAAAGATTGTTGAAAATGCAAAAATAAAATATAACGTTCACGAAATTTCAGTCGTCCACTACATCGGAGAATTCTATACTGGAGACATGCTGTTCCTTGTTGCGGTTTTAGGCGCACACAGATCAGAAACCCTTGACGCATTAAAAGAAGTAATCGAAACAGTAAAATATGAAGTTGAATTTAAAAAAGAAGAAATTTCTGAAGAAGGAACAAAAACAATCCTCGCCGGAGGTTAAAAATGATAATGACCATTATTAGAATATTAATATTATTTCTAATAATCTATGCAGTGGTAAAAGGATTTAAAACATTATTTAAAGCAGCAATAATTATATTCGTTATTTTAGTATTATTAGGATTATTAGGAATTTAATCCTAATTCCTAAACTTATTTTCCAATGATAACTTCAGTTGATTTGATGATTGCAGTAACATCATCGCCTTCAGACAAACCTAATTTTTCAACAGATTCTTTAGTAATAGCAGCAGTAATAACACCAGGTTCAGTGATCTCAATTTTAACATTAGCCATTACAGCACCTAATTCAACACCAGTAATTTTACCATTTAATTGATTTCTTGCACTTAATTTCATAATTTTCACATCCAATAATAATTTAATTCACAACAAACTTATTTTCCAATAATAACTTCAGTTGATTTGATGATTGCAGTAACATCATCGCCTTCAGACAAACCTAATTTTTCA
>NZ_JAXJXF010000086.1:0-22163 GCF_036307625.1 Methanobrevibacter sp.
CATAGGTGTTATTTATGACAAATTTAGAGAAAAATCAAAAATACTGTGAGGTTATTGAAAGCAAAATCAAGCTGGATGCAAAACCTGTTGCAATGAAACTAATCAAAACTGAAGATGACCTTCCTGAAGGTTATGATTTAATCGACGAAAAAATCAGACATTGTGAAATGGTTAGAAAAGCATCCTTGGGAGATAAATTTTACTCAACACTTGAACAGCAAATGTGTTTAGGTGGAGCAGGTGCTATAGGACTTAGAGACATGCCACCTAAATTGGCAAATGGTGAAAAATATTTCTCATTGGGCAGATTCCAGGATTTGGAAACAGCTAAAAATCTAACAAGCAAACTTTCAGTAATTGAAGATGAACATTGGGGAATTATCTATGCGCCATTGGATGAGGCAGATTTCGAAGCGGATGTAATTGAAATCATAACCGAACCTGTTGGCGGAATGAAACTTGCACAAAGTATCGTTTACAAAACAGGTGAAAAAATCGAACCTTCATTTGCAGGTATCCAATCATTATGCGGAGATGCATTTGCAAACCCTTACATAACAGATGGAATTAACTTTACACTAGGTTGTGACGGTTCTAGAAAAGCGGCAGACATCAAAGATAATGAAATGGCTGTCGGAATCAGTGCAGCAAAAATTGAGGAAGTTATTTCCGGACTAGAATCAATCTAAAAGATTTAAGTAATCTTCATAGTGATTGATATTCAACAATTCCTTTTTATTTTTTTCTTTTATTCCATAAAACGTATAACCATCAGCAAATATTTTTCTAAGAATCGGATTTAGGTTATCATCCTCATTTTCCAGATAGCCCATCAGATTTTTTCTATGAGCTACAAAAGGCATTCCCAATCCTTCCGCAGTATCCAACAATCCTGTTTTTCTTCTTCTTAAAATTGATATTGTTTTTTCAGGATTTTTAGAATTCTGGCTGATTTCAATCATCCTATTGAATGTTTCAGTTGATACTGTAGGTTGGTCTCCGGTTATGCACAATGCATAATCGCAGCTGGAATTTGATAAACCATTAAAAAGAGATGTTGACAGACCTACATCAACAGGATTATTTTCTATAAATTTAACATCACTATCATAATTATTGCTTATAGCTTCTTTTATTTCACTAGCATAATGACCAAGTACCACAATACATTCATCAGTATTTGCAGATAATGCATTGTCTATTGTGGTCTCCAAAACAGTTTTATCGTTGAACGGCAAAATAAGTTTATTTTTTAAAACGAGATTTCTGGAAAGTTGGTCCTTTCTCATTCGAGAATTTTTTCCAGCGGCTGTAATAACAGTTGAAATTGACATAAAAATAAAAAAAAGGATAAGATATATTTTTATTCATTTGGAATATATCTTATGTAGGTACAGTAAATACCTTTTCCTACACCTTGACCTTCTGTCCACATATGAATTTTAACAGGATATGTGTGGTTATTGGTTACAGTAACACCACTTGCAGGATTGTATCCGAATTGCAATGCACTGTCATCCATAGTTAAACCTACAGGCATTGAAAATCCTTCAGATAAAGAAGCATCCCTTAATGCTCTTGCAGGAGGACATACACCGTGTGCCGCACTTCCACCAGGTGCGGAAGCATCGTTTGCGGATTCAAAGTATACATAATCCTTACCACTACTTGTGGAATTTGGTGGTATTACAGTTCCATTCCATGCCTCTACAAATTGGTCAGTATTGATTTCCCTGATTGCATCACCGTATTCTGGGTGTGAATCGAAAATTGTAGAACCTTGAGCACCCTGCTGTTCGGTATAATTACCTGAATATAGCAAAATCGGTGATCCTGTTGGGTATTCTGATGCATAGTCAACAACATCCTGACCGAAAATACATGGCACATCAGCTGCACTAATATCCTTTCTTCCATCGGAAAAATGAGTCATACCTTTTTCCAAAGTGAAGTTGTCTCCTATCTGAGCATCATAATTATACCAGCTTACAATAGTGTCATTATTAAAGTATTTACTATTGAAATTCAAATTCTTAATTTGGTCAGCTGGAACGGATTGTATAACTTTACCTTGGTCTACAACATCAACCCCATTAGAGGTTTTGGTTAAAACTTTTGATGGTGCACTATATCCCCATACATAAGTGTCTGGTCCTTTAACTGCTAATTTATCTCCTTCAAATGTCAAATATCCTGGTCCTTCAATTCCTGTTGCTCTACCATATGAATCTATTCCCTCGCTAGACACAGTTGCAAAATCAAACGGCACTACACCAGTGGAAAGAGACATGAGAATTCCATGAAGGTCAAAAGCCAATAATTGATGACCTATGAATCCCACATTTGATAAGAAAGGAAGATCTATGGTCTTATTTTGACCTAAAATAGAATCTCCATCAAAGACAGATTGCCCAACAGATAAATTATAAGTTTCAGCAATAGATTGACCAGTGTAGGGAGTACTATTTACAAAAGTGAATGCGAATAAAAGAACACTTACAGAAAACAAAACTAATACTATTGTAATTGATTTATTTCTCCAACTTTTACTCATTATAATACACCATTAACTAAATAACAATAATTTTTATATTTAAAATAATATATATACATTATGTTTTTTGTGACAATTTTTCAGAAATTAACTTAATTCTTTCTTGAATGTCAATAATTACATCTTGACCATTGCCACCTATAAGTATTGCATCCTCATGAGAATATTCTGCAACAAGTTCAATTATTTCATCAAGTGAGTTGACAGTGATGATATTGCCACCGTAACCCAGTGAATTCAGCCTATACATCGCAATGTCCAATGTGTCATCCAATCCAGGGAACAGGACAATAACTTCAGGATTATACTTGACAGCCTCATCGAGAATATCCAGCCGGTGCTCCTCATTATGTCTAGGAGTGCCTATAAATATTGCATAGAAGTCCTTTTCAGACAATATTGAAGCCAAAGCATCAGAATTATCAGTTTTTCCAACATAAACACAAGCATCATTTATCTTATATACATCCAATCTTCCCTGAACTGCTTTGAACTCTGAAAGGGTGGATTTGATAACATCCTTAGGCACTTTCAATTCCTTTGAAATAGCAGCAGCCAAACCTGCATTAAGCAAATTGAATTTACCGTAAACCTTCAATTCATCCTGATATTCAAAATAAGGAATATATTTACTTGCAGATTCTTTAAAATCACTATTGAAATCCTGATTGAAAGCTGTAAATATTGTTGTACCATCAAAAAAGCGAACTAATGAATTTTTATAATTGGCAATGGTTTTATGAACATCCATATGATCATTGCCTATGTTTGTAAGACCAATAAAATCAAAATCAAAGCAGTATTTGCAAAAGTCAAGAGTCATATCGCACACTTCAACAAGCAGAATATCATAATCACCATTTTCTGCTTCAAGCATCAAATCATAATATCCTGAAAAACCGCCGCCGCCGTTTCCTCCGACCAATACTTTCTTTCCGGCATTTTCCAAAATGTTTTTCAACATGTGAACTGTAGTGGTCTTTCCATTGGTACCTGTTATTCCTATAGTGAACAGCTCTTTGTGTTTATTTACTACATCACTCAACAAATATCCATTTTCAAGCAGCTTTTCTGCAAATGCTCCTCCAAACATGCTGGGACTAATGGCAATTGCATCACACTGTTCAACAGCATATGAGTTGGTAAATCCTAAATCAACTGTTAAATCATCGCCCACAATAGAAACTGTCTGTTCGCTGTCCAACATGTTCATTGACAAGCGCGGTAAATTTAAACCTTCCAAATCAACATTAATATTTAAATCCGTAGCATAAACTTCCCATCCATGATTTAAAAGAGAGTTTACTGCTTTTTTTCCTTCTACACCCAATCCAATTACTGCAGCTTTCATAAAAATTTCCTTATACAAATAGTTCTATACATTAGATACTACTTTGAAATTAATAAATATTTCCAAAACAAATTCTTTTATATTATAATGATTATATTAAAAGCAAGGTGTTAAAATGTTTGAAGACGAAAAAGATGACAAAATTTACAATCTCATAATCACTAACGGTATCGACAAAAATAGAGAATACGCCCAATTTACCGAAAAGTTATATTCAAAAGTTGATTTTCTGTGGAAAGAATCCATGTCTGGAGATTATTCTAGAGCAGGAGAAGACTTCTACAAAAAAGTTGACGGAATAATATTGTTATCCGGATTGTATAATGACAATAAGGAACTGTTTGAAAGTCTTTTGGATGCTAGTGAAAAATATGACATCCCACTAATTCTAGTAAGACCGTATGGAGTTGAAGAAGTTCCTGAAATACTTGAAGAAAAAGCAGCAACCATTGTTGGATGGAATGCAAACTGCATAATCGATTCCATCAAAAATGCCCATGAAACAATGTAAAAAAAAATAAAAAAAGTAATGATATTACATCATGACTTTTGAAATACCATTTTCTTTTTCAACTTTTATTATATTGTCAGCTGCATTTTCAAGCTGACTTTCGTGAGTTACAATTATCATTTGAGGCAATAAAGACATTTCTTTTAATAAATTGATAAGTTCATGCCTTCTTGAACTGTCCAAATGAATAGTTGGCTCATCCAACAATATTGTATCCAAATCTCCTTTTGCAATGGCCTGAGTGATACCTAATCTTAAGGCTAATGCAATAGCTATTTTTTCACCGCCACTTACCATAGTCATTGAAGATTCACCCTCAGGACCATAGACTGTGACGCCATAGTCCTCATCCAAGGTTAAATCTGAATAGTTGAAATTAAATTCATTGAAGAATTCTTTGGTATACTTTTGGATTAAAGGTCTTGAAATATTTCTTAAATCCTTTTGAACTCCATTCTTACCGTACAATTCCCTAATGTTTTTCAACATGAATATGTAACTTTCAAGATTATCATATTCTTTTTTGAACTTATCAGCAGTAACGATTTTATCATTTAACTCTTTAATGTAGGCTATGGATTCACGGGCACGTCCTTTAATCTCTGAAAGTTCATTATTAAAGGTATTTTGACGTCTTTCATATAATTCGAAACGGTAGATAATTTGCTCATACTTTTCCTTATCATATAAAGATGCATCGATTTTATTTTGAATTATATCAAGCTGATTTCTTGAAACCCCAATATCCTCTTTGATAGAATCATGCTGTGACATCAATGATTTTTTATTTTGAATGAAACCCTTGAGTTGGTTGAACTCTTCGTTTTTCTGTTTCAAATCATTGATTCTGTCCTGAAGTTCATTAGTACTGATGTCTCCGCTCAAATGAGGATCCTGATTGATGGCCAATTTGATATTAGTAACATGATTGTCTATCTCATTTTTAATCTGATTTAATTTATATTGTGATTCGGTTTCGCTTCCCAAAACATCCAAAGCACCTTTAGCCTGAACAAATGCATCATAAGACTCCTTGTAACTTTCCTTATCATCCCTTTGTTTAGCTATGACAAGAATAAGTTCACCTAACTTATCACTAATATATTCCTTGGATTCTAGGCTTTCATCAATCTCATTTAATTTCACCAATTCTTCTTCCAAATGAGAGAATTTCTGTTTGTATTCAACAATGTTTTTGGATAAATCTTGAAGTTTGGATTGTTTTTCTTCAAAGCTTTCCCTGTTTTTGATGAATAGAACAACCTCTTCTTCTGATTGTGAAATTAATTTTTCATTTTCTTCAATTGTGGATTTGTATCCCTCTATCAATTCGGTTTTTTGAGCGAAACTTATGTCAGATTGACAAACTGGACATTTATTGTCGACTTCATCCAATTCAGCCAATGGCTTTTGAGCTGATTTGATATTTTGCTTATATTCAACCAAATCCTCTTTTTTGGAAACGATGTCTTCAGACAGTTTAGTGATGTTTCCAGCAACTTCCTCAATGAACTCACTGGTGACCTTTTCTATATGGTTAAAATCATCAACTTCAGCCAATACGTCCTGAGATACACCATAATCACTCAATTTGTCTTTAGCCCTTGAAAAGAAGTCTTCAATATCATTTCGTTCATTTTCAATTTGGGACAATAGCTCTTTTTTATCCTTTTCCAACTTAGCGGAAGTGGCCAGCTGTTTTTCCAGATTGATTTTTTGATTGTTCAACTTATTGATTTCCTCATCTGAAGCTAAAAACTTATTATATTCCTCTTTTTTATCGGCCACAATTGCCTTTTGAGCAGCGATTGAATCTAGCTTTTTGTTGACTTCCAATTCATCTTTCTTTAATCTTTGAATACTTGTAACTGATTTTTCAAAGTCAAGATATACATCCAGTTTTGAAACGTATTTTTCCAAGCGGCTGATTTTCTCTTCAGCATCATGAATCTTATCCAGATTATCCTGAACTAATTTCTTATCATTTTCCAGCTTGGACAGTGTTTTCTGTTCATTTTCAAGATTGTTGACCTGAGTATCATATATCTCCTTTTCACGTTCCATATTCCTTTTGCTTTCAGAGATATCCTTCAGGGAAGTGGTAACATCTTCAATCTGTTCTTCAAGTTCATGTCCCCTATTCTTAAGAGTATCCAGTTCCTCTTTTTTCTTATTATATTCCTCTTTTAAATCATCAGAGTTGTATAATTTACCTTTAAGCTCAGCCAATTGATTTTCATAAACAGTAATGAACGGCAATAAATTTTTCCAGGCCTTTTCCAATGAATCAATTCCCAATAGTTTTGCAACCAGCTCTTTTTTCTCAGCAGGTTTTTTGTCGACCAAATCAGCAATTTCACCTTGTCTGATATAAATTGCATTAAGGAACAGATCTGAATCGATATCTAAAATCTGGCGAATTTCATTAGCTACTTCCTTATCTCCAGTACATATATGTACAAATCCGCCCTCTTTTGAAGTCTTTTTATAAATTGAAGATTTCAACATGGATTTTTTATCCCGTACGATTCTGTATTCCCTATTGTTAGAACTGAACTCCAATTCAACAGTCATTGACTCTGCATTATTACGTACCAAATCATCAATTTTTTTAGCTGTATACTGTTTGAACAGCGCAAAGCTAATAGCTTCCAGTATAGTGGATTTTCCAGCACCATTTTCTCCAACAATAACACTAATTCCCTTATCGAAATTTATAGTAGTGTTTTCATGAGATTTAAAATTAATTAACTTTAATTTTGTGAAAATCATTCTAGAGCCTCCTTAAATGTGACTTGAATCTCCTTTTCACCTTCTGACGGTTCTTCTTCAATTTCCTCTTCTTCCAATTCGACATCTTCATCGGCAATGTGATAATTCTCATCAAAGAACTGCTTCAATATGTCTTCAGATTCCTCAATCTTATCCTTTGACAGGAAATGGTATAAATCCAGACCCAATCTGATGACAGACTCATCACCGTAATTTCCCAATTGTTCTTTTAAAAGGTCATCGGGACCCAAAGACTCGGATTGATTAATTATAACATCCAAATCCTCTTCACCGGCCATATTAAAAGTAGGTCTAATCATTAAAGACAAATCACCCAGTTCCTCTTTAATCAACTCATAAACCATTTTGGTATCGGACTCGACATTGTTGATTTTCAAATCCAAAATAGGTTTTTTATCAAAGCCTATTATAGTTTCCTTCAATCCAGCAATGCCGCTTTCCAATTTAGAGTAATCAAGAGACCTTTCAATGAATGTACGGGAGATGTCTACCTTAACCCTTTTGACAAGAGGCTTAGGACCATCGAAGTCAACAACCACAAAACCCTTACCGTTTTCCTTATAGTCCTTCAGTTCATTTGTTTTCCAGATTTCACTGGAACCTGGATAAACCAGTTTACCATTTCCAAAATTATCATTAATATAATTATGAATGTGACCCATTGCATAATAATTAAAGTTATCGGGCAGGTCTCCTATTTCAAGTTCAAAATTAGGTCCGAAGTATTTGTCTATGCCCTGATGCAATACAAGGACTGACTTTTCATGGTTAGCCGCTTTTTTTGACAAATCGGCCAATTTGGATTTTAAATTTTTAACCTGAGAAGACGGATAGAAAGGCAAACCTGCAATAAAAATATCACCATGCATATAAGTGGTATTGATTGGACTGATCACTTTCAAACCTAACTTCTTAAAGATAACTTGAGGCGGGATAGAGTCATTACGCATTACAATATCATGATTACCTGCTATTGCATACATAGGAATTCCTGCACCTTTCAGTTTAAGCAATCCTTTCTGAAAGTTCAAAAGCGCTATGGGAGATGGTCTTGCGGTTTCAAATAAGTCTCCACTATGAATTACAAAATCTACTTTTTCTTCAATTATTTTATCTATAACCTTTTCAAACACTTCATAAAAGTCTTTCTCACGTTCGATCAAACCGAACTGACGATAGCCTAAATGAGTGTCTGCTAAATGTGCAAATTTCATTATATTACCTTTTTTCGTCAATTGTATATAACCAATTTAAACACTTAATCAAAGTATTTAACTGAATAATATATTATACTACTGCATATTTAATAGTTTGTAAAGAGAGCATTTGAAAAGTAAAAAATGGTTTATTCGGTAAATTTAAAATTGATTTGAAAATAGAAAAGAAAAAGAAATTAAATTAAATTGATTACCAATTGTATAATGCAGGCCAAATTGCAAAATCAGGCAATACATCCAATTTTCGTCTTAAAGGTATGAAATCAAAATTAATTTTGTTAATATCATCCATAACACCATTATCAAAGGTATACTCATCAACTTTGACATATAACACAACAATGGACCAATCAGAATATTCATAATCCGTGTTAAGAACCAAATCAAATTTACCTGTAGGAAATGTCTTGGACAATCTAGGTTTAAGTTCATTCAATAATACTATAATCCCAGTATTGTCTTTAATGAAATCATGAACCTTTTCATAATGACGTAAATTATAAAAATCACCCAATTTATCATATTCCCTATCAAACAATTCCTCATCTTCTTCCAATTTTTTAACAAAATCCAATTCATTCATAAAGATACCTCAAAAATTGTATGGAGGATTATTAATTAGAACATTTAATGAATCAAAGGCATCATTTGTTGCTTTAATTACTTTTTGCGAATTTTTTTTGAAATATTCTTCATTCTTATCAGATTTATCGTAATCAGCATTATTTCTTATTTCTCTTAAGAACTTTAAGCATTCCGCCAAGTGTATTTCATTTGAATTATGAGAATTCATTAATTCATCATATACTTTTTTATGAATATCTTTTTTAGAATCAAATTCATATTTATTCATCACATTAACCAAGTAATCCCGTGTAGAACCAAAAATTGAATAATAATATCTGCCCATAGCACTTCTAACATATGCTTCTTGTGGATTTTTGATTAACTCATCGGCAACTTCTTTAAAATCTTCCCATTGAAATATGTTGATTCCTCCTATTAAATTGATTTCATATTGAAAAATTGCATTAATTATGTTAAATTGTATTTAGACAATTAATAGTTTTCAATACTGATTTTCAAAGAATAATATATATAATTAACTATAAAAAAGTTTTGAAATAATTCCTACAATATTATGGGGAAAAATAAATAATCAAATAAAAAAAAGAAGGGTTTAATAATCATAACCCATTTGCATACTTTCCTCTTCCTGACGCTTAATTTCATCTTCCTCTTTTTGCTTAATGTCTGCAAAATAAGAAACGATGTCCATGTCATCCCCATGAATACGTCCTTTAAACTGATCTATTTTAACCAAAGTAGGGACTCTGCTCATCAAACCCAATACAATAGCTTCACCAACATTCAGTGATGGCAATTGGTTAATTAAATCTTGGGATAAACTCTCACTTGCTGACTGAACATGCCTTTGGTCTTCAGGCTCTACAAGCCTTAAAATAATCATGTTATTCATTTGGGATAGTGCATCATGGTCAACTGTTTTTGGTGATTGACTTACAAGGCATAATCCCAGGCCAAATTTACGGCCTTCTCTTGCAACCCTTTGAATCCAACGTTTAGAATCAGAATCACGTTTATTTGGAGCCAATATATGTGCCTCTTCCAATACAAAGAATACTGGGAAATCCAATGTTTTTTTATCTTTTCCATGAACAGCGTTTTTTCTCATTTGCAGGGCATTTCTCATGATGTGGCTTACCAGCACATTGGCAATTGATTCATCAGACTGGCTTAAATCCAATACATTAGCATGCCCGATCTTGATACTGGTCAATATATTGCCGATGTTATTGTCAAAGATATTGGAATACCTATCCATTGAGTCATCGATTTTATTCATGACATCGACAATTTGCTTATCGGAGCCTTCCTCCAGTGAATCCCTTTCGAGTATATCATAAATCATCTGTAAAAAATTATTGGTATGTGCGGTTCCATCGCTAACCATTTCCCTGGCTTCTTTAAATGCTCTTCTGAAGTGTCTTTCCTGAATATATCCGTTGGACGGAATATTGACTAATTTCTTGATTTCATGAAATGACATGTAAATCGGATTGATCTTTGGCCTAATTACATTTACTTCTCCATTCGGGAAATCTGCACCCACATACTCACCATGCATATCAAATACAAATACCGGAACGTCATAACCCAACATCTGGTCTATCAGAACTGAAACGGTATTTGACTTACCTGCACCGGTCATTGCCAGAATAGCAAGGTGTCTTGATAAAATGGGATTGGCCTCAACATTGACCTCAACATCACTCTGATTGACAAGTGAACCCAATTTAATTGGATTTTTAACCTTGAATATTTCATTTAACGTATCCTTGTCAGCAAGCCTGATTTCAGTTCCCGGAAGCACGGGAGTTCTCGGCAATTTCAGATTGTCATTGACATCCCCCAATATCTTGACTTTGCCTCTTATATAATTGTCGTCCACACCAATTCTTGAGATTTTTTGAATGGCCTTGAAATCATTTATATCAACATTCAAAGCATCGTTTCCCCTAATCAGGTTTTCAATCATTCCCAAAACCTTCTTGCCGTCATATTCAATAGTTACATATTCGCCAACTTTCGGCATTTTGTCTGAAATAAAAGTAACTTCTGAAAGTGATGTTTCACCTACACAAATTCCTACTACCATTAAAACCACCTATAACATTTCCCTGTTTGTTGTTTCGTAAATCTTTGCAATCTTCAATAATTCCTTAATGTTTCTGTCTGTAATGACAACATCATTATGTGCCTTGTTAAGCAGATACGGATATCCCTGTACCGCCATTACATTAATCTTTTCAATGATGTCTATGACCTCTCCAATCGATGCCTTGTAGGGCAGTTCCACCTTCAGCACATTTTTGTTGTCCTGAAGCCTGACATAAAATACAGTGAATTGCAATTGCTTGAAAAAGTCATTGAAATATTGGAAAGACGCATTTTTAAAGACTCTTCTATGTTCAATTTTTGACAATCCCTGTTTTTTATCTGTCAGATTATCCAAAATAGAAATATCCGGAATGTTCCAATTAAACAAATCATTGTCGGAAGATGTTTTGGATATAGAAATTATCTTTTTCTTGTTTTGTAAAATTTCTTTCAATAAAATGATTTTTTCTATTGAAGAAAGATGAAGGTCAAAGTCTTCCTTTTCCTCAAAGTCTTCATTTACGCTGACATCAGCCAATACCCTTTCCTTGATTTGTGGAAATACAAAACCGAATGGTGTTATTTCAAAGCGTCTTCTAAATTCATTTAAAAGGGCTTCATCCAAATTGTTTCTGATTTTGGATGGAAGTTCCGCACCTCTCGGATAGGCATTTTCCAAATCTCCCAGTATAGACCCATCGAACATATAATAATCAACATCATACTCATTAATGGCCCTAAGAGCGCATTTGAGTTCCAATATTGACATGTAGTTACTCAAAAGTTCATCCAAAAATGAAATGTGATTGATTTCGAGAATGTCTGCATCGTCAATTTTCTTTATTTCACCATCATAAATTATGGATTCAGCACCTATAGCGCAGAAGTTGCTTTTTAAAAATTTCTTTTTGTTGAAGCTTCCGTCTCCGGCAGCAATAGTGAAATCCTCAGAGCTTTCTTTGAATTCTCGTGAAAACCAGTTGGCTTCCAGCTGGGATTCGAGATTATTGTCTGATTCAATATCGTGTATGAATCCTCTTTTAGCGATGGCCTTTTCATATAGTGAATTTAACATACTATTTCCTATGTTAATACATTAATAAAAAAGTGTGGTGAGAGCAGTTGAAAACTACTCCATTGAAGCTTTTTTGATAGCTCCGGTCAATTCTTGAATTTTAGCCTGTACGTCGTCAACCTCTTCGACAACAGTACCAGTTACGATAACATCTCCACCAGCCTTTGCAGCTGTATATGCTGCTTTTCCGTCACGGATTCCTCCCCCGACGACAACAATCATATTATCTGTAGCTTTTTTGGTGTATGCAACCATTTCAGGAGGAATAGGCTCTGACGCGCCGGAACCTGCTTCGATATAGAAGAATTTCATTCCGAACATTTCTGCAGACATTGCATAGACCGCAGGTATTTTAGGCTTGTTTCTAGGCACAAGCTTTGCATCCCCTACCCAACCGACAGTTCCGCCAGGTTCCGCAACCATATATGCCATTGATAAAACTTCCATTCCTGATGCCTTAACTGCAGGTGCAGCCAATGCCTGAGCACCGTTAATCCAGTAAGGGTTTGTTGAGTTGACATAACTCATGTAAAATATTGCATCAGCGTATTTGCTCACACTACTTGTATTTCCAGGGAAAATAATAATAGGAACGGCGATGTTTTCAGACAATATCCTGCATGTATTGTCGACATCGTCACCATTTACAGTAGATCCCCCAATCATAATTCCATCAGTTCCGCCTTCGATTGCGGCAGTAGCTATTTCCAAAGCCTCCTTAGGTGTTTGTTCATCAGGGTCAATTAAAGTGAAATGTATTTTCCTTGTTTTTAATATATCTCTAATGTAATTTTCAACGTCTTTCATAAGAATACCTAAAATAAGATTTATTAAAAATAATATATTAAATTAATTGTTTTAAAAAAAATAAATAAAAAAAGTAAAAGAGAATAAGTCTATCCTCTTGGTTCTTTAGCTTTGAATCTTAAACCTTTGTAACCGCATTTTCTGCAAGTGGTTGCAGCAGCAGGGTTACGAGCATTACATTTTAAGCAGATTTTTACATTGAACATTCTGTTTTCTGCTTCTTCAAATCTTGCCATTAATAACTCCTCCTTGTAATCATGAAAATCAATAATAATAAAAGGTTATGAAATAAGAAACAATAATGTCAGTTTTCATAACTATTAATAAATTATATTAACTTAATAGTATTTAAAGGTTTAGTAAAAAAGGGCCAAATAACAAAAATATTTTATAATGAAAAAATAATTGTTACCCTATTCACTTTTAACAATCTTCAGACCAACATTGGAATCTTCACACATTTCCGGAAGGTTGATGAATGTGTTCTTGTTTGCTTTTTTAATGTTTTCATCAAGATGTTCCCATGAAACCAGATTTGGGTTATTGGCCAGATTTATGGTTCTGTCCTTAATTTCCGGCTTTTCTATGTCATCCAACTGAAGATATCCATATCCGAAATTGAGCTTGAGCTTTAGCCAGCCCTCATGTTCCCGCTTAGCGAAATATTCAATGTCATCGTCATCAAAGCGAATAATCTTATCTCGGGAATCATCAGCAGACACAAGTTCGAATCCCTTTTCCTTCAATATTTTAACAAGATAATCGGCCTGCCTATAATTTGAATATTGAACATGCTTCGGCAATTTCTTAAAGCTTTCCTCACCGTCGCAATTGTCATCCAGACTGCCGCTTTCATAAAACTGATGCATCTTGAATGTAAGAAGCCTAATTTTGTTTCGAACGATTTTCAAGCCAATTGAGTTCAAAAGATTTGGAATGTTTTTAGTTGAATTTCTATTGAAATTTTTTATATCCTCGCCGAGTTCTTCCCAATCCACCAGATATGGAGTCTTAAGCTTTTCAGGATTTTTCACATCACCATATGTCCAGCCGGTACCTTCCCTTTCCCTGCACCAGTCATAATGCTCAAAAATTGCCAGGTCCTCAATCTCATGCTTGTCAAATTCTGTGATTTCAGCCCTTTTGTCGTTCTTGTGTGCAATTTCACAGCCGATTATGCTTAACTTTTTTGGAATGGATTTGGCCTGACGGATATTGGACAACTTATAATCTGACCTCAAATCTTCAAATTCACATAAATATGAGCATTTTTCCTTAAGATTATCAATCTCTTCTTGATTGCCATTTTTGATAGCTTCATCCAACTTCTGCCTCATTTCATCGTTATAGTCACTGTTGATTTGCCTGGCCAATTTTTCAATGTTTCTAAGAAGAATATTCGGAGTCTGTATTTCAGCTATTGAAATGCCCCTTATTATATTGTCCAGTTCGATTTTAGTTCTGATGGATAATTTTCCCTGAAAGATATCCTGAATTTCGAGAATACTGTCAATGACCTCATCTTTCTTTTTGGAAAATCCGAAACCCATAGGGCCGTTGTTTAGAATATAGATAACCTTAATATATTCATCGTCAATAACAACGTCCATATCGTTTACATGATTTTTTTGGACATCCAAGACACCGTATGGCTGTCTGTTCCATTCCTGAAGCTCATCGCATAAAATCAGCAAATAGGAAATTGGAGACTGTTTAGGCCTCAATTTTCCAAAACCAAATGGCTTTTTTTGAAGAACATTGCTGTAATAATTATGAAGCAGGATTGCTGTAGCGCTGTCTACAATAGGGTAGAAAAAGAAATCCTTATCCTTGTCACCGTATTTCTGTATCAGCTTGCCGTAGGAATTCAGAACCAGAATTGCTGAAAAAAAGCCGTGGTCAATAAATCCTTGCTCTCCCATTATGCGAACAAATCCGTTCAGATGCCTGATCAATTCCTTAAATGTATCAGTATCAATGTCAAAATCCATCTTAAGTTTATGAGCCATGATATCGGTTGGCTTGAATAAGTCAAGGACCTTGGAATCCGAATATCTTTCACGATAATTGTCCGCATAGTCATATGGATACTTTTTGACAATGGTATTGAATTCATCGAAATCCCTGAAATCCAGGCTTACCCTGACATCATCATAAGTGGGTGAAATATTCTTTATTCCATCATCTATTAACTTGTCCAGCTGCTTTCCGATAATTTCAATGGGATAACCAATATCATGGAAAAGCGCCGCAACACCCCAACGGTACAGGAATTCCTCATGGGAAAACTCCCCGTCAATTCTGTAATACTTTGTATAATGCTTGTTTTTAAGGATATATCTTTTGAATATATCCCTGTAATATTTGTTTTGAGCATAAACGCTTAATCCCAAAATAAAAACGTTGACCGAGTGAATGAAATGGTCCCTTTGGCGATTGATTAAGCTGCCGGTGTTTTTCTCATATTCCCTCATTATGTCTACCAAATCAAGAAGAGTATTGGGTTCGCTGATAAGTATATTGGGATTGTTTTCATCAACTTCACTTTTGTCTTCGGGAGTGATTTGATACATCATGAAAAAAGTCTGATAAACTTCATATGCAGTGAAGCTGGATTGGTGATTTAAAAAAACCTCAATGGCCGCTTTAAGAAGACCTTTATAATCATGATTGCTTTTAGTACCGTCCTTAAAGACTATATTATCATCATACAATATCAAATCTTCAAAGAACCTGTCGACATACTTATTAATATGGCTGGACTTATCTGACATCACATTACCTCCTGTTTCTAGTTTTTAACGATTTTCAGGCCGACATTTTCACATAACTGAGGAAGGTTTCTGAATGTGAGTTTATTATACTCCTGGGTTTCATAATCAAGCTGGTCCCAGTCAACCAGGTTAGGATTGGTTTTTGCATCATAATCCTTAACAGAATCATATTTCCATCCCAAGTTAACCTTGAGTTTGTACCATGCGTTATGTTCCCTTTGGGCCAGATAATCAATTGAATCTTCATCAAAGTTGGTTATAGCTTTTCCTGTGCTTTCGATATCAACCATGTCATAGCCAAGTTCGGATAAAATTTTAACCAGGAAATCTGTTTGCTTGTAGTTGGAATATTTGATGTAATCCGGCAAATCATCGAATTGCTGTGAATCTTCATGGGATTCCATGTAAAACTTATGCATTTCAAATGTTAAAAGTCTTTGTTTGGTTCTGACAACTTTTAAACCAAGAGATTTCATAAGATTAGGAATATTCAAAACAGGATCGATATCATACTGTTGAATTTCAGGTGTTAAGTCTTCCCAAGGCACCAGATATGGAGTTACAAGATTTTCCAAATCCTTTTCTTCACCATATATCCAACCGGTACCTTCTTTTTCTTTGCACCATTCATCATGCTCACGTATTGCCAAATCCAATACTTCATCTTCAGTAAACTCTGAAATGGCTTCTCTTTCATCATCTTCCGTTGCAATTTCGCATCCTATAAGGTCAAGTTTACCTGGAATTGACCTTGCCTGCCTGATATTTGCAATCTTAAGCTGCGGAGTCAGCTCCTCAAATGAACACAATTCATTATATTTTTTCATGAATGCCTCATCGGGCTCTTCGCCTCTGGCAATCATTTCATCATGCTGCCTTCTTGTTGTCTCCACATACTGGTTATGAGTTTGTATGGCAATTTTTTCAACATTTCTAATCAGTATGTCGGGAGCCTGAGACTCCTCATGGACAATTTCCTTAATGATATTATCCTGTTCGACATCAGTTATTATTCTGAGACCCAATTTAAAGATGCTTCTTAGAGATAAAACATTTTTAAGTAGTTCTTCCTTATCTTCAGAAAAACCAAGACCCATTGAGCCTTCCTTTACTATATACTCTACATCCATTCCCCTGTCATCAATGTCGATTAGAAGTTTATTGACATGGCTTCTCTTTTTGTCCTTGACGCCGAAAGGTTTTCTGTTCCACTCCTGAAGCTCATCACACAAAATCAAAAGGAATGCCAGTGGGGATTGTGAAGGATGCAATGATTTCAGCTCAAACGGCTTTTTCTGCAAAACGTTCCGGTAGTAATTATGCAATAGAATGGCTGTTGCACTGTCTACGATAGGATAGAAGAAAAAGTCATGATTTTTCGCATATTTCTGAATGAGATAACCATAGGAGTTCAAAACCAAAATGGATGAGAAAAATCCATGATCAATAAATCCGCTTTCACCCATTATATCGACAAATGAGTTGAGATGCCTAATCACGTCGTTGACATCAACACCCTTGAAGTCAGTTGCAATCTTGTGAGCCATGATGTCGGTAGGCTTAAACAGATTAAGGAACTTGGCTTCGGGATAAACAGATGTGTAATTATCAGCAAAATCCGGCTCCATTTTAACAATTGTATTGAATTCATTGAAGTCCTTAAAGTCAATTGCAGTATCCGCATTGTAACTGCTTGAAATGGATTTGATTCCATCATTTAAAAATTTCTTCAACTGCTTTCCAATAATTTCAACGGGATATCCTATATCATGGAAGAGTGCAGCGACACCCCAACGATATAAAAATTCCTCATGTGAAAACTCGCCATCAATTTTGTAGAACTTTTCATAAGGGCTTTTGAGAATATAATCTTTAAATTTATCCCTGTAACCCTTATTTTGAGAATAAATTGCCAAACCCAATAGGAAAACATTGACGGAGTGAATGAAATGGTCCCTTTGTTTTTCAATCAAATCTCCGGTGTTTTCTTCATATTTCTTCATTATCTTAACCAAATCCAAAAGAGTATTGGGTTCCCTGACAAGACTTATTTTCTCACTCTTTGATTCATCGGATTTGTTCTGTGCGGTAATCTGATAAATCATGAAGAAGGTTCTATAGACTTCATAAGCATTGTATGAGTTTTCATTGTCCAGAAAAACATCAATTCCGGCTTTCAACAGCATCTTATAATAGTGGTTGTTATGATAGTCGTCATAAAGAACCAATTCCTCAAAAAATTCATCGATGTATTGGCGTAAATTATTTTCACTCATAATTAAACCTTCGCATTATTTATTTAAATAATTTTTTAATCAAACATTTAAAATGCATATTGAGTGTATCCCTTTTGACCACTGGAAGAACCGCCGCTGCTGCTTGATCCATAACCTCCATAACTCCAACTGTCTCCGCTGGTAGTGTATGAAGTATCAGATGAATAATATGAATCTGATGAGGATGAAGATGAAGATGATGATGAACCTGAAGAGGATGAACCTGAATTGGATGAACTTACATCTCCAACAACACTCTGTGTTTGCTCTACCGCATTTACAACATTGGATCCCTCGGAAGGGTTATCGAATTTAAACTTGTCTGTAGGATTATGGAACTTGAGACTGTTCCAGCATGCCATCAGAAGATTCTTGTTTTTTGACTGAAGCATGACAGTGTTATTGTATTCCATGTTTTTGACAAATATTGTATATGTGCCATTCTTTTCATAAACTACAACATCGCCCTCTTTGATTTTTTTAGAATCTGATTCTGTTGACTCTTTAAGGGCATTCATTTTAGATACACTTGATTTTTTTGATATATTCGAATTACAACTTGTAACGTTAATTCCGTTTTTCTCATCCACATAGTGGAAAATACCGTCCTTATCCGCATTGGCAGATGCATTGTCCTGAATTGGAACATTCATGTATGCGGATTTACTCAACACTATAGTGGTCTGATTCATATCCACTGTCGGAGTACTAAACAATGAATAACCTCCAATCAAGGCGATAGCCGCAACAACAACCACGGCGATAAGAATTGTCTTTTTACTATCCATTTTTAACACCACTCGAATTCAACACAGCCTCATCCTGAGCTATTACCCTATTGTTAGCATCAACCAGGCTAACTTCAACACGTTTAATATCCTTGGAACCGGAAACATCAGAACCTAACAGATAACCGTCATTGACTCTTTGAATATCTGATATCTTGGTTTCAGTAGTGTTTACCAGTTTACCTGTATTATCATAGAAATCACATGAGATAACATACTTTCCAACAGGCTCCGGTGAAATTATTCCCCCTACAAAGTAAGAATAATTCCATGAATAGCCTTTTTTGCGCACATCATCTACATGAAAATCAGTTACGTTGATTTTTACATCACCCGGATTTAAGGGTACCGTATTTTTATCATCTGCATGATTGACAAAGTTCATGTATGCAAAAATGCCTGCAACAACCACAACAATCAATGCAATGCCTATTATAATCGGTTTTTTATGTTTTTTAATAATGTAAGATATACTTCTTTCCTTAGCCTTCTGCTTTTTGACAAGCGGAGATATTGTGGAAACCAGCTCATCGAATTTTGATTCCACATCCTCATGAGCATCAATCACCTGATTATCCTCTATGAAAAATGGGAAACCTCCTCCGAATTTGGAATCATCAATCTTGTAAATCAAAACCGGCATATCACCGGAAAATGCAAAGTCAACCTCAGTGTTAACAACATTGGAATCCTTTGAATATTCAGAATAAATCAAAAGCATTACCCGAGATTTGTCAATTGCATTGTTAATTTCATCGATAATATCATTTACACCCACATCACGACTCTTAATCCAACAGGACAGGCCATTTTTTTCCAAAACATTGCAAACCTTATTTGCAAATTCCTGGTCATTGGCATCATAACAGATATAAACATCCTGACTCATTACTAACTCACCTACCTTACTGATTAACGAAATTGCTACTTTGCGCACTTGCCAATACCTTACCCTGCTTGTCTTTCAGTTCTAAAGAAACCTTTGCTACATTATTATTGTTACTGTAGCCTATTCCCAAGGTATTGCCTTCAATGTCTTTTACCTTAGTATCATTGCTCATTACGACCTTTCCCGAATCATCTAAAAAGTCAACATGAACCACATTTGATGAATCGCTTACATTTGAAGATAATGATCCGAATACGAAATAAGAATATTTCCATGAATAACCTTTGGAACTATCATCATCCATCTGTATGTAATCAATTGAAACCAATGGTTGCGATGAACCTGAACCATTAGAATTCATACCCGTTCCATCAAATGCAACAAAACCGACAATAGCTATCAAAATAATTGCCGCAACTGCAATTAGATGATACTTATGTTTATCGAAAAAACTGCCTTCATCATCGTTGCCCGGAACCTGGACAAAACCTCCGCCGGGACGTTGGCCCTTGATTAAACGGCGGGCACCATCAACCATATCATCATAAGACTCTTCAGGATTAGGAAATGCATTCAGCCATTGTTTATTCCTTAAAAAAGTCTCCATTTTACCTTTAGGCAATGAATCATCAATATTGATAGGCAAAATGCCCTTGTTATTAATAAAGGCTTTTTGAACTTCCTTAATCACATATTTGGATGATTGGGAATTCTGTGAAAATATCAAAACTACAATTTTTGCACTGTCCAAACCAAGCATGATTTCTTCAGCATAGTTTTCCCCTGCCCGAACATTTCTAGGAGCAATCCAGCATGAAAGACCATTCTTTTCAAAATAGCTACAAATGTCTTCTGCAATTTCCTGGTCTAAAGACGAATAACTAATAAAAATATCATAATCCATGAATTCACCCTAATCCATTATAGATTTTTCCGAATAAGCATCATGTGAAAAATATTTTATCAATACTCTGCACAGTAACGTTAATTCGTTGAACTAAACCTAAACCAATAAACTACCTAAAAAAATTTCAAGTAAATTTATTCATCAATATGATAATTTATATTGAACATTAAATTTAAGTCATATAAAGCAAAAGCTTTCATTAAGAATTTGAAAAAAAAAAGAAAAATAAATAAAAGCAAATTAATGCTTTTATTTTAATCCATGAGAGGTTGCTTTTCCGTTTGAGATTTTCTCCCACCAAGGAGGTATCTTTTTGGCGCTTGCCTTGAGAGCTACTTTAGAACTTGCAGATCCAACATAGTTCACAACAGCAGAAGTCACAGTAATTTTATGAGTTCCGACAGGTAGCATATTGGTGGAATAAGCGCAAACACCTTTACCTTTACCATAGTTACCGGAAACCACAGTAATGGTCTTCTTGTTTTTACCTGAACCAACAGTCAGCTTGATTTTAACGCCATTGACAAATTTCTTACCAGTTTTATCTTTAACAATGACAGAAATACTGAAACCTTTAGGAGTTGTATTAGGAACTATTTTAAATTTCACAGGAGTAGGCTTGATTACCTTAATGGATGAACTAACAGCCTTAGATTTATAGCCTTTATGTGAAAAGCTCACAACAACCTTATGATTTCCTAATGACAATGCTTTAATCTTGTTAAAGTAAGCCACCCCTTTGGAATTGGTAGCGGTGGATTTATAAGCCTTGGCTTTTTTACCTGTGTAAACTTTTAAAGTTAATTTAGCCTTTGAAATGGCCTTGCCACTGGAATCTTTTAAAGAGATAGCCCACTTGCCGGCCTTCTTATAGGCAAATGTCTGCTTATCAACCTTAATTTTTGCAGTGTTTTTAGTAACAGTAATCTTAATTTCACCATCAACGGAATTGTGAACCTTATCAGGAGTGGTGGTTACTTTTAAAGTATAAGTGCCTACAGCCAAATTGGAAACACCAACAGTATTGTCTTTTAAAGTAATCTTAGCTTTCTGACCAACAACACTAATATCTTCCAGTTTAACGCTACAACCTTCCAAGGTTAAAACAACAGATCCTGATTTGGCATACTTAAAGGAAATGGCTTTCTTACTGAAACTTACTTTTGAATCAATTTTATTTACCACAATATTTATAGTTGCATTAACAGGCTCATGGTTTTTATCCGGAATGGATGAAAGATGCAAAGTGTATTTGCCCACAGTCAACTTGGATACAGAAATAACATTCTTATCATTAATCTTAACAACAGCTTCAGAATGACCCCCAACATAACAGTCTGACTCCTTAACTGTACATCCATCCAAAATCAAAGTAGTAGTTCCAACAGATCCATAATCAAATACAATGTCCCCAGTATAATCAATTTTAGATTTGGACTTGCTAACACTTACATTGATAGTTCCTGAAACGGAATTATGATTGCTGTCAGGGGTTGTAGTAACTTTTAAAGTGTAATCACCAACATCCAAACCGGAAAC
>NZ_JAXJXF010000087.1:0-4577 GCF_036307625.1 Methanobrevibacter sp.
AATGGCAGTGAAAAAATTAATTAAACTTTTTCAACGATAACCAAGTTAAAAAAGCAATATTAATTGAATCTGTCTGAACCTTTGTCTGTAGTAATTTTCTACTTTGTTGGATGTTTTTTCTATATTTTCATTATCTAAGTGTTCTACATATCTATGGAAGTGATTGATAGTGTGTTTTCTGATGAAATCTTTTAATACAACTGGAATAGCTCTGTAATTTTGTAAATATTGTTTAAATTGCTCGTTGCTTCTTGTTTTGAATTTTGTCTGAAGCAATTTTTCAATTCTTTCGTATTTTCGTAAATATAGTCTCTTGCTTTTCCATTAATCTTGTTCCGTCTATTTTTGAAATATTTTCTACATTGTCCTGACAGGTTAAAAATAGTTTTTAAAAGGTTGGGTGTGATGTATTGTAAAAAATAGGGAGGAAAACCCTTATTTTTCGAATTTTTGTGTGGTATTGCAGATTTGCTTATTCGCAATCTTCTTTTTCTTTTTCCTGTTTTGCTTTTAGGTTTTCAATTCCAATGATCATATTTTTCACCTCGAATAATTGTGGGATGTGGAAGTGAATTGATGTTATGTTGGAGATTACAATTTCACTTCCTGTTTTATTATTTTTTTGTAATGTAATATAAATCTTTCGCTAATTTTTAGGTATTCCTAAATTTTTTAGATATTTCCCATTCCCATGTCTGTTAATATATGTTATATTGAAGTAACCTCTATTCATTAGTGACAGGTGTGAACTCAAGTTAATATTCTAATGGCGACCTTCAATATTTTTGATGCTATATTTATAACTGGAAGTTTTAATTCATCAAATCTATATCACTTTATTTGAAAATGCATTTTTTACCATTATAGTATGAAGATTTTTTTCAAGTAAATCCGGATTCTTCTTTCATAGGTCATGAAAGCTTAAAAATTATTTCAGTTTTGGCAGTTGTGCAATAAGTTAAGTCAATATGTTTGTGGGTGTTGGGTGGTGTCATGTCTTTTCTTGTGGATAATGAGTTTTGTTGAAACTGACCTTTTGGCCATGATGATTCCTGCAGGATATCAATAATGGCATCTCAGGAATTTTGTCAAAGTTTTTCACAAATTTCATAAATTGCCGGTGAGGGTCATGATTTTTCATTTCAAATTCTGCAATTTTTTGAGGATGTGCTTTTTCAATCTTTTCTGATTTTTCAGATATTTTCATTTATTTATCTGTTATTCATGCTGAATTTTGCAAATAATCGCTTTTTAGCCATTATCTAGAATGAAATTTTTTTACTATACTTCATTTATTTTTCCTTAAATTCGATTTTTTCCCATAATTTCCTTCGGTTTTGACAATAATTTTTGATCGTTTTTAGTTTAATGATTGGAAGTCATAATATTTCCCGAAATTGAAATTAAAATAATATGTTAAAAATATATTGCATTTTTTCAATCTGGCCTTAAAAATTTATCAAAATTCGATGAAAATTTTTGCCGATTTTGACCAGAATTGGCGAAAATGATTCACAGCACTTCAAATCAAAAAAATGCCATCTATAAAATGTTCCATTATCATAATCAATTTTTGGATGGGTCAATCATAAATATTTTTAAGGGCTTCATTCATATCTCTCAAATCAAAACAAGTGTTGGGACAAATCATTTTTAACACATTCAAACTGGCTTTCTGTAAGAATTTCACTTCCCAGTAACTCAAGATTTTTGCCATATTCTGGCTTTTCTCACATCAATATCAATATTTTATGAAATTGCCTTTTTTCATGATTAAATATAATGAAATAATTCAATTTCAACATTTGGTAAGAAAATCATAATTTATTTTAAAAAATTCTGATTTTTAAGCCTTTACACTTGAAATGTACCTCTCTATCATGATTTGTTAGAATAATGTTCATGTGAAAAATAGCATTATTCCGTAAAATGTTTGCAAAGATTTCCGATTGAAATGTGGTTAAAAAAGTTGATGATGGGTGTCGGATTGTCGGTTCAATCCAAATTTTTAAATACCTTCCAATACTATATAGTACTGTGTTAATGTAGTTTAACACATTTAGTCTGTAAATTTTGGGAATTTTGATTTGTTTCAAAATTCCCTTTTTTTATAAATCTTTAATGGATTGATTATCCCCTATCAGATAATAGTTCACCGGCCACTCCAATGCTTTCCTTTGGATAGGCTTGAACCAAAACGGTTATCGCTTCGACAGGCAGATCGTAAGCATCTGCAACTACTTTTGACACGTTTTTTACCATTTCTCTTTTTTTCTCTACACTTATTCCATCGTTTCCAGCTATTGTTATTACAGGCATTTTATCACCATTTAAAGTTTATAATGTAGGTGATATAAATAAATTATTAAAAGGTTTTGATATGATGCTTGGTGAAAAAGAACTTGTAAAACTGTTTCCAAATTTTAAGGATTTGGTTCAGCCTTCAGGCATAGACCTGGAGCTGGACAGGATTTATACTCAGGAAAGTGAAGGTTCACTTATAGACAATGAAAAAATTTTGCCTGAACTTAAGGAGATGGAAGGTGAAATCTTTACCTTAAAACCACACACGGCCTATCTGGCAAGTATTAAAAGGAAAGTTAAAATTCCAAAGGGCTATACGATGCTATACCTTCCACGATCAACTCTTCTTAGGTCATTTATCTCCGTTCAAACTGCAGTGGGAGATCCGGGCTTTTACGGAACTTTGATGTTCATGATTTATAATCATGGGGACTTTGAATATAAAATCAAGTCCGGAGACAGAATTGCCCAGGCTGTTGTCTTTCCGGTTGAAGGGTCAGGTGAATACAACGGATCTTATCAGGAGATGGAAGATGAATGTAAGTGAAAGGATGGTTGAAATCCTGGCTGAAGAGGGAGTCGAAAACATATTCGGAATTCCTGGCGAGCAGATTATGCCATTTTATAAGGCTCTTTCATCTTCAAAAATCAACCATATATTGACAAGGCACGAACAGGCAGCAGCACATGCAGCCGATGGCCATTACAGATCCAGCGGAAAATTTGGAGTATGCATTTCAACAGCTTCTCCGGGAGCATTGAACTTTACCATGGCCGTTGCAACAGCATTCAAGGACAACATTCCTATTCTGGTATTGACAGGAGACAATGAACTCAAATATCGCGGAACTGACTATTTTCAGACAACTCCTCAAGTGGAAATCTTTAGAAACATAACTGTCGAGTCATATAATCCACTCAACGGCACTGAAGCATTGTATGTATTAAGGGCTTCCATTTTTGCACTGAAAAACAATCCGAAAGGACCGATTCACATCAACCTTTCAAAAGATGTTTTGATGAGCACTGATTTTGAGGACTTTGAACTGTGTTATCTGTGTGAAGATGATTTGTCAAACATTTCAAAGGCTCAGGAACTTATTGACAAGTCCAAAAAACCCTTGCTTATTCTGGGTGCAGGTGCAAGATCCCAAGCCCAAAATATCAAATTGATTGCGGAAAAATACAATATTCCTGTTACAACAACATTTCATGGAAAGGGAATCATTTCCGAAAATGAGGATATCAATTTGGGAATGGTTGGAACACGCGGAACTCCACAAGCGGGATATGCATTTGAAAATGCAGATTGCATAATTGCACTTGGCATTAAAGGCAGCGAAAGGACACTTTCACAAATCCCTGACAATCTGATTCATGTAAATATCAACCCTGATGTTCTTGTTGGCGACTATCCTATTCATGGCAAGGTTGAAGATTTTCTTTTGAATATTCAGTTCAGTGAAGTTGACTGGCTGGGTGAAATTCTTGAAATTGACAATGATGTGGTTGTTGATGGAATTCATGATGACTTGAAACCTCAGGCTGCAATCAATGAGATCCTGAAAAGATTTTCGGATAACATTGTAGTGTCTGATGCCGGAAGCCACACAACATGGACAACACTTTTGAAAAGGTCAACAAAGCCTGGTCAGCTATTGTTTTCAGGTGGCCTTGCACCGATGGGTTATGGACTACCTGCAGCTATTGGGGCAAGCATAGCCAGTGGCGAGAAAATCATTGTCATAAACGGTGACGGTGATTTTCAGATGAATATTCAGGAATTGGCAACACTCAAGGAAAATAATCTGGATGTGGTTGTTTTCATTTTGAACAATTCGGAATTTGGAATCATCCGCCAATGGCAGGAATCATTTTATGATATGAAACCGTATCAAATCAGTTTGCAAAATCCTGACTTTGTAAAATTGGCATCATCATATGGTATTGATGCCGTTCGTGTCGATACTTTGGATGACTTGAAATTGCTGTGTGAAAAAAATCTCACAGGACCTCTTGTAGTTGAAGTGGTTGTGGAAAGTGAAGACGTTCCATTGCCAAAATGATTTTTTCATATTTTTGAAATCATGTCTTTGCTGAGTCCTGTGTATTGTATTATTTTTTCTATTGGAATGTTGTCTTCTTTTAGTTTTTTGGCTATGTTTTGTTTTTCTTCGTTTAGTTTTTTGGTCATGTTTTGTTTTTCTATGTTTAGTTTTTTGGTCATGTTTTGTTTTTCTTCGTTTAGTTTTTTGGTCATGTTTTGTTTTTCT
>NZ_JAXJXF010000088.1:0-2181 GCF_036307625.1 Methanobrevibacter sp.
AGTTAAAGCACTAGTCATCTAAACCTCCTCCCCTTTCAAGTTCAATTTCAAAATCCCCAGGTTTTTCTAAAATCATATCCGGTTTAACAGAAACAAATGGGAATTTCCAAGATCCTAATCTGCCAGCAATAGTACTTGCTATATTTCTGGAGTTTCTTTTAATAAATACTTCATCAAAAGTACTTACACGTACTAAAACATTGTATGGAGCTATTTCTGTTACTTCGTCAGCCAACATAATATTTAATTCAAAGGTACCCGGTTTTGTAAATAAATCATTACGCACAGCTATTAACGGTTTTTTCTCAAGACCTAACCTATCGGCAACTGTGACGGAAATATTTCCAGCATTTTTAACGGCCAATTTATAGTCTTTAGGATGAACCAACACAAAAATTACATATGGAGCTGCAATTTCAACATCGTCCACCATCTCAACAATTTTGTTAAACATTGGAATTTTAGCAAAAATGTTTTCAAGTTTAGACTCAGCATTGTTCTCATTATCAATACGAATTATTGCCTGCTTAGCAATATTTAATGGGGAAATTTCCAAACCTTCCTTTCCAGTATAAATTTCCCATTTCTTAAAGTTTAATTCCTTAATTATTTCATCACAGATTTTTTGTAAAATATTTTTATCTTTTTTAGGTTGTTTAGGTTTTCCGAAAGTTAATCTTCCATTTTCAATTATGAATGGAATTCTCATTGAAGCAATATTTCTAAATTCAGCAGCATAATCTCTGAACTTATCATTAGACAATACTTTAGCTTTTTCATTTGTGGCGATTTCTAAAATAAAATGGTCTGCATCATTACCTGGTGGAACTTCTTCAACATTGTCACTATTCAACAATTTTTCAAATTTCGCTTTATCATCAATATCATGACGAAGTGATGCGTCAGCAATAATAACAAATTCATCCTCGCTTTCTTCTAAAGCTTTAACGGCAGCAATGATATTAGATATTTTAGGCTGTCCTTTTTCATTTTTTACATAATGAGCCACATTTGATGCATCTACTACAACTTTCACAATATCACCTAAAAAAATAATTTTTCAAATAATTGTTCAGTATTTAATATTTGTTTAAATCAATATTTAAATTTAATTTAAAATTGGATATTATATTCCATTTCTAGGATATTTTCCAAATAAAAACTTCTCCTCACCAACCTTATGAAGATAAATTTCTATTTCATCTTCTGAAATATTGTACACATTATAGGAATTTGTATTTTTCCCCCTTAATTTTTCAGAACATAACGATCCAGCATTAGCAATTAAAGTTTCATTAATTTTCCATATATTAGGAACATGTTTATGTCCTGATAAAACCAGGTCAACTTCATGTGTTGTTAAGGTTTTTAAAATATCCCCAGAATCAGATAAAACATTACGTTCACGTCCAGTTTGAGGAATAGGAATAACATGATGGTGTAAAACAACAATTGTGAAATTTTCATTAATTACACATTCATCTAACTGATGTTCCAACCATAAATGTTGAGGACGACCAATGTCTCCACTACTTTCATCAGGAGTACTGCTGTCCAATCCAATCACAGTAAAATCATCCCCGACTGTTAATTTCCAACTTCTTTCGCCAATTAACTCTTCAAAAGTTTGATAACCCAAATTACGAGCATCATGGTTGCCAGGAACTGCAAACAATGGTGGTTCAAACATTGCCAGATATTTGGTTGCTTGCTTGAATTGCTTATAATAACCATTATTAGTAATATCTCCTGTCAGTATTATCATATCAGGTTGTAACTCGTTGATTTCAGCTACAGCGAGCATGAACATTTCTTCATCGAAATCAGATTTACTGATATGCAAATCTGAAATATGGGCAATGACAGTCATAGTATCTAGCTATTTAATTTCATGATGGCTTCTGCCAAATCACCTTTACATTCTTCTAAAGCAGCTTTAGCATCTTCTTTAGAAACATTAGCTGAATTAGCTACCATTTCAATATCCTCATCTGGAATTTCAACTTCATACTCTAACTCAACTTCACGAGCTTTACCTTCAATCTGGTAAGTTTCCTGACCCATCACATTCATTAAACTTACACTAGGATTATCAATAATCAATTCTTTTTCATCAAAACGGATAATGACTTCGCGGGCACCTTCCAAATCTTCCATTTTCATGCCCATTTTTTTCATTTG
>NZ_JAXJXF010000089.1:0-5862 GCF_036307625.1 Methanobrevibacter sp.
AAGGCAAAGCTACCTTCAAGATTACCAAGCTCAACAAAGCAGGCAAATTCAAGGCAACTGTAACCTATAAAGGAAACAAGTACTACAACAAGGCAACCAAAAAGGTAACCATTAAGGTCAAGTCTGTGTGGAAAACAGTTTCCAAAGGAAGCAAAAACTCAGCAATCGTCAAAAAGATCCAACGTGCTTTGAAAAACAATGGATACTATATTACCTATCAGGGTTACTATCTTGTAGTTGACGGAATCTACGGCGACTGCACTGTAAGGTCTGTCAAGGAGTTCCAAAACGACAAAATCATCAAAGTCACAGGAAAAGTCGACGAAAAGACTGCCAAAAAACTTGGATTAATTTAAATTTTAATAGTAGATGCAACTTTGCATCTATCTCTATTTTTTTATTTTTTTCATATACATTTGCTTGCATGACTTCACTATTTTTTATAATCAATTTCTTTTGCTTTAATGATTGACTGTTTATTTAACTGTTTTTGTATTAATCCATAAAATATTCATATCTACTTTTTATTATTGGGGCATTGTTTTTGCTGTCGAAAATGTTAAAATGTAAATTGTGTAATAAATAGTATTAACTGGTATGTTTATTTGGAGGAACTGAAATGGAAAGCAAAAATATTATTATAATATTGCTCGTGATAATTGTTGTTCTTGCTGCTGCAATCGGATTTATGGTATTGAAGCCAATGCATGCAAAACAACCAACAAAAATCAAAGTTACCAGCAATAAAACTTTAACTGAGGGAGATGACCTGTCAGTTAAGCTGACTGATTTGAATAAAACTCCATTGTCCAAGCAAAAAGTCAACATCACAGTCAAAAACGACAAAGGCAAGGTTGTGGCAAATAAGACTGTCAAAACAGATGACAAGGGCAATGCAAAAATGGATTTGAAGCTGAAGAAAGGAGAATATGACGTTGATGTCCACTATGGTGGAAATGAAAACTACACTGGAAATAATACTACACAAACATTAACTGTTAAGGAAAAGGTTGTTGAAGCTACAGTTGAACAGGCAAGCTCACAGGATTCATCATCTCAATCAAGCGGCAGTCATATGCCTGAAGAAACAAGAAAAATATATGCCGCAAGGCAAAAAGCCGCAGATGATGGAATACCAATGTCGGTATACACAAAGTCTCCGGAATTGGTGGAAAAATACCAGGCAATGGTATAAAAATTGGATTATGCGGGGAAGTCAAATGGAAAACAAAAACATAATCATAATACTTGTTTTGGTAATTATTATCCTGGCATTATCTGTCGGGATAATGTTTACACAGCAAAACCAGAAAAAGCAGACAAATGCTGAAACTAACCAGAAGGAAGTTGTGCAGGAATCTTCAAGTGCGCCAGATACCATAACTGTGGAATTGCCTGAATTTGACAAAACTTATAGTGCAACTGCCGGTGAGTATACAGTTAAGGCAAGCAAATGGATGGGATCTTCGGTTGGAGGATTTGACGTTTACCTGTACAAAAACGGCCAACAAGTTAACAAGGATTCCTATATGTCCAGAGCATATTTCTGCATGGATGGAAAGTGGAAATGGAGTGACTGGGGCAATGGCCAGGGTGGCGAACACCACAAGTATCCCGTAAGCAGAGGTGTGGAAATCCAAAAAGTCGAAGTTAAATTTTAACCAGAATTAAGCAGGTGAAACTTTATAGTATATTTTTTTTGGAGGAAATTAAATGGAAAACAAAAACATAATCACAATATTGATTGTAATTATTCTGATACTTGCAGTTATGATTGGAATAACAGTACTGCATCCGTTCGATAGTAAAAAACCAAGTAAAGTAAAAATTACCAGCAATAAGACATTGGCTGAAGGCGATGGGCTGACCATTAAACTGACAGACCTAAATAAAACTCCAATATCCGATGAGAATGTCAACATCACAGTCAAGGACAGCAAAGGCAAGGTTGTGGCAAATGAGATGGTTAAAACAAATGACAAAGGCAATGCAAAAATGGATTTGAAGCTGGATAAAGGAAAATACAATGTAGCAGTTAATTATGGTGGAAATAAAAACTACACTGGAAACAATACCTCGCAGGAACTGACAATCAAGGAAAAGGTTGCACAGGCTCAATTGGTTTCATCCAATTCAAAGTCTTCGTCCGGCTCTGGGTATGACATTAATAATTTGCCTCCAACCAATGACCCTTATCCTGAAACAAACAGATATTTCATTGATGAAAATCATGTTAAGCAGGAATATGCGGATGGTTACATGAGAACTGTAGATGTAAGGACTGGTGAAGTACACAGTCTCGGATTTAAATGAGGGAGTTTAAAATTATGGAAAACAAAAACATAATCATAATATTGGTCGTGATAATTGTTGTTCTTGCTGCTGCAATCGGATTTATGGTATTGAAGCCGATGCATGCAAAGGAACCCACAAAAATCAAAGTTACCAGCAATAAAACTTTAACTGAAGGAGATGAGTTGTCTGTTAAGCTGACTGATTTGAACAAAACTCCTTTGTCCAAGCAAAAAGTCAACATAACAATCAAGGACAGCAAAGGCAAGGTTGTGGCAAATAAGACTGTCAAAACTAACGATAAAGGCAATGCAAAAATGGATTTGAAGCTCACTAAAGGCAAATATGATGTTGATGTCAGCTATGGCGGAAATGAAAACTACACTGGAAATAATACAACACAGAAATTGACCATTAAGGAAAAGGTTGTTAAAGCTACAGTTGAGCAGAGTTCAAGTAAACCACAGTACCTTTCAGATACTGGATACCCAATTAGTGAAGCTGATTACAGAACACTTCAAGTTTATGGTAAAAGCGCTAACAGTCATGAAGAATGGGAAGCACAAAAAGCTAGTTTAGGATACTGATAAAAGATAAAGTTCTGAATAAATTTACTCAAGAAATATTTAATCATATGGTAGCAATATGAGATAATCAATTGCCTTTACGAACTTGGGATGGTTGTGCAGAAACCTGTCCTTTGCATGGATTTGGTGGGATGGGAAGTCCTGAAGTGACTTTCTAATCCCATCAGAAACTTTATATACTACCTGAATGCATTTTTAGTGTATGACCACTGTTAGAAATTTTGACAAGAAATGTGCAGTATGCACCAAAACCTCACCACAAAATGTAGTGACAAGTACAAGCACTTTCGGATATCCCGATTTGGATTTAAGACCTTCTGAAATGAGAAGAAGCAGCATGTTTGCATGGCTTCAGGAATGTCCCCACTGCGGATATGTTGCAGGAGACATTGAAGATGAACTTTGTGCTGCCGATGATTTTTTAAAAGGCGATGAATATCTCACCTGCAGAGGTTACGGATTCAAATCCGATTTGTCCAAAAGGTTTTTCAGACGTTTTTTGATATCCGAAGCTGAAAACGATTTCAGGTCCCAATTTTTTTCACTTCTTCACTGCGCATGGGCATGTGACGATGCACAGGACGGTCTTGCAGTTGATGTGAGAAAATTGGCTTTAAAATCAATTGATTGCGTCGATGCTGAAAGCGGGGAAGAGGAGGACAACCTGAAACTCATCAGGGCAGATTTGCTTAGAAGGTCCCTGCAGTTCGATGAGCTGATAGGTGAGTTTAAGGACGTATCCTTTGAGGATGAGCTTAAAAATGATGTCATTGCCTTTCAGCTTGAACTTGCAGTTAAAAAGGACAGTGCCTGCTATACCATGGAGGATATTCCAAAGCAGGTAACCGTCACGCTCACAGGCGAGTTGCATAAGAAACTGAACCTGATTGGTGAGATAAAAGGCCTTTCACTGGTTGAGGTTGTCGAATCGATGATTAGTGAAAAGGCTGATGAAACAGACACTGCAGAGCTTATGAATAATTTGTTCGGATGATTTGAAAAAACTGCAAAGGCGGATGTTTTGCCGACATCTGCAACTTTTTTTTAAAGACCTCTTATCTTAATCATTTCTTTTTGATATTTGGCCGATGACCTCATCAGCCGGTTGAAATTTATATATCTGTTTGTACATATATTGTATTGTAGTTCATATTTTGAGTGAAATGTGGACTGCGCATTAGCAAGGATCACCCATTTGGGGTGGTCCTATTTTTTCTCGGCAGATGCCTGTGATTGTGATGCTTTGCTATTGGTGTCATATTGAATTTGGCATTGCCTGTAAATGTCTGGTGCGGATATTTTTTTACAGATTGTAGATAAACTTAAATATAAAATGGATGTTATTAAAAACAAGGTTGTGTTACTATCGATGATGAAACATTAAAAACATATGCTTATGTAAATATTTCCTCTTATCGCGTAAAGACTGTAAAGGCATTAAAGGATGACGTGAAGATGCCGACACAGATTGCTAAAGATGCCGGAATCAGACCAAACCATATTTCAAAGGTCTTGCGCGAGCTGAAAGATGCAAATGTGGCGGAATGTCTGGATGAATCCGTCAGAAAAGGACGCCTGTACAGACTGACAGCCTTGGGCGATGAGATAGCTAAGGAATTATGATGGCAGTTCTGTAAGGACAAATTATTTTTTTTTACCAATAATGCCGGTTGTATGGGCGGTGACAATCTATCCGTTGCTCCATACCCTACTGGTTGCTTTTGAACTTTTGGGAGATGAATTTTCCCCTTCACTGACTTTTATTCAGATTTAACATTAATCCCGCATTCGTTTAGTCTGGGATTTAAAATCATCAACGCTATATTCTGTATTCAATTTGGCATTGACTTTTCTTAATCTTTTTTCAAACCAGTCATCACTGGCTTTGCTGGCGTTTCCCGGAGGGTTGGCATAATATGCTTTGATGGCTTTCAGTTCACTCTCATAGTCCTTAAGCTTTTGCGAGCAGCAGCAGATTCTTTGATAAAACTTATAGGAGTCAAATTCCTTTTCGTCAATGATTTTTTTGTAATGGGCTATGGCAAGTTTATAGTTTCCCACCCTTTCATAAATGCGTCCTGTTTCTTCAAGGGCATATCTCTCCTGGCGGTTATTGAATGATTCGTCTGTCAGGACAATGACGGTGTCCTTATCCTTTTCAATGAACCTGTCGGCTAAAAATCTGTTTGTCTTTTTTTCGTTCAGGGCTCCGTGTGACTGGTAGTATTCAAACCATCTGCCGATTTCATATTCATCGACGTCCTCTTTTTCCATTATCTGGCGTATCTTTTCGCCAAACCATATATGCTGGTATCTGTTGAGATAGGTTTTGCTTCGCAATAGTCTTTTGATGTTTATCAGATTGGACTGGTAGTCTTTTGTTTGGGCATATATTATCGCAAGCTGCCTGTAGGGATACCAGTCATTTGAAAAATAGGTATTGTTGCAGAGATATCTGTAATGCCTGACTGCATCGCCGGTACGTTTATTTTGAACCAGCATTTTTCCGTACTGTATCAGAATGTTTTTTCTTTTCAAGTTCTCAAATTCATCCAAAGTGGAATCGTATTCATGGATTGGAGGGGTGTCCAGATCGAATTCGTCCCTGTTGAATGGAATTTCATAAGCTGTCTTTTCGTCAAATTCCGAAGGAATCGGGGAAGCCTTTTCTTTTTCCGGTTTTTTGATGAGCTCAACATCATGCAGCCTTTTTTCAAACCATTCGTCGCTGACTTTGGTTTGTGCCGATTCCCCGTTCATATACTTGCTGATAATTCTCAATTCGTTGTCGTAGTCTTTGAGTCTTCTGTAGGCAACGCACAGCTTCTGGAAATAGCTGTATCTCCTGTAGCCCAAATCATCAATCATATGATTCAGCAAATCGATATATTCTCCGTATCTCTTTTGCCGGTTCAGTTCACTGCATCTTGCTTCATATTCGTATTGCTTTTGTCTTTTTTCATATTCCTCTTCGCTTATGACA
>NZ_JAXJXF010000090.1:0-23652 GCF_036307625.1 Methanobrevibacter sp.
AGCAAATCAATAGCTGATATTCTTGGTGCTGGTGAAGAAGAGGAAGAATAGTTTTACTATTTTTCTTATTTTACTTTTATTCGAATTAAATTATGAAAAAGGTGGTTATCTGTGAACGTACAGTCAGATGTTAACATAGGTTTAGTAGGTCATGTAGACCATGGTAAGACAACTCTTACTAAAGCATTATCAGGAATTTGGACTGATACTCACAGTGAGGAAACAAAAAGAGGTATTTCTATTCGTTTAGGTTATGCTGACATTGAATTTAGAAAATGTCCTGAATGCGGAGAACCTGAATGTTACACTACTTCTGAAAAATGTGAAATCTGTGGCAGCGAAACTGAATTAATTAGAAAAGTGTCCTTTGTTGATGCTCCAGGTCACGAAACCCTTATGGCAACCATGTTATCTGGTGCTGCAATTATGGATGGTGCAGTTTTAGTAATTGCTGCAAATGAGTCTTGTCCACAACCACAAACTAAAGAACATCTAATGGCACTTGATGTAATCGGTGTTAAAGATGTTATTGTAGTTCAAAATAAAATTGACATCGTTTCAAAAGAAAGAGCTATTGAAAGTTATAATGAAATTAAGGAATTTGTTAAAGGAACATGTGCTGAAGATGCTTTAATTATTCCGGTGTCTGCTCAACAAGGTGCTAATGTAGATATATTAATCGAAGCAATGCTTAAACAAATTCAACCACCGGAAAGGAATACTGAAGATTCTACATTAATGCATGTGGCTAGGTCATTTGATATTAATAAACCTGGTTCAGGTGCTGACAAAATTAAAGGTGGAGTTATAGGTGGAACCTTAGTCCAAGGTAAATTTAAACTTGGTGATACTATTGAAATCAGGCCTGGTCCTACCAATAATGGTGAAAGGATCACTTTAAAATCTGAAATTATCGGTCTTGAAGCTAATGGTGAACAAGTTGATGAAATAGGTCCTGGTGGTCTTGTAGGTATTGCAACTAAATTAGATCCATCTTTAACTAAATCAGATTCATTATCCGGTACTGTTGCTGGGGAAGAAGGTACATTACCTGAAGTTTTAAACAGCTTTAAAATGGAAGCTAATTTACTTGACCGTGTTGTAGGTACTAAAGAGGAACGTGATGTTGCTCCTATTAAAATTAAAGAAGCTTTAATGATTAACTGTGGTACTACAACTACAATAGGTGTTGTTACTTCAACAAAGAAAAATGATGTTGAAGTCACTCTTAAGTTACCTGTTTGCGCAAGTCCCGGAGATAGAGTTGCTTTAAGTCGTAGAGTCGGTGCTCGTTGGAGATTAATCGGTTACGGTATTATAAAATAGAGGGCGAATAATGAACTCTAAAGAAGTTGTAATAGATACCAATTTTTTTATGGTTCCTTTTCAGTTCAATGTTGATATCATCACTGAACTTGAAAAAATATTACCTTCTTATAAATTAACTACTCCGAGCTTTGTTATCAATGAATTGAAGGGTTTGAAAAGAAATAATAAAGGAAAAATAAGGTTAAATGCTAATTTGGCCTTAAAGTTAGCTAATTCTTCAAAAATTGAAATAAAGGATATTTCATTATTAGAAAATGAAACTGTGGATGATGCGTTACTTAGAGTTTCAGAAGTTTTAGCTACAAACGATATAGAATTAAAAAATCGTGCGAAAGATAAAGGAATCACAGTAGCATATTTAAGACAAAAAAGATATATTGCTGTTGAAGGTAAAATATAATATTAATTAAACTTATTAATTAAATGAGGGATTATTTTGTATTATAAAACAAAAATCGAGGACACTGTAAGAATACCACCTTACAGATTTGGTGATCCTCTCAAAGAAGTTGCTATTCAAACTTTAAACGAGACCTACGAGGGTCGTTTAGATAAAAAACTTGGTTTACTTATCTGTGTTAATGATATCGATGAAATAGGTGAAGGTAGACTCATTATGGGTGACGGTGCTGCTTATCATAATGTTGTCTTTGAAGCTATTTTCTTCAAACCAGAACAACATGAGATTTTTGATGGTGAAGTAATTGATATTGTTGATTATGGAGCTTTTGTAAGAATTGGACCTATGGATGGTTTAATACATGTTTCTCAAGTAACTGATGATTATATTAATTATGATCCTAAGAGAGGAGCATTACTTGCTAAAGAATCTAATAAGACTTTAGATTTAGGTGACTTAGTTAGAGCTAGAGCTGTTAGCGTTTCAATTAAAGATGAATCTACTAATAACATTGAAAACAATAGGAATTCTAAAATTCCTCTCACTATGAGACAAAATAATTTAGGTAGATTTGAATGGATTGAAGAAGCTAAACAAAAAAGTAAGAAGGGTGGAGAATGAAAGCTTGTACAGTTTGTAAAATGATTTCAAATAAAGATCATTGTCCGTCTTGTGGAAGTCCAACTTCTGATAATTGGAGTGGTCTTTTAATTATTACTGATCCTGAAGATTCAGCAATAGCTAAGGAATTAAATATTAAAATTCCAGGTGAATATTGTTTAAGAGTAAGATAGAGGGTTTTTTGTGTTACGTTTAGATGCAGAATTAAATAAAGATATAATTGTTGAGTTAAAAAAACCATTAGGTAAATTATATCCAAACTTCGAAGATGCAATTGATGAAATCAAATCTTCTGAATTTTTAATTTCTGTTGGTGATGCAACTTTTAGTAATCTTACAAAATACGAATTATATCCGAATATTGGTATAATTGATAATTTAATTCAAAGAAAAAATCATACTCATGATGTTATACATGCAGACAATATTTTAAAAGTTGATAATCCTGCTGGAACCATTACTGATGATCTATGGGAAACCATAGGCCAAGCTCTTGAATTATCTAACAGTGGCGAATGTTATGTAATTGAAGTAGCAGGGGAAGAAGATCTTGCAGTTCTTCCTTGCATCTTAATGGCAAATCCAGAAACTACAATCTTATATGGTCAACCAAATGAAGGTTTAGTGCTTTTAAAAGTTTCTGACATGAAAAATAAAGCTCAAAAGCTTATCGACGGATTTATTGAAGAATAAATAAATGAGGTTTTATAATGGAAATTGAATTTATTGAAGAAAAAGAAAACAAAGTATTTAACAGAAAAGAAATTAAATTTTATGTTGATTATGATGGAGAAGCAACTCCTAAATTATTAGACATTAAATCAAAATTAGTTGCTTTATTAAACACTAAAAAAGATTTAATTGTTGTAGATAATGTACAACCACATTACGGTGAACCTAAAGCATTAGGTTATGCTAAAGTTTATGATACTGTTGATGATTTAAAATATATTGAAGCTCAACATGTCATTGCTAAAAACGAAGAACCTGAAGAAGAACCTGCTGAAGAAGAAGCTGAAGCAGAAGCAGAAGAATAGGTGATTTATATGGTAAAAAAATCTGATCTTTACAAAGTTGATGGAGACAAAATTGAAAGAAAAAATCCAATTTGTCCTCGTTGTGGTGAAGGTGTATTCATGGCTGACCACGGTGACAGGTTTGCTTGTGGTAAATGCGGTTACACTGAAATGAAAAAATAAGATTTTTCAAATCTTAATTTCTTTTTTTTACTTTATTTTTTTTTTAAATTTTAATCATTTTTAAGAAGGGATTTCTTTGGATAATATTAGAAATGGTCGTTTTAAGACTGGAATGACTGATGAAGCAGCTGAATACACTTCATCACTCGAATTTGATAAAATTATTTTTGAAGCGGATATTAAAACTAATTTTGCACACACTTCAATGTTAAAACATGAAGGTATTGTTGATGAAGAAATTGCTGATAAAATTTTATGTGCTCTTGATGAACTAAAAGAAGAAGGTTATTCTGCATTGGTTTTTGACCCTTCTGTTGAGGATGTTCATATGGCTATTGAAAATTATGTAACATCTAAAATAGGGCCGGATGCTGGATTTATGCACACTGCTAAATCTCGTAATGACCAAGTTGCTACAGACATTAGGTTAGTGTTGAGAGAAAAGATTTCTGAAATTCAAATTGGAATTTTGGAGTTTATGGAAGGGTTAGTTGAAATGGCTGGAGACCATTTAAATGATGTATTCATTGGTTTTACTCATTTGCAGCATGCTCAACCGATTACTATTGCTCATCATTTGATGGCTCATGTTCAAGCACTTAAAAGAGATTATGAACGTTTGGATGATACTTATAAACGTGTTAATTTAAATCCGCTAGGTTCAGCGGCTATGGCCACTACCAGTTTTCCTATTAATAGACAATTAACAACTGATTTATTGGGTTTTGATGCTTATTTGGAAAATTCAATGGATGGTGTTTCTGCAAGAGATTTTATTTCTGAAACTGTTTTTGATTTGGTGGCATTGTCTTCCACTTTAGCTAAAATCTGTGAAGAACTGGTTTTATGGAGTACTTATGAATTTGGAGTAATTGAAATGGCTGATGAATATTCATCAACTTCATCCATTATGCCTCAAAAGAAAAATCCTGATGTGGCAGAGCTTGCAAGAGGTAAAACCAGCATTGCAACCGGTGAACTAATTACTATTTTAACTATTCTTAAAGCTATTCCGTACACTTACAATAGGGATTTACAGGAGATTACTCCTCATTTATGGAATGCTGTTCAAGTAACTCAAGACACTTTATCCATTGTAACTAAAATGTTACTGTCTGTCGAATTCAAAACTGAAAGATGTGCTGAACTTGCAGGAAAGAATTTCGCTACAGCAACAGATTTGGCGGATATTATGGTTCGTGAAAAACAGATTCCATTTAGAACTGCTCACAAAATTGTTGGAAGAATTGTTAATGAGGCTACTGCAAATGAAATGGCTGAAGAGGATATCACTTCTGAATTTATAGATAATATAGCTGTTGATTTGGGATTTGACAAGTTAGGATTGTCTGATGACTTGATTCAAAGGGCTTTAAATCCTGTAGAAAATGTTAAAATTAGGGCTGTTCCAGGGGGTCCTGCTCCTGAAATGGTTGATTTGGCAAGAGATAACATTAAAGATTTTTTAAACGTTGAATTTGAAAAACAAGGAATTTAATGTTTAATCTTTTTTACTTTTTTTTTAAATATTTTTATATCACTTTAAACATATTATTATTTACAGATAATATTGTATAAGGTGAAAAAATGAAAAAGCAGTTCATAATTTTATTGGTTCTGTCAATATTTATGATTGGTGCTGTAAGTTTTATCTCAGCATCAGACATTGATGACGATTTAGTTGGCAGTGGTGCTGATGATGTTGTTGATACATCAGATGATGTTGTTGTTCAAGGCACATCAAGTAATTCAAATGATAAAGTTAATCTGACAATTAGCATGAAATGGAATGACAATAATGGTCCTAATCGTCCTTCTTCTGTCACAGTTTATGTAAAAAATGGGGATAAACAAGTTGAATCTGTTGTTTTATCCAGCGCTAACGGATGGACTAAAACAGTAGATGTGGATAAATATGATTCTAGTGGAAAACAAATTTCATATTCTGTTTCTGCTGATAAGATAAGTATGTATAAGGATCCTGTTGTAACAAAAAACGGCAATAGTTTTGTCATTACAAATGAATTAAAAGAAGTTCTTTCAGCTTCTAATACAAATAATGTTGTAAAAGAGAACAATTCTTCAAATACTTCAAATGCAACTAATGATACTGATTCTAACAAAACTGATTCCAATTCTACCGGAACAGATAATAAAACTATCAATAATAATACTATCAATAACAAAACTGTAAATAATGTCACTATAAACAATAAAACAATTAACAACACAAATGTCAATAATACAACTGTCAATTCAGTTTTAATCAAAAAACCTCCTGCAAAGGAAGTTAAAAACGATACTGATAAACAGAAGAAAAATCCTTTAAAAAATACAGGAAACCCAATTTTGATTTTAGTGGTTGTTATAATTGTTATTGCTGTTGCATATTATTTCTATAGTAAAAGATAGATAATGTATGGTGAGGTAGTTCAAAATGCATAAAATTTGTCCAAGATGCGGATCTAAAAATGTAAAATGGATTATACCTCAGAATTGGTCTCAATGGGTCTGTTATGAATGTGATTATACTGGACCTATCATAGAAGGCAATGATGATTTGGCTGAAGAAATTCATGAAAATTATTTGGAATCACTTGAAGAAGATGATTCTGAGTAATTCTTTTTTTTTTTAAATGATTAAAAGTAATAATGACATGGATAGAAGCTGAGCTTTACTTATTGAATTTATTGAGGAACAATTTAATAAGTTTTCTATTCATGTTAAATTATTACCAATAATCATGTCAATATAATCGATGATTATATCAACAAATATTGATTTGTTTTTCAACATATATAAATTTTAGGCATGCCTAAAACCTATTTGTAAAAACTCCATATTAGGTCAAGTGCCTCTCCAGGCTCGAGTGCACCCGAACGTGTTTCCCTCAATATTCTTTGTATTGAAAATTTTTTCATATGTGGGAATTTTCTGTGTACCTCGTAAAGAAGAGGACAGCCAAACCCTTTGAATGTCTTTAAATCATAGTTTTTGATTAAGGATTTTATCTCTTGCTTGCCAACACTTAAACTTGCTGGAAGGTTCAATCGATATAATGAATCTTCCTGCAAATTTATACATTGACTGCCAGTTGCAAGCATATCACCAAAGATAATTAGTGGAATTTTGTTAGTTTTAGCATATCTCTTCACTAGCTCTGAAGTGTTTTTTGAGCATCTGCCGCATGGGTGGAGTTTGCCTGTAAAAGATTCATTGATGACTTCTGAATAGTCGGTTTCAATATATTTATGTTTGATATTCAGTGATTCGGTTATAAGTTTGATGTTGTTTTTAAATTGTTTTGGCAAAATTATGGTTCCTGGATCAATTGTAATAGCTATTGGATTAAATCCAAGTTTTTTAGCTAAAATTAATGAAAAACTGCTGTCAACACCACCTGATAGAGCAACTACTGCTTCGATATTTTCAGACTCTTCAAATTGATTTTCATTAAAATAGGTTTCAAAGTTAAAGCTGTAAATTTTGTTTAACTTATTGTCTATTGTCTTTTCCAGATTTTCAAGGCCAACCAAATCCAAATCGATGTTGCGGACAGTTTTTTTGGATAATTTTAATTTATATTCCTTGTTTAAAAAATCTCCATACGATTCAACATGTATGCTTTCAAGACCTAATTTTTCCCGCAGTTTACCAACTACCCAACCACCTTTTCCAATTATGGCTGATTTATCAGGTCTGTCTTCCGTTATTATCCATAATTCATTGGTGCTTTCATTGAAGTATAATTCCTCTATGAAAATGTTTACTTTGTCATGACCTATCTCATTTCGTATTGTGTTGACTTCCTTTAAAATGAATTCCTTATCATACATTGTATTTAGTTATGATTCAACTACTTTAAATATTGACCTATTCACTTTTTGACGGGTTTTTCAAGGCAAAAAATATATTTGTATACAAATTTCTGATACATTTTGGTGATTTCAAGAATGTTTCCTGATGAGTTTGATTATCTCACCTCTGCGTCCAACTTCTGCAATTTCTGCAGATAATCATTAATCAAGCCGATGGAAACTTGAGTATATTGGCAGCGGAAAAATGGATATACAAAATCCAATAATTTCCATTACTTTTTTTAATTTCAAATTCTAAAATATTATTATTGGAGAGATATTATTATGGAATATCGTAAATTAGGTAACACTGGTATCAATGTATCCGAAATTGCTTTTGGTGCTGAATTTTTAGTGGAAAGGCCTTATGAGGATACTGAAGAATTGATTCGCGCATGTGAGCAAAATGGAATTAATTTTGTGGACTGTTGGATGAGTGAACCTGACGTACGTTCACATTTGGGTAGGGCTATTAAAGATAATCGTGAAAATTGGGTTATTCAGGGCCATATCGGATCAACCTGGCAGAATAACCAATATGTGAGAACTCGCGATATGGACAAAGTCATTCCGGCATTTGAAGACTTCATGGAAAGGTTTCAAATTGACACTCTGGACTTTGGAATGATTCACTATGTTGACCAAATTGAAGATTATGATGGGATAATGAACGGTCCGTTTATTGAATATGTCCGCAAATTGAAAGATGAAGGAACAATTGCTCATATCGGACTCAGTACCCACAATCCGGACATTGGTCTGCTTGCAGCTAAAAACCCGGAAATTGAATTGCTAATGTTTTCAATAAATCCTGCATATGACATGTTCGGTTCAATGTCGGATATTGAAGAATACAGAAAAGAGGATGCATATGATGAGCAAATGTTCGGATTAAATCCCCAAAGAGCGGAAATTTATGAATTATGTGATGAAAATGGCACTGCATTAACAGTAATGAAAGGTTTTGCCGGAGGCAATTTGCTTTCAGATGAAACCTCTCCGTTCGGAGTTGCATTAACACCAATACAATGCATACATTATTGTCTGGAACAAAAAGGGGTGAACAGTATTTTCGTCGGTGTGAAAACCGTTGATGAACTTATGGAATCATTAAAGTACTGCGATGCGACTGATGCTGAAAAGGAATATGCTGAAACTTTAAAAAATGCTCCTAAACATTCATTTGAAGGTCAATGCACTTACTGCGGTCATTGTGCGCCCTGCACTTCTGAAATAGATATTGCAATGGTAAATAAATTGTTCGATTTGGCTAAAAATAAGGATGAAGTGCCTGCGGGTATTCAGGAACATTATAATAACTTGAAATATAATGCATCAGAATGCATTGCATGTGGGGACTGTGAACCAAGATGTCCGTTCAATGTTCATATTGTGGATGTAATGCTTGATGCACAGGATTTATTTGGATTTTAGTGATATTATGCAATATTTAACATTAAACAACGGAGTAAAAATGCCAATTTTGGGATTTGGCGTTTATCAGATTCCTCCAGAAGAAACTAAACAGGCAGTTCTTGATGCAATTGATGTTGGTTATAGATTGATTGACACTGCACAAGGCTATTTTAATGAATCAGAAGTTGGTAAAGCCATTAGCGAATGCAACGTGCCTCGTGATGAATTGTTTATCACGACCAAGGTTTGGATTGAAAATTATGGATATGATAAATGCAGGGCTTCAGTTTTAGAATCCCTTGAAAAGTTAGGCTTGGATTATATTGACTTGGTGTTGTTGCATCAGCCGTTTTCAGATTATTATGGAGCATATAAAGCTTTGGAAGATTTGTATGATGAAGGCTTGATTAAGGCAATCGGTGTTTCTAATTTTTTACCGGATAGGCTAACTGACATATGTCTGTTTGACCGTAAAGTAATTCCAGCTGTTAATCAAGTTGAAGCAAATCCTTTTAATGCACAATATGTGGCTCAGGCAAATATGGAAAAGAATGGTGTTCAAATGGAGGCTTGGGCTCCTTTTGCAGAAGGGCAAAATGGGATATTTTCTAATGAAACATTAATGAAAATTGCTAAAAAGCAGGGTAAAACTCCAGCGCAGGTAATCTTGAGATGGCTTATTGAAAGAAGTGTTGTCGTTTTGTGCAAATCCACCCATAAAGAAAGGATGGCTGAAAATATTGATGTATTTGACTTTGCATTGGATGAAGATGACATGATTGATATTATGCAGTTGGACAAATCTGAAAGCATATTTTTAGACTTTAGAAATCCCGAGACTGTTGAATTGTTTGATGAAATGATTGAGATAAGAAAATAGTAATAAAGAGTTAATCAGATAAATGCCGATAATCATTTTTCTTATTTTTTTCACTAAATTTATAATATCATTTTGACAAATATTTCTATGATTATTATGGCGTATGAAATTAAAAACAAAAAAAACATATCAACTATAGGGGTTCATGCAGGACAGGAAGAGGTTGATGAAACCGGTTCAAGAGTAACACCAATTTATCAAACAACTTCCTATGTATTTGACACTCCTGAACAAGCTGCGAATAGATTTGCCCTTAAAGAAGGGGGAAATATTTATACAAGGCTTACAAATCCGACCACTGAAGCTTTTGAAAAAAGAATGGCTGCAATTGAGGGAGGGTCTGCAGCATATGCGACAGCTTCTGGAATGTCTGCTATTTTTTATGCAATTATTAATATAACTGCTGTTGGGGACAATATTGTATCAGCAGATAATTTGTATGGCGGTACATATGAACTGTTTGAAAACACTTTGGAGGAACTGGGTCGTACTGTAACATTCGTCGACTCACAGTCACCTGATGAATTTGAAGCAGCAATCAATGATAAAACAAAGGCAATTTATGTTGAATCAATTGGAAATCCAAAATTGGACATTCCTGATTTTGATAAATTGGCAGAAATTGCACATTCACATAATATCCCATTAATAGCTGATAATACCGTAGGTATTGGTTCAGTAAGGCCATTTGACCATGGTGCAGACATTATAGCTTCATCTGCAACTAAATATATTGGAGGTCATGGTACTACTCTTGGAGGAATCGTTATTGAAAAAGGCGATTTTGACTGGATGAACGGTAAATTCCCGACATTGTCTGAACCGGATGATACATACAATGGTTTGGTGTTTGGTGAAACATTTAAAGGTGCTGCTTTTACAACTAGGATTCGTGCAGTTGTAGGAAGAGATACTGGTGCCGTTCCATCTCCGTTCGGATCATTTTTGCTCTTGCAGGGTCTTGAAACTTTAGGGCTCAGAATTGAAAGGCATGCTTCAAATGCAATGGCGGTTGCTAAACATTTGGAAGCACATCCGAAAGTTGCTTGGGTGACATATTCAGGCCTTGAAAGTTCTCCAAACCATGATGTGGCTAAAAAATATGCCGAAAAAGGTTATGGTGGAATTGTCTCATTTGGACTCAAGGCAGGTTATGACGGTGCCTTGAAATTCATTGAAAATGTTGAACTGATTTCATTTTTGGCAAATATTGGTGATGCTAAATCATTAGTGACCCATCCTGCCTCAACAACTCATTCCCAATTATCTGAAGAACAGCAATTGTCTACCGGTGTAACTCCTGATTTGATTAGATTTTCAGTAGGTATTGAAGATATTGAAGATATTTTAACTGATGTTGACCAGGCTTTGGATAAAATTTAATAATCTTTTATTTTTTTTATATACTTTTTATACTATTTTTTTTATTTGATTAAAGCGATTGCTTTATGTGACTTATATATTAAATTGATACAAAAATTATATTATTGTTGTATATTATCATTTTATTATCCTTTAATATTTATCATTTGAATTATATTTTTAACGATTATGATGGCTTTTTTATTAATTGAATAATAGATATTTATAATAATGTTTGAGAATAGTTACTACCCTTGACGGAGATAAAGTATGGGTGATTTAAACCAAGAATTTAAAACTGAAATTTTAAGAGATGCTGATTGTAAAATTTTATCTTCTAAATTGGCTTCAATAAATAATGATGTTAGGTTCTCAATTCTAAAGATTTTAAGAGACCATCAGAAAAGCATAGTTAATAAGCATAAGGCTCCTTTATATTCTCGTGAAATAAATTTTTTGCTGACTGGTTATAATATTAATATTACCCCACAAATGTTGGGTCAGCACTTGAAAATTCTTGTTGATGCAGGAATTTTAAGCGAAGTAATCGTTAAAAAAGAAATTCCGAATAAGGTCGGTAAACGCAATGTCAAAGCATATGTTTTAAGAGAAGATGCATTTGATGATTTATTTTTGGAAATCAACTTTTTCAGCGATGAGCTTCTCAGTTTTTTTGAATTATATAATGTCAATACGAAATTCAATAATAAGAAATGCTGCACTTTGACAATATTTAACGGTAAAGATAAAGGAAAAACATATAGAATCAATAAAAATGATCTGGTTTTTATTGGAAGAAGGGGAACTGATGATTTTACGAAAATTCCTAACCGTAAAATTGTTTTGGATAATAGTTATTCCACAGTTTCAAATGTTTTAAAACCACATTTAAAATTGTTTTATGAAAATAATGAATGGTATATTCTGGATGAATGTAGCTCTAATGGAACATTCATTGGTGATGAAATACTTCCTCATGCTGAAAAAACAAAATTGAAAAATAATTCTTTCCTTAAATTATCTCGAGGTAGGGGGGGAGTTGTTTTTTATTGCTCTTTTTAAATTATCATGTTAATTAGTGGTTTTTATGGAATTTGAAGATTTAAAGAAGATTTTAGATGAATTTTTCTTTGGTAAATATGAGCTCGTAAAATTTTTAAAATCAAGCTCTTTTTCTGAAATCTACTTGATTAAGCATGTTTTTTTAGAAGATTTGAGGGTAATGAAGATACTTAAGAAACCATTAAATGTCGGCTCAGATTTGAATCTATTTTTATATGGAGCAAGACTGATTTGTCAGCTCAGACATGAAAATATTGTAAATATTCATGATGCGGGCATAATTCCATCGTATGGTGAAAACAATTCTGATTTTGTTTATTTCATAATAGAATATGTTCCAGGTGGTGATTTAAGTCAATATATGTATTCATTTATAAATAATAATATGTTAATACCAATATCATGGATATTGTATTTGATTAAACACATTTCTCTTGGTTTGAGTTTTCTTCATTCGTCTTATCCTCCAATTGTACATGGGGATATAAAACCAAGTAATGTTTTGTTGAGCTTTAACTCTCAAGAACATATTGTTGTTAAACTGTCTGATTTTGGTTTTTCAAGTGAAATTCATTCAAGGTTGTCTGATTCTGCCGTTGCTGGAACAGTACAATTCATGGCTCCTGAATGTTTTAAAAAGGAAAAATCTCCTTCAGCTGACATTTATGCTCTCGGTGTTATTTTTTACATTTTATTGACTAATCGTTTTCCGTATGATATTCAAAAATTCAATATTGTTGAAATTCTGGAAGAAAAGCCCTGGAGAAATCCTTTGGTTTTGCCGAGTGAATATAACAAGAAAATTCCTTCAGATTTGGATGATATCGTTATGAAATGTTTAGCCTTTAATTATCAGGATAGATTTCTAGATGCTAACGAACTTTTAAATGAAATTGAAGAGTATATTGAAAATTTCTATGAATATGATAAAAATATTTTCCATATAAACAATACCATTAAGAAAGCATTTAGATTGGCATTATATGAAAATAATCTTCAGGGAGCTATTGATATTATTAAAGGTACAGACATGATGACTATTTTGGAAGAGGTCGTATCATCGGAAGACAGCGGTGATTTTGTTTCAAATACAATAAAAGTTGAAAATTTGTCAAATATTTCGAATAATGGATAAATGTTCACAATACGCTTATATGTCATAATGGTTAATAAGGATTAAATATATATAGTACATTGGTGAATTTAAGTGAACATATGGGAACTGACTATTTTTCAATTAGTTATTGAATTTGTTATTTTCATTGCTTTAACAATGATTGTGACTTTTGTTTATTCTAAACTAAAAAATTCTCATAATAGATTTCTCAATCCTACTGAATTTTTGCCTGAAGATGAAATACATACGTTAAAACAGGTTTTTTATTTGATTTTGGCCGCCTGTTTTTTTATAAATTTTTTATATATTATTATATTTATTTATGAGGATCTGATTCATTTTGTTATTTTTGATATTTTTATATCTGTGATTGCGGTGGTACTTCTTGATAAGAGCACTTTAAAAAATAAAATTGTATTTTTATTTTTAGTTCCTTTTGGATCTCTAACTTATTTGTTGTTTGATTATACTCTTATTGGTTTTATTGATTTCATTCATGTTCCGATTTTTTTATATATGGTTAAAATAGCTCTGGACAAATTTATGGCATATACTAACGATAACCGGTTAGGTGTAACTGTTATTTTGTTATTTTCTATAGTTTTCATAAGTTTTTTAATAACGCAGGTTGTTGAAAATAAAGATCCTTTAGATTCTCTTGTAATGGTTTCCAATGCTTTTACCAGTAATGGATATTCTGTTTTAGGTAATTCCATTCTTGGTAAAATCAATAGTATTTTCCTGGTTTGGGGAGGTTATATTATTTCAGGTGCGGGCACTGCAACTTTAACTGCAGCTATTCTATTGAGGCATTTTAATTCCAGGATTAAACGATTGGAAAAGATAATTGAAAATGGAGGTGATGAATAATGGATGAAATTATGGGTTTAATATTATATATTCTGATATCTTTTGTGGTTTCATTCTGCGCTTTCGTTTGTATATTCTTTATCGGAAGATATATTTTTAATTTCTTAAAGGATACTTCCTTTTTTAAAAAGTCCCGATTTTTCAATATTCATGAATATTTCCCAAATGAGCAAGTCTTTGAATTAAGACAGTTGGGTTATTTGGTAATGATTTTAATGTTTTTTGTTTCCATGTTGTATCTATTATTCTCATGGGGTCCTGATACAATTAACATTGCTTTTTTGGATATTCTGCTTTCGTTATACCTTATGTTTAACACTAAAAGTGATTCCCCAAAAAATAAAGTTATATTGTTTTTGTTAATGCCTTTAGGTTCTATAAGCTTTTTATTTTTTGGAATAAATCCTGTTAGTGCATTTGATTTAATACATGCTCCAATTTATTTATATTTTATTAAAATATACTTTTCTAAATTCATGGAGTACACTGAAACTAACAGTTTGGGAATAACAATCATTTTGTTGTTTTCAATAATTTTTGTTAGTTTTATAATAACAATGATTGTTGAAAATGTATCTCCTTTAAATTCAATGGTTATGGTTTCTAATGCGTTTACCAGTAATGGTTATGCCATTTTGGGGTCTTCTGGTTTTGGGAAAATTAATTCTTTGGTTTTGGTTTGGGCTGGTTTCTTTTTATCAGGTATAGGTACCGCTACTTTGACTGTTACAATTGTAATGAAGCATGTTAACAGTGAATTTGACAGATTGGAAGATTTGGCAAAAAAGAATAAGAAAAATTAATTAACTATTCTTTTTGCAAATTCTTGAGCATTTTTTAAATCGGTTTCGTCGGGATGTCCTCTGTGAACAAATTTGAATGCTCCTCTACAGTGAAATTCATCTTCACTCATTTTCAAGCCTTTCTGTTCTACCTGTTTTTTCACTTGATTATAAGTTGATTTAATTAAAGCTGCTGATGAAAAATTGACGGCTTTCCCGATATTTACATTAATGTTTTCAATAAATTCTTTTACTCTTTCATCGATTCCTGCGGCATAAACTGCACTTCCTAAAAATAGAATGTCTACGTCTTCTGTTAATGGTTCATCAACGGTTTTTGCTTCAACGTTAATCGCGCTGCCTATGGCTTCTGCAAGTTTTTTAGTATTTCCTGTTTTTGTGTAATATCTTATTGCGATTTTCATTTAAACACGTCCTTAACTTATTTATAGTTTAATTTTATATAAAGTTTTGTTAAAATTTAGGTGCTTCTAAAAATTTTTGGAAGTGATTTTTTACAAGTTGTAACCGGTTTTTTTTTAGTTCATAAAAATTGGAAAAATTGAGCCTTGGATGTGTTAAGGTTTAATTATTGCTGCTTACCAAGTTGTATCTTATTCATTGATTTAAATATTAAGTTTTTCAATATAATATCATGCAAGCAAATGAAAATATTGAGTTGATAACGGGCAATCCTAGAAAGGCAATAAATAAACTGGCTTTTCCTACAATATTTTCAATGCTTTTGATGTTTTTAAATAATTTGATTGATAGCTTTTGGGTTTCAGGATTGAATTCTGATGCTTTGGCAGCATTAGGTTTCATAGCTCCGTTATATTTGGTTATCATTGGCCTTGGCAATGGTGTGGGTGCAGGTACCAATTCTTTGATTTCCCGATATGTTGGGGAGAAACGATTTGGCGATGCAAATAATGCAGTTATGCACTCAATGATTCTAGCATTCATAGTTTCGTTCATTGTTTTAATTGTGGGAATTTTCTTTTTAGATGATATGATTATATTGTTGGGTGCAGATAGTGTTAGTTCATACTGTTTAAGTTATGGACAAATTATATTTATGCTCAATATTGCATTTTTGCTGCCTAATGTAACTGCAAGTGTTTTCAGGGCTGAAGGGGATGTTAAAAGAGCAACTAACCCATTAATCTTAACAGCTATCTTGAATATGATTATAGATCCTGTATTGATATACTCATTAAATTTGGGGATTTTTGGAGCGGGACTTGCAACGGTTATAGCATCTTTTACAGGCTATGTCTGTATGTTATATTGGATTTTCATTAAAAAGGATACATTTTTTAAGTTTAAATTTAGCTATTACAAGCGTAAATTGGAGATTTATAAGGAAATTTTGGTTGTTTCACTTCCGGCGGCAACAGAAGAAATAATTTTTGCTCTGGTAGCTATCATATTCAACTTTTTAATTATTGTTACTGCGGGTGTTGAGGAAGTGGCATCATTTACAATAGCCTGGAGATTCATATCAATTGCATTCCTGCCTTGCATGGCAATAGGAATTGCAACAATAACTGTTTCAGGAGTTGCATATGGAGCTCGAAACTGGCAAAACTTCAATGAAACAATTAAATATTCAACATTGCTGGGTTTGACTATTACGATTTTAATTTGTGCAGCATTTTTCATCTTTGCAAATCCAATTTGCGAAATTTTCAATGTATATGAGACTAATTGGGCATTGGTTGACAGGTCTTCTGAAATATTGAGGATGCTGGTATTCTATAATGTATTGATTCCATTTGGGGCAACGGCAGCATATACATATCAGGGTGTTGGTTCTGGTTTCAAATCATTAGCGATAACAATTTTAAGGGAATTGGTATTGAGCATGGCATTCGCTTATGTATTCGGAGTAATGTTGAATATGGGTGTTTTTGGAGTTTATTTGGGCGCTATTATAGGAATGAATGCCGGTTCGTTATTAGGTTTTGTTTGTATTTGGATTTTCAATCTTAAATTTAAAAAATCTTGTGATGTATATTAGTATATAATCGTTTTTTTAAATAGAAATATTTTTTATTATCCGATTTCAAATTATTAAATAATATGGGTGATAATCATGAAAAAATCAAATGATGCGGATGACGTTAAGGTCAACAGGAGAAGCTCTGATAAAGTTTACTTTGAATCTATTTTGCTTCAAAAAGTGTATGATCGTATAGATTTTTTAAAAGATGAAAGTAAAGAAATCTTACAGGATTTGGATTTAAACAGGTTTGAAGAAGTAGATGTTCGTGAACTCGGTGAAAATACTTTAGACCAAATTTCAGATATTGCGGATGAAGCATCACAATTTAAATCTGAAATTTTAAATTCAGAAGATTTTCCAAAGATTTTGAAAGAATATTCTATTGATGCCAAAAAAGCATTAAATAGGGATGGGGATTATGTAAGAAGAGCACAAAGAAAATTGAATAATCAAGATTCAGGGGAATTGGTTGAATTTTATAAAACAAATCTTAGAATAATTGAACTTTGTGATAAGGCAATCGAAGTCAACTCATCAAATGCTGAAGCTTACTATCTAAAAGGTCGTGCACTTGTGAATTTGGATAAATATCCTCAGGCCATTGATGAATATATTAATTCTTTGGCTATTGATGATGATGTTAAAGTCTGGATAGCAATTGCTAATGCAAATACACTCAACGGTGATTATGACGATGCCCTCAATGTATATGATTCCGTGTTGAAAAAGGATGAAGAATCATTTGATGCGATTAAAGGAAAAGCACTCACATATTATGCTTGTGGGGATTTCAAAAAAGCTGATGATGAATTTAAAAAAGCAACTGCAATCGATTCATTAGACAGTTATTCCAAAGAAATATGGGATGAATGTTTGGAAAAGATTTAAAGAATATTTTCTTCAAATTGGCTGTTTAAAGTATTATAATAATAACCTTTAAGGGCAAGTAATTCTTCATGAGTTCCTTGCTCAATTATTTCACCATTTTCAATTACAATAATTTTATCAGCATTCCTAATTGTTGATAGTCTGTGCGCAATAATAAAGCTGGTTTTACCTTCCATTAGTCTGTCCATTGCTTTTTGAATTAACTTTTCAGTTCTTGTATCGACGCTGGAGGTTGCTTCGTCCAAAATTAAAACTTCTTTTTTTGATAAAATTGTTCTGGCAATGGTTAATAATTGTTTTTGCCCATGTGAAATATTGTCAGTGTCCTCATTTAATTTGCTATTATAGCCCTCAGGTAATTGTCTTATGAAGTTGTCTGCATAAACCTGGCTGGCAGCATAGGTTATCTCTTCGTTTGTCGCTTCAAGGTTTCCATACTGGATATTATTTGAAATTGTGTCTGAAAATAACCAGGAATCCTGCAAAACCATTCCAATCAATGACCTTAAACTATTTTTGTCATATTCATCAATATCAACCCCATCAATTTTAATGGAACCTGAATCGATGTCATAAAATCTCATGAGTAATTTAACAATTGTGGTTTTTCCAGCTCCAGTTTCACCAACAATAGCTATTTTCTCGCCTTTTTTAACTTCTAAAGACAAATTTTTAATTATTTTTTCATTTGGGGTGTATGAAAAGCTAACGTTATCAAAGGTTATTCTGTCTTTGATTTCGGTAATCTCTTTATCTGATGGGTTTTTTTCATCATCGTAATCTAGGAATTCAAAAATACGTTCACTAGCTGCCATTGCAGTTTGAATTTGATTCATAACTCTTGTGATTTGTTGAATTGGTCTTGTAAAACTCTGGGTATATTGGAAGAATGCTAAAATGTCTCCAACTGCAATAACTCTTTGAAGAACAAATACTGCACCTAAAACCGCAACTACAACATAAGTAAAGTTTGAAATGAAGTTCATTAAAGGACCGTTTAAACTGGAGAAAAACTGTGATTTCCATTCATGGACAAACCAGTTTTCATTATCTCTTTCAAATTTCTCCATAGAAATTTCTTCCTGGTTAAATGCACGGATTATATCATGGCCGGTGAATGTCTCTTCAATTTGACCATTGACTGAACCTTTAAATTCAAGTTGTTTCAGGAAATATTTTTGTGAGAATTTTGTCATTAGAATAATAAGTATAAATGAAATTGGGATAAGAATAACAGTTGCCAATGTCATCCAGATATTGATGGATAACATCATAATAAATACTCCGATAAGAGTAATTATTGCAGTTAGCAATTGGATAAATGATTGGGTAATGCCGTTTTGAAGTGAATCCACATCGTTTGTAACTCTTGATAATATGTCGCCTCTTTTATTTTCTTCAACTTTATTCATTGGCAAATGCAGGATTTTTGCAATTAATCTTTCCCTTAAGTCATAGCTGATTTTTGTTGTTACTTCAACAAGAAATATGCTTTGCAGGTATGTAAAAACGGAGCTTATCACATATAGGACTGATACAATTATTAAAATATTGATTAAAGCATTCAAATCAATTGAACCTGTATTGTGGATGATTTTGTTTATTCCATCAAATATCAATGTGGTTGCCTCACCGATAAGTAACGGCGCAATCACGGTAAATAATGTTGAAATCACTGCACAGATTACAGTTAATATTAGTTTCCATTTATGGTCTTTCAGCAGGGTTAAGATATTTTTAATCGCTCTTTTATTGTTGACAGGTTTTTCAGGAGGTTTTCTTTTCAATGGTCTTGGACTCATATCAATGCCTCCATATAGTCAATTTGAATATTTGCGATTTCTTTGTAGATATCACAGCTTTCTACAAGTTTGTCATGAGTGCCTCTGTCAATTATTTCTCCATTATCGACTACAAGGATTTCATCAGCATCCATTATGGTTGAAATTCTTTGTGACACGATTAGGATTGATGATTCTTTCATTTCTTTTAAGTTGTTTTTAATCTTTCTTTCAGTGTTCATGTCAAGTGCTGAAAAACAGTCATCAAATAAATAAAAGTCATGTTTGCCTATGATTCCTCTTGCTATGGATAGGCGCTGCTTTTGACCTCCTGAAAAATTGGATCCTCCTTGTGTAACTTCTTCTGATAAATCTTCTACAAAATCAACTTGGGCAAGTTTCAGTGCTTTTTCAATTTCGCTGTTGCTTGCATTATTTTTCCCAATTTTCATATTTGATTTAACGTCACCCTGAAATAGAATCGCTTTTTGTGGCGTGAAACTAATTGTGTCCCTTAAGCTTTTCAAATTGAAGTTTTTGATATTTTCACCGTCAATCAGAATCTCGCCTGACGTTGGGTCTTGAAGGCGGGGAATCAAATTGAGTATTGTTGTTTTGCCGCTGCCTGTTCCTCCAATGATTGCAGTGGTTTTGCCTGGTTTTAAACTAAAATTAATGTTTTTTAGGGTTTCCTTTTCACTTCCAGGATATTTATAAGAAACATTTTTAAATTCTATTGTCGGATTGGTGGAAATGTCTGTAATCTCACCGTCTGTTATGGTAATTTCAGTATTTAATACTTCACTAATACGTCTTCCGGAAACAAGGAATCTTGGAAGCATGATGAAAAACCCTCCAATCATCAAAAATGATGTGACAATTTGGGTAGCATATTGGATAAAAGCTATTATGTCTCCTGTTAAAGTTCCATTGTTTATCGCATCATATGCTCCAAAATAAAGAATCAGGACAACCATAATATTCATTATCAACATCATTAAAGGAAGCATAATCAATATTGTTCTAAATACGTAAATGTTAACATCATAAAATTCCTTATTCACTTTTTGAAATTTGCTTTCTTCAAAATCTTGTCTTACAAAAGCCTTAATTACGGGAATTCCAATTAATATCTCTCTTGCATTTTTATTTATCTTATCAATTATTTCCTGTGTAATCTTAAAGTAAGGAAGAACTCTGACAATAACGATTACTAAAAGAATAATGACTGCAATAAAATTAACTAGGATAATCCAGGATAAGTCTGTCTCAAGTTCGAATACTTTGATGATGCTTCCAATTCCTAAAATTGGAGCAAAAATGAGTGTTGTAAAAATGAATCCCAAAACTCCTTGAAGTTGGTTTACATCATTTGTAGTTCTGGTTATCAGGGAAGAACGTGAAATGTCATTCAATTCATGATTTGAGAATTTTAAAACTTTATTGTAGATAATTTTTCTCAAGTCTTTAGCATATCCTGATGAAACTCTGCTTGAAAAATAAGACACACCAACGGTTGCCAGGGCAGATACCGCTACCATTAAAAGCATTATCATTCCAATATCTATGATGAATTGAAAATCAGTGTTTTGTATACCAATGTTTACAATGGCCGCCGTGTATTGCGGCAATGCTAAATCACAGTATGCCTGGATTATTAAAAATATGAATATGAATAAAATCTGAGGGATTTTATTCTTCATTGGTGTGAGTAACTTTTTCATTGTTATATGTTAGTTGCTTATTATTTTTTAAATTTTTTCCATAAATCAGTCTGAAGGACGCTGTTTTCACTTAACTCTTCCAATTTCAGGAATAATTTCCAGGGCATTGATAAAGTCAGATAGTCATTTGGAATGAAATGCTTCATTTTACTTCTTCCCGCAAAGTCAATAGGTCCTAAGACGGGTTTTGGGTCATCACTTTCATTTTCTTTAAATGTAAAGCATCCAATAGCCTGACATGCTGATGCCTGTGGAGTTAAAACGTATGAATCTTTGAGCCTGAATGAAGAATTTATCTGGATTAATGCAGTTAGCTCTATAGGATTTACAGTAAAAATAACGGATTCTGGAATTTCACCGTCTTCCAAATTTTCCAGTCCTTTAAAGATTACATATTGACCTTCATCATAGATTGGCCTATTTTTAATGCTTTCTTTTGCGGTTTCAAAGTCTGTATATATTCGTTCTCCATGCCTGAACATTTCACCTGTATGCTTAGGCATATGTTCCAATCTCTTCTCATAATCTTCCCTGTTCGGTGCTGATTCAACTCCGCAGGATAGGAATGTTGCCTGAAAGTCAATCATGTCTTCATTTGCAAATCCTGATCCCCATCCAAAACCTACGGATATTCCTCCGCATGTTATATTTTCACGTCCAAAATATGTGGTTTTCCTTTTAGCTATTGTCTGTGCAATAAAGCTCATTACACATCCGCCATTTTCGTTTTTAGGTCCTTTTGCATTTTCTGGTTTTGCATCACTTTTAAGTAAAACAATTGGTGGAAATTTCATTTCCAGTTCTTTTGATATGTTGCTTTGCATAATAACTACCTCATTTGTTAGTATTGCATCAAGAGGTTAATATTGTTTTTTTATTTTTTTCTGGTTTTTTAAAATATTATTAGTTAGTATTTTTTTAAATTTAAAATGCCGAACATTTGAACAATATTTAAAATATTAAACTATATGTTTGTATATTTTTGATATTCTTTTTTTAAAGTTTATATTGTGTTGATATTGTCTAAAAAACTATAACATTTAAATACTATTTTAACAAAGTTAAATTAGGAATTTTAAAAGAGGTGAAAAATTATGCGTAAAATTACTATGGCTTTGTTAGCTTTAATTGTGGTCGGTATGTTAATCCCTGTAGGATTTTCAGCTGATTCTAATGTTGTGATAACTTATGGGGAGACAACTTATGGAAATTCCAATTATAAATCAATCGTTGATGACTTTTTTAAAAGTCAATCAAATATTAATGTGAATAATGTTGAATCAAAAATCATTACTGCCGATCAAGTTAACAAAATTTCAAGTTCAATTACAGGAAAATCTTATGATTCAAGTCAAATACTTTCATCCGCTTTGGTTAATTTGAATGATAATGATAATCTTCAGGTAAGTGTTGATAAATCAAAAATTACTACAATTACAGGCGATATGTATATTTCAGCTTTAAAATCTGCTGGAATTACTAAAGGGCATGTTTATGTTACAAGTCCGGTACAAGCTACTGGTGAATCAGCTCTTGCTGGAATAATGAACTCTTATGAGGAAGTAACTAATGTTGAAATTCCAGAAAAGGTTAAAGAAGCAGCAAATGATGAAATTTACACTCAAGCAGAAATTGTTAATAATTCTGGTGTAAATGCTAATGATTTGTCTAAATTAGTAAATGATGTCAAAGGTCAAGTATCTAGCGATAATGTTACAGACCATAATAAAATTGTCAATATAATCAATAATTATGTGCAAAACAATAACATCAACATTACTAATAATGATATTGAAAACTTGGCGGACAGTATCCAACAAGTGCAAAACGTACAAGGGGATGTGCATAACTATACGAATAAAGTTTCAGGATTATTCAATAAAACTGGTACCAATGGTTTTTCAATAGATAGTATTATAGATTGGTTTAAATCTTTAGTTGAAGGTATTTAACCTTCATTTCTTTTTTTTGACTAACGTTTTTTGTTTTAAATTAAATATTTTTCTTTAACTTATTTATATTTGAATAAATATAAAGTATTAATGTAAATAATTTTTGATGGAGGTGAAAACAATTGAGATATTTTAACACTAAAAATCTATTAATGATTTCAATAATTTCAGTACTTCTCATAATGTGTGCAGGTTCAATATATGCTGCTGATAATAATGTTTCCTCAATAAGTGCTCATGATACAAATATTCTTTTTGATGGGGATATTGCTGTTTCTGATATTGATGATGATTCTGATTTGGATGATGAGGATTGGGATGATGATTCTGATTTGGATGATGAGGATTGGGATGATGATTCTGATTTGGATGATGAGGATTGGGATGATGATTCTGATTTGGA
>NZ_JAXJXF010000091.1:0-1573 GCF_036307625.1 Methanobrevibacter sp.
GAATAACTCAAAAGAGTTATTCTACACTGCTGATTTTACTGGTCATATTCTCGGTGAAGTTCATTGTTTTAAATGAATCATCGGTTGGAAGTATCATGTTGAATTCGTGGATTTCATCAATTTGACCTGATCCTTTAAAACCGTTGAATCCTAAAACATGGCCTCCTTTTGTCTTGTCATCAGACATGAAATGAAGATGCCAGCCGTGCATGTTCAATTCATTCATATACTCTGGGAAGTAAACCGCCACAAGTGTTCCGGTCTGGTCAGTGTGATTGAATACCTTTTGGTCTACTGCTGCAACATCAGTGAATTCCTTATATGGTTTTTCTTGTTTTTCAACACTTCTAACTGTAATGTTTGAAAAATCACCTTTGATTTTGATTACATACATGTTGTTTGTACCATATTTTTCAATTTCTTTGTTCAGCTGGCTGGTCAAATCGTTAAAGTTGCTGGCGTTTATATTGTCTATTTTACCATCCTCATCGAATTTTGTGATTGTAGCGAATGGTATTTTTTCGTTATCATTCATGACATTGATGCTTCCGTCAGCTGCTGCCTGATAGACAACACCATCCAAAATTATCATCTCGCCGTTTACTCCTTCAAATGTTCCAAGACCAATGTCACCGTGTTTCTTTAAATCGCCTACGGTGATTACTCCATCATATTCTCCATGCATGAAAGCCTGCATTAAGGAGACCTGATACATTGAATCGTCGCCATTGTTGTTTAGTATTAATGAGTTTTGAGCATTGGCCGCTGAAACAGCAAGCAAACCCATTATGACTAAAGCAAAAATTATCTTTTTATTCATAATATATATTCCTCCTATTCAGTAATTACAATTTATATTTAAATTAATTAATAAGTTTAATTACTTGATTGCTAGTTTTTCTAATCTTTTTTCTTAAATAGGTAGGTTTATTAATGTCAGATTATAGACTTTAATTAATGATTAAATATTTTAAACAGTAAATCATTATATATTGTTTAGAATAATCGATAATTCCTAAAAATTTTTTTTATGATTAACAGATGATTATTGCATGAAATCTGATTTGTATTGGGTTGTTAATATGTTAATGAATGAGGAGACTAAATTAAACAAACATCATTACAGAATTTTTGCCATGAGTTGGGCAGGATGGGTTTTTGATTTCTATGACCTGGTTTTATTCACTTTTTTAGTATCACAGCTTCAATCCAGCTTGAATTTTTCCGCTGAAATGCTTTCTTTATGTTTGGGCATGTCATTATTTGCTACCGGTTTTGGTGGAATAATCTTTGGAGCACTGGGTGACCAATACGGACGTAAAAAGGTATTGCAATGGACTATTATTATCTATTCGATAGGAACTCTATTGTGTGCATTTACATGGGACTTCTATTCTCTTTTAATATTCAGATTCATCACAGGATTAGGTGTTGGTGGAGAATGGGCTACAGGTCAGACATACATCAATGAAACATTTCCTGACAAATTAAGAGCCAAATTTGGTGCATTCATGCAATCAGGTGCACCGGTTGGAGTTATTTTAGCTTCAATGGTTGGAGGATTGGTGACTCC
>NZ_JAXJXF010000092.1:0-3830 GCF_036307625.1 Methanobrevibacter sp.
ATCTTGGGACAATCCTGTCACTGCCTATTTTTGAAGAAGTAGAAGAAACTGCGCCACAGCCTTGGCAGGCCATCGCGCAGCGATTTTGTTCAATTTGAAGTTTGCGGTGTATTAACAGTTTGTTCATAAATCTATAATGCGTATTGATTTGGAAATGATCAATGCGCATTTTTGTGCTATACTGAATGAAATATTTGAATTTCATTTTTGAAACAGTTAGATAAATGAATTATATTAGACAATGATTTTTTATACTGCAGATAGGCTTGCAGAGGTGGATAATAAAAACTATATACAATTACGTAACAATGTGTTAGTATGATTAACAGAAAAAAGAAAGGCACATGAAGTGAAAGGTGAGGAGATGTATAACAGATAATTTGGTTTGAGCAAGACATATATGATTTAAGCCCTGTGGTAAACAGGCTTGTTTTTGTGTACGCTTGAATTAGATTATCGCAAGAGATTTTCCTTTGTTTTCATTTGTGAGAATATATAAAGGTTTATTTGGCGGGTCTTTTTGTGTATGCAAAAAAGGCTCGTTTTTTACTTTTGCACACAGGCGAAAGGAGGAACCAATATGTTACAGATAAAAAATTTAAATTTAACACATAAAAAGGATTTAAGAGTCATACTTAGTGAATTTAACCTTGTACTAAATAAAGGTGATAAGGCGGTAATCATTGGTGAAGAAGGAAATGGAAAATCAACATTGATGAAGTGGATTTACAATCCATTACTTATTGATAATTATATAGAAGCTGAAGGAGAAAGGTTGGTCGGAAAAGAAATACTCGGTTATCTTCCACAGGAAATATCTGAAGAAGATAAAGAAAAAACTATTTATGAGTTCTTTTCTGCAGAAGAAATGTTTTGGAATAGAACACCGAAAGAGTTATCTGAAATTACCGGAAAATTCGGAATGACAAGTGAATTTTTCTATAGTGACCAGAAAATGGGAAGTCTTTCGGGTGGAGAAAAAGTTAAGGCACACCTAATGAGACTTATTATTCAGGATGTGACTGTGCTTTTGTTGGATGAACCTTCAAATGATATAGATATCAATACGCTGGAAATCCTTGAAAAAATAATAAATGACTGGGAGCACATAGTACTTTTCATTTCTCATGATGAAACTTTGATAGAAAATACAGCGAATATGGTAATTCATATTGAACAGATTGTGCGAAAAACAAAGACCAGATATACAGTCGCAAAAATTCCTTACAGAAAATATTTAGAAGAAAGATTTCATAAATTTGAGAGCCAGGAAAGACAAGCATTAAATGATCGAAAAGAAAAAAAGATTCGTGATGAAAAATACAGAAAAATCATGCAAAGTGTTCAGAACGCATTAGGGAACTGTTCCAGACAGTCACCAGCCGAAGCCAAAAACTTAAAAGATAAAATGCACGCAGTTAAGTCTATGGAACGAAGATTTGAAAAGGAAGATGAAAACATGACGGAGATGCCGGAACAGGAGGAGGCTATTTTCTTTAAACTGGGAGACAAAGATTCATCTATTCCGGCAGGAAAAACAGTTATAGAGTATACTCTTTCAAAACTTATGACTAGGGATGAGGAAAGGATTTTGGCGGAAGACATTAACTTGAAAATAAGAGGCTCGGAGAAAATATGTATTATTGGCGCTAATGGAGTGGGAAAAACGACTCTTTTAAGAAAAATAGCGGAAGAACTTTCGCAGCGAGATGATATTAAGGCAGAGTATATGCCGCAAAACTATGAAGAGATACTTGATTTGGATATGACTCCTGTTGATTTTCTTGATAAATCCGGAGACAAGGAAGAAAGAACAAGAATTAGAACATATCTTGGTTCCCTTAAATATACTGCGGATGAAATGGAACATCCTATAAGGGAACTGTCCGGAGGGCAAAAGGCCAAGGTGCTTCTTTTAAGTATGAGTTTGAGCGGAGCAAATGTGCTTATTTTAGATGAACCAACAAGAAACTTTTCGCCCTTATCGGGACCTGTAATCAGAAAAATGCTTAGAGAGTTCCCAGGAGCTATTATCAGTATTTCTCACGATAGAAAGTATATTGATGAGGTATGTGATAAAATATACGAGTTAGATTATAGTGGATTAAGAAATTTGTAATGAATGGAGGATAAGATGGTCAATATTACAGATGTAAAACAGATTCTTCAACTCGCGATAGATGCCGAGATTAAAGTCTTTCTTGATGGTGGCTGGGGGGTAGATGCGTTGCTTGGATATCAGTCAAGAGTCCATAACGATATTGATATTTTTGTAGAAAAGAAAGATTATCAGAACTTTATAGAGATAATGAAAGCTAATGACTTTTATGAGATTAAGATGGAATATACAACATTGAACCATACTGTATGGAAAGATGCGAAAAACAGGATTGTTGATTTGCATTGTTTTGAATATACGGGCGAAGGTGAAATTCTTTATGAGGGGGATAACTTTCCGGTAGAAACTTTTTCTGGTAAAGGAAAAATTGAGGAGATAGAGGTTTCTTGTATTGAACCATATAGTCAAGTAATGTTCCATTTGGGATATGAATTTGATGAAAATGATGTACATGATGTGAAGCTATTGTGTGAGACATTTCATATCGAAATTCCAAATGAGTATAGATAACTGTAAATTCAAATTTGTAGAGGTTATATTGTGATAAGAGCAGTCAAGGAAAATGATTTATCTGCTGTTATGCAGATATGGCTTGATATAAACATTAAAGCACATAGTTTCATATCAAAGCACTATTGGATGGATAATTATGATATGGTAAAAAAGATTCTTCCACAAGCAGAAATATATGTGTATGAAAACAATGGCACAAAAGAAATAGAAGGCTTTATTGGATTGACAGATAATTATATTGCGGGATTATTCGTAAAAGAAGATATGCAGTCGAAAGGCATTGGGAAACAACTATTGAATTATGCAAAAGGCATTAAATCCAATATGTATTTGAGCGTTTATAATAAGAATATCCGTGCAATTCAATTTTATCAGAGAGAACAATTTGTAGTTCAATCAGAAAACACGGATGATAATACCAACGAAAAAGAGTTGATTATGGCTTGGAGCCGATAGACAAATTCCAATAGTTCTAATAGATAAGAATTTGACAATGCAGTAAGATGTAAAATCAAGTGTTAAAAATTATAGAAACCATTTCAAAGTAGGAGGTTTGTGTGGAAAAATTTCTTAATTATTTTAAATACATATCGCTAGTTGCAGGTATTACTCTTTTGATTTGTTTTGTATTAAGCTTTCTTTATGGATTAAGAGGTGATGTCTATTTGAAAATAGATGATAAAAATAGGAGTTTAGTTTCAGATATGTGTGAAACAGAAGATATTCCTTTGAATGGAAAATTGATTCAAATAGGTTGTAAACAGGGATTAGGTGATTGGTATTTGTATCTATATTACGATGATGATAGTTCAGAACGACGTATATTAGAAGATACTATTGGATTTGAACTGCGTATGTATATTAGAGAAAATGGACAAATTGAAGGAACTAAAGGAGTAATTGTAAATTCTTTAGTAAAGGTGTCTGCATTTATTGTTGGAATATATATAATATGTGTTTTGTATCATCGGATTATAGAAAAAAGAGTTTAAACATTAGATGAAAATTGAGTTTGTCAGAGCGATAAATTCCAAGTTGTCGAATCTTTGAAATACAAAATGTAATATTAAAATGGATTATAAAAGTTAGTTTTCTATTTATCCGTATTAATTGCAGCCACGTATGATTTTACAAAATCATACGCCGGCTGCATCTTTTTATGCTATCATATAAAAAATACAGGAGGAATGATTATGGA
>NZ_JAXJXF010000093.1:0-7058 GCF_036307625.1 Methanobrevibacter sp.
ATCGACGACTCTTGAAAAGTTAGTAATGTTGTTGCCTCGATTTTACTTATGAATGTTGAACCTGGCTCTTTCGGTTCTTGGGTATATATACCATTTACATCTGTTACTATTAAAAGGTTTGCATTTAGAAGGTGTGAAACATAAGCTGCAATGGAGTCTGAAGTCACATCCCATGAGCATTCAAACGGGTCTTCTGTTTTTAAAAATCTTGAAACAATAAAGATTGGAGTAAAACCATCATCAGAAATTTTATTGACCTCTTCAATGGAATATGCCAATTTGGTGGAGTCTACCTTATCATCTACAAGCTTTGCAATTATGTCCATGCAGTCAATGGCCGTCCAGTGATTGACTTCTTCGGAAAAATCCTGTTCATAGTCGTATTTGCGAATAAGATTTGCAAATTCGCCCCCTCCAAGAACAATAACAGAACCAGTGTTTTCCAATTGCCTTGCAAGTTCAATCGCATAATCTGGAAATAGGCTTCCCCCAATTTTTACAACCTGTTTTATGCCCATAATTTACACCACATTTAATTAAAATCAGCTTCGATTAAAATGACAGTTGTTCATAAAAGTTTCAAATCCCCAGTCACTTCGTCAATTATTTTATCTTCATCGGGACCGAGTGCCAAAACCGTAACGCTTGATGTAGGTATCTGGGTGCGTCCAGCATCAACCACCAGATAACTGGAAATGCCCTTTTGGTCCGCCAATCCTTTAAGCTCCAAAAGTTCCTCCTTGGTTTTGACTTTTAAAACTACCTTGGCATAAGCTTCATTTTCCCATTTCCTGATTTTATCCTGAGGAGATTTCTTGTATGCACCAATAGCTCCATGACAGCATTGGGCAGCAATCTTTCCCTTGCCCATTTTCAAATCTGTTCTTACAATCATTGCCTGTTTCATAAAAATAACATCCACTTTTTTAACTCTCCACATAATAAAATTTAGGAGAGATATTAAAAATATTTTTTCATCAAAACAAATGTTCATAACAATTGAAGCGAACGAAGAAAAAATATTCCCTCACAAATAAATTGGTTTTTTAACATCAATTTATTAGATTAAAAGCAATTTTACAATTTAAAATAATTTTTGAAAAATGAAATTATACATTAATTTAATTAAATAGAATTGATAGAATTATATATGATTATATTTTTAAGGAGATTATAATGACTCGTATTTCAATTTTAGATAAGGACAGATGTCAGCCTAAAAAATGTGATTATGTCTGTATTCACTACTGTCCAGGTGTTAGAATGGAAGAAGACACCATAGTAGTTGATGAAGATACAAAAAAACCGTTGATATCTGAAGAATTATGTGAGGGGTGCGGTATATGTACAAATCGCTGCCCATTTGACGCTATTACAATCATTAACCTACCTGAAGCTGCCGACAATCCGATTCACAGGTTTGGACAGAACCAATTTGAACTGTTTGGACTTCCAAACCTTGAAGAAGGAACTGTTTTAGGACTTTTAGGACCTAACGGTATTGGTAAATCCACAATCATGAACATATTATCCGGAAATCTGATACCTAACTTTGGAGACTTTGAAAACCCTCCTGAAAACTGGGAAAATGTCATTGAATTTTATAAAGGCTCTTCACTTCAAAAGTATTTTCAGGACCTTTCCGAAGGAAACATAAAAACCATCCTGAAGCCACAGATGGTTGACCAGCTTCCAAAGGTCGTTAAAGGCAAAGTGAAAGACCTGCTTACAAACGTCAATGAAAGAGACAAGCTAGAATACGTTACAAAAGAGCTGCAGCTTGAAAACGTTCTTGACAGAGAAATGCAAAATCTGAGTGGTGGAGAACTTCAGAGGGTTGCAATTGCTGCAACAGTTTTAAGGGAAGGAGACTTCTACTACTTTGACGAACCAACATCCTGGCTGGATGTTTCCCAAAGACTGAATGCAGTTAAAGTAATCAGGTCCCTTGCAGATGAAGGAAAAAGCGTTCTTGTAATCGAGCACGACCTTGCTACTTTAGATGCACTTTCTGACAACATCCACATATTATACGGACAGCCTGGAGGATACGGTGTAGTATCTGGAAGAAAGGGAGTTCGTTTAGGAATCAATGCATACATAAATGGATTTTTAGCTGAAGAAAATGTCAGAATAAGAAGAAATCCAATCGAATTTACAATAAGACCTCCAACTCCAGAAGATGAAGGGGATGCGCTTGCAAGCTATTCCGATTTGAATAAGGAATATGACGGATTTACATTGACTGCAGACGCAGGTGAAATCTTTTATGATGAAATCGTTACTGCGTTCGGTTCAAACGGTATAGGTAAAACCACATTCGCAAAAATGCTTGCTGGAGTCGAAGATCCGACTACTGGAGAAGTGGATGAGGAAGTTACAATAGCCTACAAGCCACAATACATTGTTTCAGACTTTGAAGGAACCGTCAGTGACTTTTTATACATGCATGCACCTAGTTTCGGAAGCAAAATCTTTGAAAGTGAAATAATGAATCCTTTGACTTTGAATGATATGCTTGACAAGCCCGTTAACGGTTTAAGTGGCGGGGAACTTCAAAGATTGGCAATAGCTGCAACAATTTCAAAAGATGCTGAAATATATCTTTTTGACGAACCTACAGCATTTTTAGATGTTGAACAAAGGTTAATCGCTGCAAGAGTTATCCGTAAGATGGTTGAAAGCAGAAATGCCGCATCACTTATTGTTGACCATGATATCGTATTTATCGACTACATTTCAGACAGGGCAATGGTTTTCAACGGAATTCCTGGTCTAAACGGTCATGCTTCCAAACCAACAGATTTGAGAAACGCAATGAACGAGTTTTTAGGAAACCTCAACATTACATTCAGAAGAGATAAGGAAACAAAAAGACCAAGAGTAAACAAGCTCGACAGTTACAAAGACCGTGAACAAAAAGAAAAAGGAGAATATTATTACTTATCAGATTAAATATTCTCTTTAATTTATTTTTTTAGATATTTTCAAGTTCTTTTAAAATATATTTTTTCAACACTTCAACTGATTTTTCACCATCATCATCCAAGCGAACAGCATCCAGAGGATTCAAATCATAAGTCTTGACAACAGCATCGGCAGCAATGTTTTTAACTGAATCGACCTGCTTTTCTTTCAGAATTACTGAAGCACAGTCATCACTGCATCCTGTTATTGTAACAATTTTTGCATCATCAAGAATAGGTGAACAGTTGTTGGGTTGTGCCGAATATTCTGTGATGCATGCTGCTACAATATTTTCATTTTCCAATGCAAGTTCAACGCTAGCTGCCCTTACAACTAATCCGAGCGGACTTAATCCGCTGCATGAAACTAAAGCTATTTTATCACTCATTTTTTCATTCTCCCATATCTTTTTTTAACTTTTTCATAACCTCTCTTATAAAACGGGCAGAAATTAATGCAACGACTGCATCCTTCACGGTGTGCAGTGCATAATTTTCTTAAGAATTTTCCATTTTCGTCAAATGCCTTTTCAGGGCATCTGTCAATGCATACCCCACATGTTGAACAGTAATCCTCAACCCATTTCAGCTCGTTTTCCGTTTTGAACGGAAGATTTTCTATTGAAGTCTGAATCATGAAAAATCCAAGGTTCAATCCTTCCTTGAACATGCACATGTTGCTTCTTGTAATTATTGCATCATTTGACTGCATTGCAATTGCCCTTAAGCTAACACGGTCATCCAACGGATTGATCAAATCCGCTTTAAATCCATTTTCTCTCAATATATCTGCAAGTGCAAATGTTTTGGCTCCGAATTCCTGGAATTCCTCATCCATCATCCGGCATTTTTCATCTGACGGTTCCATCTTGAGGATATCTTCAGACATCAGATATTTCAGAATAATGATGTTGTCCCAATCGATACCCCATTCTTTTTTAAAATCCTCACTCAACTTGGAAAAGCTCAATCCTGCAAATCTTGAAGCAATGGCCATATCAGCAAATTCCTGTAAAAAATCATCGGAAATAAGATTATTGGGATGGTGAGGGTTTTCTTGATTGTAAAAATTAGGAATAGGTTGATGATATCTCAATCTCATACCATTAACCTTATTTTTTTCTTAAAGCTTCCACAGCCTTTGGGAATTCTTCACAGAATACTTTAACCTCTTCAGTTGGAATTGAAAAACTTATACGTAAGTATCTGTCACCAAATTCTTCAGAAGTGTATTCCCCTTCCCTTGTGAACAATTTTTTCTGAATCAAATAATTGGACATCTCTTTAGGATTTATTCCTGCACCAGACATATCTATTACCATCATGTTTGCATCAGACGGATAAACCGGCAGAAATACCCCATCAATCGGTTCAATCATTTCATTGATTAACCTCTGGTTTTCAAAACAGGTTTCTCTTATTCTATCAAACCAATTATGTTTTGATTCAAGGCCTGCAATTGCACCGTATTGGGAAATGATATTTACACCCAAATCATTGACAACAGCATTTTTGATTGCATCAATAATTGGTTTGGATGAAATGACACCCCCAATCCTCAAACCGGCCATTCCAAATATTTTTGAAAAGCTGTAGATTGTCAATGTTTGACCTGGAGCATAATTTTCCACAAGGAAATGTTCGCGTGCAAAGTCTTTGTAGGTTATGTCATGCAATAAATATAAATCGTTTTCTTTTGCGATTTGAGCGAATTCTTTAAGTTCCTCTTCTGTGTATGAAGAGCCTAACGGATTCAATGGATCGATTAAAATAATCATACGAGTGTTTTCATCCATATTTTTTCTCACTAAATCAGGAGTCAACTTATAGTCATTTTCTTCATAGTAAATAGGAACATATCTGACTTCGCCTGCAAATCTGTTTGCAAAGTCTCCAATAATAAAGTAACCAGGATCAGATAAGATTACATTGTCTTCCGGTTCCAATAATGCCTGCATGACCAAATATAAAGATTCGGTTGCGCCGGAAGTCAGTAAAACTTCAAATTCCTCTAAATCCAAATCATCTAAAATCAATTGTTTAAGTTCAGAAAATCCTTCAGGGGCAGGATATTTGCAATATGTCTTTTTGCGAATTGCATCAATCATGGCATTGGCTATTGTATCGTCATGCAGATGGTTGGTATTTTGACCCATCCAAATCATGTCTTCATCCATATACATGTCCTCAAAAAAGTCATTTGCATTATCATAACCTTTTGGAGGTACCCGTTCAGTTTTTTGAAACTTTTTTTTGGGTTTTTTAATATCGAAATCCTTTTCCCTCATATTATCACTCAAACAATTCCAAAATTAATATATATTTTTAATTATTAATAAAAGTACCTAAATAATGCCCCGAGAAGTGATTGAAAAAGTGGCCTTATTGCCTTCAGGAATACTTCTGTGGCGAATCAAAGTGGCAATTCTTTGGTTGATTTCTTCACCACGCTCCAATTGAAGTATGACTTTGCTCCAGTACTGCAAAATAGTTCCGCCAACTGCCTTGACATCATTATTTCCTTCATCATCAAAAGCATTATATATCTGATTTGTCAATATTACTGCGATATCGTATTGTCTTGCAATCTTGGACAACACTCCCATCTGCTTACCCAATTCCTTATTTAGTTTAGCAGATTTCATATCATCAACCCTGTAGAGCGCAACTGCAGAGTCCAGAACCAGCAAATCAACTTCATCATGATTTTTTCTAAGCCAAACATCAATTGACCGCAAGTTTTCATTTTGTTCTATAAAACTAGTCGGTTCAAAAACTATTATATTATTGGCTACATTTGAAAAGTCAGATCCTGAAATCTGTTTAATTCTGTCAATTGAAATTCCGCCTTCAGTATCTATATAAATCACTTTTCTATTATTTTTTGCAACATTAACCGCTAATGTTAATGCAATATTGCTTTTACCTGAACTAGGTGGGCCGAATATTTGGGTGATTGTACCTTTTTCAAAACCTCCACCCAACAAAACATCCAATGATGAATTGGATTGGATTTTATGATTGTCTTCAAAATTAGCCAACACTTTCATGATAAAATATTGTTTTTCATGATATATTAATTAAATTGTAGCCAAAAAAAAACTATTTTATTTGCTTAAAAATGAATTAAACCAACATATTTTAAGAATCAAGTAAAATACGAATAATTATCTAAATTTAAGCGAGAGTGACCGTTTGGTTACTTTAAATTTATATATAACTCCATTACAATGGAATTAATACAAAGAAAAGAGGTGAAAAATTTGAAAAAGACAATAATTACAATTTTTACAATCTTTTTAATTATCACATCAGGTGTAAATTTTGTCTCAGCAGAAAACAGCACCGAAGAAGCAGTTAAAAATACCGGTACAGCACAGCAGGAGGAAGTAATCCCCCAAAAAAATGCCGAAGAAGAAAAAAGCAGAACCGGTGAAAGTGTAAAATCAAAAGAAAATGGACATTTCAACATTACTTTTGAGGACGGATACAACGGATACTGCATCAATTACGGAGATCATGAGGCAAAAGTCAATGATGAATTTGAAGTTAAGGACACTGACTCTGCAATCAACAATAAAAATGGAGAGTCAATCGGACATTACTTAAAAACTTTCTTTGTCGAATTCCACGACATTGCTGTAAAAAACAAATACGATACCCAAAAAATCATTTGGGCATTCAGCGACAATTTTGATTTCAACAAACCTTTAGTTCAGAAAATCAAGGATGCTTCCGTTAATTTAACAATTCCAGACCATGGTGCAATTAAAAAAATCAATGAAACAACAGAAGCATTTTTTGATTTTGAGGTATTAAGTACCAATAAAAACAATCATCAAAACTTCTTCGGATACAAAATTACATACAGAAACATTCCAGTTGAATCTGAAAACAATACTGTTGAAAAAGAAGAAAACAAACCAAACCTAAGCACACCATTTGAAAACAACACAACAGAAAAACAAGAAAATACAACAATACCACAAGAAAACAAAACCGAAAACAAAACACAAGAAAATACAACAATACCACAAGAAAACAAAACCGAAAACAAAACACAAGAAAATACAACAATACCACAAGAAAACA
>NZ_JAXJXF010000094.1:0-71827 GCF_036307625.1 Methanobrevibacter sp.
AAAGAAGTAATAATAATAGTTTTTCTTTCTTATAAACTATGCTCGAGCCGTATGTCTTGAAAGGGACACGTACGGTTCCTAGAAGAGGGGGGATGAGTAATCATCTCTTCTTATTCGACAAAAATACTTAAATTAACCATTATTAAGTGAAAATAATTCAGGAATCCCCATCCTCTATAGGATGGGGTGGTTCAAAAAGTTAAAGAATTAATCTTTAACTTCATTAATTGTATATTCAATATTGTTTAAGCCCAATACTTCACTAACTTGGACATTATCTTGTGAAAATGTTTTTTTAATGTTTTCAATCACATCCTTTTTGCCTTCATCTTTCATATTAACAGTAATTTTATCTCCATAATCAATTACTAATATTTCTATAGGTACGTTTCCATCGTTTGAATCAAAAATCATGTTAATCAATTTATTTAATGTTTCAGAAGAGGAAGAATCAACATTCAAACTTTCTAAATGATTAAACATTTCAGTTTTCTCATTGTCATTTTTGCTTTTTAAGGTATAATTTCTAGTTTTTTCAATCAATCCCTTTTTAATGAAAAATAGGCCAGAATATTCGCTGTCCTTTCTTTCAACAATCCTAACATAACATACAACAACCACTATTGACAAAATATATCCTAACATGAAAGATATCCATACACAGGAGATGCCCATAAATGGATATAAGATGAATGTAAACAATAATGGTCCGAGTAATGTTGAGATGACTGAAATTATTCCTGATTCGATAGTTCTTTCTATTCCTTCATAATAAAATATCAGCATTGTTGAAAATGCCATAGGTACAAATGCCAATGAGAATAATCTAATGGCAGTTTCCACAATTGAATCATTAGGCATCTGGTGAAGCTTAAAGAATATTAATAATACATCGGGATATATTAATAAGATTACAGTGAAAGCTAATGAACAAAGTAATGTTACCGTAACTGATTTTCGTACAATATGCTTTAAATTATAGTAATCATTTTGCGCGTAATAGATAGGCACTATAGATGATAATGTCTCTGCAAATCCTATTACTAAAATACTTATTATCAGTAATCCATTGACACATACATTGTATATATCCAAACCTAACTCTCCTAAAGCAGCACCAATAATCAAATTCATAATATAAACCAATATCACATCAAAAATTCCCATACTTGCTCCTGGAAGGCCTATTTTAATTATTTTGGCAGCTGATGTTGCCCATGTTTTGATTTTCAATTTGGAGAAGGTAAATCTGAATGTTCTTTTTGAACTGAACAAATATTTTAGGGTACAAATAGACCCAACTATGTATCCTATCAATGTTGCAAGTGATGCTCCTTCAATGCCCATATGAAAAACACCGAGGAATACAAAATCTAAAATTATATTGACGATGTTTGCAATAATGATTACTGCTGAAGAAAGATTTGGCTGTCCATCTACACGGATAAATTGAGCAAACACTCCCATTATGGTCACAATTGGGAAACTAATAAACAGATATTTTCCAAATGATTTTACATAGGGTATCAAATCCGGTGAGGGTGGATGCAATATTGCAATTAATGCATCTTCAAATAATACACACACTACAATAATTAAAATTGAAACTATTATTGTCGTGAGCATTGCTGTTGTGAAATAGTGATTGCTTCCCTCTTCATCAAATTCTGATTTTTTATTTAGGCATAATATTTGACCGCCCAATCCAAATAACCATTCGAATATTGAAATTAGCAATACTAAAGGTTCTAAAACCTGTAAAGCGGCTTGTCCATTGTGTCCAATAAAATTTGCCACAAAACTTGAATCAACAATTGAACTTATATTTAAAGCCATTGCTATAAGTATTGTGGGCAATAACAGTTCTCTGAACTTATGTGTTATTATTTCATTATTCATTTTATCATCTGTTTAAGCAAATGTTCATTCAAAATAGTTAAATTTATTTAAATAATCTATTAGTCGTTTAAGATAGTCTTTATCAGGTTTAGGCCAATCAAATCCTAATAAATGAAGAATTTCGGTAGTTTGTTCTATTTCTATAAGGTCTTCAAAGGAATCTTCCTCCTCATAATCATCAACAGATATTTCTGCAGTAATTAATCCTTGAATATTGTCATTCATGTTTTTATCATATATCTCGTTAAATTCTTCATTGCTAACTTCTCTTATGTCATAACCATAATCATTCAATACATCAATTATGTCTCTGTTAGATATATAATGATTATTCATAGAATGGAATACCCTACATTTTTCTGGGGTTTTTGATAATTCAAGTACAGATTTTGCAACATAATCTATTTGACTCATATCTGTCTCTTCTTTAGACATGGTTGGTGTTATGGCATGGATGTTTTTAAATACCTTAATGTTGTTTAAGAATGCGTTTGTTTCATAATTTTTCTGGAATACGCCGTCATCATATCTGCTCATTAGGTTTCCTACCCTGATTATTTTTACAGGCAATCCTCTAGTTGCGGCCTCTAAAACCATTCTTTCAGCTAAGAATTTACTGCCTAGATATTTATTGGTCAAATCTTGTTCATAGTAAAGGGTTCTTTCGTTGTAGGTCATATCAGGATATGCCTCTTCATTTTCACTGAATGATGAAAGAACACTGATTGTGGATATCTGTACATATTTTAAGTTATTTCTGGACTCCGCAAATTTAAGCCCATTAATCACACCATCAACATTTACCTTGAAAATATAATCATCAGCTGTATAATGTTTGACAATAGCTGCACAGTTTATTATTGTGTCGATAGGGTAATTTTCTAATTTTTTGAAGTCATCAAGATTGGTAATGTCTCCTTCACTTAAGATGATTCTTGAACCGATAAGATCTGATAAATCCTCATCAAAGTAATAATTCATCAAATCAATCAGGCGCTCTTCACATGAATCGAATTTACCTTTTCTAAACATACAATATATGGTTCCAGATTCGTTTTTGATGAACTCATATAAAACATGAATTCCTAGGAAACCTGTAGCTCCGGTCAATAAAACATTTCCCAATTCTAGTTTTTCACCCTCTAAGAAACTATCCAATGTATTTTCTTCAAGAAGCTTGTTGATTTCATCGTAATTGTAGTCTTTAATTAGCTGTATGCCTTCGTATTCTATTTGGACTTCTCCAGATAAGAACTTAGCTAATTTTCTAGGAGTTTGATTGTGGAAAATATCATCATACTTTACACTATAATCTTGTTTTAACAATTCTATGATTAATTTTGATGCAACAAGGGATGTTCCACCTATTTCAAAGAAATTGTCTTCAGCACCAACAGTTTCAACATTCAGAACATTGGAAAATATTGCACAAATCTCCTGTTCCAATGGAGTTTCCGGTGCAACATAATTGATTTCTGCTTTTGGTTCTGGAAGCTTTTTAGTATCAGTTTTACCGTTTGGCAATTGAGGCATTTCATCAAGTTGCATAAATACTGTTGGAACCATGTATTTTGTTAATCTTTCAGTTAAATACTCTTTCAATTGATCTTTGTCAATTTCAGCATCGGCAGTATAATAAGCACATAAATGTTCAGAATTGTTTATTTTTTTGATAACAACAATGACCTGTTTTATTTCAGGGAAATTTGATATGTTGGATTCGATTTCTCCGATTTCTATTCTTAGTCCTCTGAGTTTGATTTGGTTGTCGATTCTTCCTTTGATGTCGATTTCACCATTTGGAAGTTCGATTGCATAGTCTCCGCTTCTGTAGTATGGGATGTCGTTTATTGTTGTGTATACTTCGGCGGTTTTTTCAGGCATGTTGTAGTATCCTTTTCCAACTCCGGTTCCTCCGATGTAGAGTTCTCCCATTACTCCTTTAGGTAGTAGTTTTCCGTCGAGGTCTCTTACTTCGGTTACATAGTTTTTAAGTGCTTTTCCAACTGTGATGATTTTTGGATCAGTTATTTCTTTGTAGTTGGATGCAATTGTTGCTTCGGTTGGTCCGTAACTGTTGTATACTTTTGCGTTGGTGTATTGTTTGACTCCACTGAATGCTTTGGCTGAAAATTGTTCTCCACCCATTACGATACATTTTCCGCAACCTATCACTTCACAGAATTCCTCTATTTCAAGATATGACAACAATCTTGATGGTGTGAATTCCATTACTTCCGGTTGGTTTTCTTTGATTAATCTGATTAAGTCAACAATATTTTTAATTTCAATGTCGTCGGCAAATATGAGTTTTATGCCGTTTGTTATTCCGGTTAGGATATCTTCAAGGGAGGTGTCAAATGCTATTGTTGCAATACTCAATATGCTTGAATATTCGCATTTTGGATTTTCTGCTGCTTCATTACATGCATTTTCGTGACTTATCATTACTCCTTTAGGATTACCTGTTGATCCGGAAGTGTAAATCATATATGCCAAATCATCAGGAGAAATATTCACATCAGGATTTGTTATGTTTTCGCCGTTGATTAATTCATTTATATCAATTGAATTGTCTGATTCTCCACTAGTATTTATTATATAGTCTGCTTGGCTGTTTTCATATATGTAGTCAATTCTTTCCTGAGGATATTCTAAATCTATTGGTACGAATGTGCATCCTGCCTTAAATATACCAATTATTGTTGCAATTAAGTCGCTGTTTCTTGGAAGCATTACTAATACATTGCTTTTTGGTTTGACACCTTTTTTGATAAGTTCATTTGCTATACGATTTGCTTTTTGGTTAAGTTCATCATAAGTTAATGTTTCATCTGTTGCCACAAGTGCAATTTCATTTCCTTTTTCTTCTACTTGTTTTTCAAAACGTTTGTGTAGGAATGGTGTATCAAGTTCTTCAAACTCTGGAATTTCACCATCGATAAGTTCAATATCTTTTATTTTTAATTTATCCATATCATTGATGAAGAATTGGAATAGCGTATATTTGATTGCTTGCATGAACAGTTTAACATACTCTTCAGTATAGATTTGGTTGTTATATTCGATATATAAACTAATGTTTTCTCCATCGTCAAATACATCCAAGTTAATTTTATAGTCGGTTGCTACAGTACCGTCAAGATCTATTGTTTTATAGTGTTTACCATCAAGTATTATCTCATCATCAAATGATTCGTGGTATGCATAGAAGAATTCAGGTTTTAACTGATAATCTTCAGCAAGTTTTGTGTATGGATAATTACTATGGGTCAATGCATCTTTCCATGCTTTATCCACTATTTTAATATAATCTTCAACCATCATTTCACGATTTTCACCATTAACAAGAATAGGTAAAGTTTTAACCAACATTCCCTGTGTATCAAAGTAATCAGAGTTTGCCCTACCATTGAAAATTGTTGTAATCAATGATTTGGAATTAAATGTAAATTTATTCAGACTTAAGATTGTAGCGGTCATGAACAAAACGTTTGGACTTATTGAATGATCATTACAGAAGAGTCTAACAAAAGTAGAACTCACTTTATCTGAAATGAGTTTTATATCTCCAATATCAGGATTTCCATTAAGGTTTGGAGTTAAAACTGTTGATTCAATACCTTGGCTGAATTGAGATTTGAAGAACTTTTCAGAGGATTCGCTAATGCCAGTTTGATTTTCTATGAGACTATATACAAATCCATCAATTTTTTCAGTTTCAATTTCCTCATTGTTATATGCTTTTGTTAAATCGTGGAAGAAATTATCCTGAGATACTCCATCTGTAATAATGTGATGGAAATCACTGAATAATATGGTTTCTTTAGGAGTCTTATAGATTTTAAACCTGAATAATTGGTTGTTGTCCAATGGGATTGCCTTTATGTCATTTTTCATTATTTCCCTATTGGTAATTGCATCTATTTCAACAATTTCTATTTCTTCAATTTCAGCATCATCACATCTTTTTTGCATAATTTTTCCATCATCTGTATTGACAATTCTTGTTTTAAGATATGGGTGTGCTTCAATAGTTTTAATAAGTGCTTTCTTAAGCTTATCAGGTTCAATACTGTTATCAAATCTCACTGCAATAGGCATTGTGTATTTGATTTTTTCAGTTTGCATACATTCGTAATAAATTCCTATTTGGTTTGAAGTCAATGGGAAGTACTCTGCATCCTTTGCGCTTTCGATAATCTCATCAACATCAATGTCTGATTCGACGTTATTGTCAATTTCATATGCAAGAGATTGGACTGTTGGATTATTGAATAATGAAGTAATGTCAATGTTTACATCAGTTTCATTATAAATCAAGGAGTTTAACTTCATCAATGTTAAAGATGTGAATCCAAGAGTATAAAGGTCATCTGTTGTTCCAAATTCAGTGGATCCAATCATTCCGGAGACTATTTTGAATAGTTTTTCTTCTGTTTCATTTTCAGGTTTTACATTTTCCAAATCTAGTTTAGGAGTAGGCAATTTTTTCAGGTCTGTTTTTCCGTTTGGAAGATGTGGAATTTCATCAAGCTGCATAAATACTGTTGGAACCATATATTTGGTTAATTTGCTATGTAGATATCTTTTCAATAATCTTATGTCAATTTTCTCATCGCTTGTGAAATATGCACACAGGTGGTCATTATCGTTAATCTCTTTGATTACAACAACAGTCCGTTTGATATTTGGGAATCTGTTGATGTTTGATTCGATTTCTCCGATTTCTATTCTTAGTCCTCTAAGTTTGATTTGATTGTCGATTCTTCCTTTGATGTCGATTTCACCATTTGGAAGTTCGATTGCATAGTCTCCGCTTCTGTAGTATGGAATGTCGTTTATTGTTGTGTATACTTCGGCGGTTTTTTCAGGCATGTTGTAGTATCCTTTTCCAACTCCGGTTCCTCCGATGTAGAGTTCGCCCATTACTCCTTTAGGTAGTAGTTTTCCGTCGAGGTCTCTTACTTCGGTTACGTAGTTTTTGAGTGCTTTTCCAACGGTGATAATTTCAGGGTCAGTTATTTCCTTGTAGTTGGATGCAATTGTTGCTTCGGTTGGTCCGTAACTGTTGTATACCTTTGCGTTGGTGTATTGTTTGATTCCATTGAATGCCTTTGCTGAAAATTGTTCTCCACCCATTACAATACATTTTCCACAACCTATCGCATTGCAGAACTCTTCAATTTCAAGATAAGATAGCAATCTTGATGGTGTGAATTCCATTACTTCCGGTTGGTTTTCTTTGATTAATTTGGTTAAATCAACAACATTTTTTATCTCATTATCATTTGCAAATATGATTTTAATGCCGTTTGTTATTCCGGTTAGGATATCTTCAAGGGAGGTGTCAAATGCTATTGTCGCAATACTCAATATGCTTGAATATTCACATTTTGGATTTCCTTCAGCTTGATTACATGCATTTTCGTGACTTATCATTACTCCTTTTGGTTTTCCTGTTGATCCGGAAGTATAAATCATATATGCCAAGTTATCTGGGGTAATTTCAACATTTGGATTGGCAATATTTTCTTCTTTTATTAATTCATTGATGTCCAATGTGTTTTTAGTTGTTCCATCTGTATTGATTATATAGTCTGCCTCACTATTTTCATAGATATATTTTATTCTTTCTGCAGGATATTCTAAATCTATTGGTATGAATGTGCATCCAGCCTTAAATATTCCAATGATGGCCGCTATGAGGTTGCTGTTCCTTGGAAGCATTACCAAAACATTATTTCCAGGTTCGACGCCTTTTTTTATCAATGAATTGGCAATTCTATTACTTTTTTCATTTAATTCTTTATATGTTAATGTAGCATCACTTGCAACAAGAGCAATATTGTCAGGATTTTCAGCGACTTGTTTTTCAAAGCGTTCATGTAAAATAGGGGTATCGATAGGATCGAATGTAGGTATTCCTTTATTTTCGCTTAATTCTATTTCACCAATAGATAATTTTTCAATATCCGCTTCAATTAATTGATTTATTACATTAACAATGCAATTTAAGAAGGTCTCTATGTAATCTTCACTGTACAACTGGTCATTATATTGGATGAACAATTCAAGATTGTCTTTGGTTTCATTAACATCCAAAGATATTTTATAATTGACTTCAAGTGAATTCAAATACTTGACTTTGTAAACTTCATCATCAATTTCAATTTTTTCAGCATCAAGATTGTTGTATGCATAGAAAAATTCAGGTTTTAATTTGAACTCTTCGGAAATTTTAGTATAAGGATAATCTGAATGGCTAATGGTTTCCATCCAAATATCATTTATAGATTTTAAATATTTTTCAACTGTTAAAGTTCTGTCATCGTTTATTGAAACGATTGGGAGTGTTTTAACTAACAATGTTTGTGTATTGTTGTATAATGAGTTTGACCGTCCATTGAAAATTGTTGTAATCAATGTTTTGTCAGTGAATGTGTACTTATTGAGATTTAACATTGTTGTTGCCATGAACAAAACATTTGGGGTTATTTTATTTTTGTTACAAAATTCACTAATCAGATTTGGATTAATATTTTTGGAAATTGATTTTAAAATTCCGTCTTCAAAGTTCCCATTCAAATTAGGGGTCAAAACAGTTGAATCAACTTCATGGGCCAGTTTGTCCTGGAAGAATTTTTTAGATGATTCATATTTTTCGCTGTTTTCATTTTCGTTTTCAATTAGGCTGTTAATATAACCATCAATTTCCTCTTTTTCAATTTCAATTCCCTGATAAGCATTAGCAATATTTGTGAATAACTTATCTAAAGACTCTCCGTCAGAAATTATATGGTGAACATCGGAGAATAAAATTGTTTCAGTAGGGGTTTTATAAATTTTAAATCTGAATAATTGGTCATTATGCAAATCAAATGGTTTTAGATTTTCCTTTTCAATTTCATCGTCTGAAATATCTTCAACACTGACAATTGGGATAGTATCAATAGCTATTGAATCGTCACGTTTTAGCATCACTTTACTTTTTTCTAGAACAATTCTGGTTTTAAGATATGGATATGTTTCAATTGTCTTAATAATGGCTTCTTTTAATCTATCCGCATCAATTTCACTGCTAAATCTTATGACTGATGGAAGATTGTATTGCGCAACATCTCCACTTTGAATACATTCATAATAGATTCCCATTTGATTTTCTGTTAATGGATAATACTCTGTATTATGGGATAATTCAATTATGCTGTCTAAATCAAGTAAATCATTATTTTCAATTTCATTTGCAATGTTTTTTATAGTGGGATCATTCAATAACGCAACGATATCTAAATTAACACCCATTTCATCATAAATCTTAGCATTTAATTTCATCAGTGTTAATGAGGTAAATCCAATGGCATATAAATCATCAGTAGTACCGAACTCTTTTGTTTCACTAATGGTTGAAGCGATTTCATGCAATCTTATTTCTGTTTCTGTTTCTGGAAGTGTTAATGCTAATCTTAATTGTGGTTCTGGTAGTTGTTTCAAGTCTGTTTTACCGTTTGGTGTTTGCGGCATCTCATCAAGTTGCATAAATACTGTTGGAACCATATAACGAGTTAATTTGTCTTTCAAATACTCCTTTAAATCATTGCTATCAATCTCTTCATCAGCGGTGTAATAAGCACATAAATGGTCATTATTGTTAATTTCTTTAATAACAACAACAACTTGTTTTATATTAGGATATTGACTAATATTTGTTTCAATTTCACCAATTTCTATCCTTAAACCTCTTAATTTAATTTGATTATCTATTCTTCCTTTGATGTCAATCTCACCATTAGGAAGTTCAATTGCATAATCTCCACTTCTGTAATATGGAATGTCGTTGATAGTCAGGAAAACCTCTTCGGTTTTTTCTGGCATGTTGTAGTATCCTTTACCTACACCAGTACCACCAATGTATAACTCACCCATTACTCCATTTGGTACTAGTTTACCATCGATATCACGAACATCAGTTATATAATTATCTAAAGGAAATCCAACAGTTATATCATTAATGTCAGTCACTTCTTTGTTGTTTGAGGTGATTGTTGTCTCAGTTGGTCCGTAACTGTTGTATACAATCGCATCTGAGTGTTTTCTAAAGTCTTCGTATACTTTGGTTGAAAACTGTTCTCCTCCAAGGAATAGACATTTCAAGCAGCTTATGGCTTTACAGAATTCTTCCACTTCAAGGTGTGAAGCCATTCTGGATGGGGTAAAATCAGCCACTTCCGGTTTATGTTCGTTGATTAATTCGGTTAGTTTAGGAATGTTTTTGATTTGGATATCATTTGCAAATATCAGTTTGATTCCGTTTGCAAGTGCTGTAAATATGTCATCCATAGCTACGTCAAAGGAAATAGTTGTAATACATAATAAGCTTTTATATTCTGATTTTGGATTTTGCACTTCGTTACAGATGTTTTCGTGTGAAATCATTACTCCTTTTGGATTTCCGGTTGAACCTGATGTATAAATCATATATGCCAAATCATCAGGACTAACTTCAACATCTGGGTTTTCAGTATTTGCTTCTTTAAGTAGTTCCTGAATGTTTAATGAATTCTCTTTATCCTCATCTGAAATGATGTAGTCTGCTTGGCTGTTTTCGTATATGTAGTTGATTCTGTCCTTAGGGTATTCCAAATCGATTGGAATGTATGCGCATCCTGCTTTCAATATACCTAATATTGATGCTATTAGATTGCTGTTTCTGTGAAGCATTACCAGGACATTGCTTTTTGGTTTGACTCCTTTTTTGATTAATGCATTTGCGATTTTGTTTGCTTTTTGGTTAAGTTCATCTGCAGTGAATGTTGCATCTTCGGCTACAAGTGCAATATTTTCGGGGTTTGCTTTAACCTGCTCTTCAAAGCGTTTGTGAAATAAAGGCATTTCAACTTCAGTAAACTCAATATTTTCTTTTTCACTTACAAGGGCAATATCTTCAATGTTTGTTTTCTCGATATCAATATTGACAAATTGGTTTATAATATTTTCAATGCTTGATAGGAATGTATTGATGAAATCTTTTGTATATAATTCGCTATTGTAAAATAAGGATAATAAAACAGTTTCATCGTTTTCAACAATGTTTAAGTAATTTGAATAATCAATGTCTGATTTTAAATCTTCATTGAAGCTATAATAAAATTCAGGCTTTAAAAGGGGGGTATCTTCATTAATATATTCATCAAATTCTAAAGTTTCATTATAAATCTCATGAATATTTTCAAGAAATTCCTTAATGGAAATTTTCCTGTTTTCAAATTTAGTGGCGAATGGAACGTTATTTTGATTGAAAATTAAAGTTTCATCTGAAAAATTGAATTTATTCAGGGTTAATGTTAAACTTGCCAATAAAAGTTCGTTAATAGAAATAGAATTGGAATTTATAAATTCAACTAGATTTTCTTTTTTAATTTCATATTCTGATTTAGTAATTGTGCCTTTCTCCTTTTCTCTACTTTTATTTGGAGAAATTAAAGTTGATTCATCAAAACTATCATAAATTTTTGATAGATGTTCATTTAGGGAATTAAATTTTTTGCTCATATATATCAAACCTGTTAATTATATATTATACTATATTAACATTATATTTTTTTGTCAATTTGTTAAATCTTGATTTTGTTCTCATATCTGCAATTTTTGAATCATTATCTGAATGAATACATGTTGCATGTTTTCGAACTTCTTTTTATGTGGTATAAGCATTGTATTGCCTATGTAATTTTCTATTTGGTCATGTGTGTTGTTCGATTTTCTTTAATGTCGTTCAAGGGGTGGATGAATTTTTTCTATTCTCAGAAAACCTTTTCATTGACATAGTTTTGTAAAATTTTTGAAAAATTAACGACTCTCTTTTTAACAAATCAATATAATGTATTCTTATATCATAAATTTGTTTATTCTTCTTATATATTTGTTTATGAATTTTTTATTTAATTGGATTATCTTGGAGTTTGATTCTATATTTTTTTAAATTGTCTTCATATTTTTATTAATTTTTGCTAATTGTGGTTAACTTGGCCATTTCCAAAATTGTCATAATGGAATGAACCTTATTTGATTATTAATCAGTTAATATTGTTGTATTTATATTAATAATATAATAAAGCCTTATAATTTGAAATAGATTATTTTTTACTTTTTAAAAATTTTAGAATCATCAAAAAATAAATTCCATATTGGGTTTTAGTGCTGAGATAAGTATATGGACTATAATATTATCTAATCTTATTCACTAAATTCAATTAATTTTCGAATATTTTTTGATAAAAAAGGAATAAAACTATACAAATTTTTGAAAAATCAATAATTTTAAATATAATTTTTATATTATATATTAATATAAATATGTGGGGGGGTGAAAATTGTGGATATGAAGAAAGTATTGGTTCTCATGTTATTCTTTGTGGTAGTTGTTTCTACAGTGGCAGCCATTAGTGCATCTGAAGAGTTATCCTTAAACGGCATCAACTTTAAAATTCCAGACGGATACACTGCTATGGAAAAAGAAACTGATGCAAGTACTGCTAATGATGTAGAAGATATTGACGGTACAGCTGTTGATAGTAAAGCAACTTCCGAATATAAAAATGCCGCTGGCGATGAATTAGAATTCCAGGTAGGTGTAAAAAACAATCAAAAAATCGATTCAATTAAACCTGCAGGTGGTGAAAAGAAAAATATTGCCGGTAAAGACGGATTCCTTATTAAAGAGATGGATGATGGTAAGAACAAATTTAAGTTTGAATACTTACAAGACGGTAAAATAGTTAAGATTACCGCTGTTAGTGAAGATATTATCAGCAAGGCAATCGTATAGAATTTTACCATATTTTTTATTTTTTTTTACTATTCTGTGAGTTATAGAAATCTCCTGAATACATAAGCAAGAATTGATCCTGCAAGATTCTGCCAAACAGAATAAAGTGCTCCTGGGACTGTTGCCTGGGATAAGCTTGGAAAGTGAGTTTTTGCAAGACTTGTTGACAAGCCGGAATTTTGAAATGCCAGTTCTATGGCTACTGTGATAATTTGTTTTTTCTTCATTCCTACTAAATAACCTATTCCAAATCCAAGTGACATTGCAAGGAAATATTGTAGGACAATAACAATGATTATTATGGTGGATGAAGTTAAAATGGCCTGTTTGTTGGCACCAACTACTCCTGCAACAATTAAACAAATTACAATTGATGATATTGCAGGCAAATAATCTTTTAATCTTTCACAAAATTCAGGGAATTTGTAATTTAAAATTAAACCTAAAATAATTGGGATAATCACAATTTCAATAATTGAAATAAACATATCAATAGGATTAAAATTAATCTGATTACTAATCAGCAGCAATGTGATTATTGGAGTTAGGATAGGTGAAATAACGGTAGAAACTGCAGTCAAGGAAACAGACAATGCAACATCTCCCTTTGCAAGAAAAGTAATAACATCCGAAGCGGTTCCTCCAGGCACGGTTCCAACAAGAACAAGTCCAACTGTCAGGGCACTATCAAGTGAAAATGCACTTGCAAGAGCTAAAGCTATAAGGGGCATTATAACATATTGCGCTGAAATTCCAACGGCAATTTCTTTTGGATTTTTAAATACGTTAATGAAGTCATCCGCTTTCAATGTTGTTCCCATAGTAAAAAGAACAATGCTTAAAAGTAAATTTAAAATATTTATGCCATTGTAATTGCTTAACACCCATTCAAACGATTTGGGATAAACCAAAGAGATAGCTACTGCCAGTAAAATTATTATAAAAAAATACTTTTCGACAAATTTAAAAATCCTTTTCATGCTTTTATATTTAATTCAAGGCATTAATATATTTTTAATTCCCTTTTGGGTTATAGAATATCTTTGATGTCGAGCACTGGGGTACCGTTCAGCATGTCGACTCCTGTAAATCTGATGACATTTCCTTTGATTTCTTTAATTTTAATGGTTGAAACGCCGATGGGATTTGGTCTATTTGGTGCATGGGTTGAAAACAGTCCTTTAATGGGTCCTGTTCCCCTGAAAGGAACTCTTTGCTTGAATCCTTCTGATTTGTGGAAATGAAATAGGACCATATACTCTTCACCTGCTTCCATGCTGGACATGCTTTCCAGATACTCTTCATTGATAATCATTTCCGCTTCCACATCTCTAGATTCTCTAGTGGACTTGGGCATATTCGTTACATCTTCATAAGGGGATTTGATGTATCCTATTGGCTTAAAAATTATTTTTTCATCCATATAATCATCTCAAACTTTTTCGCCGGCGATGTCTTTTATCACTTCGCCTGCAATTATCAGTCCTGCAACGGAGGGCACAAAGGAAACGCTGCCCTTAACCTTAAATTTTCTGTTCTGGTTTATGGCACAGTCATTTGTGTTTATGGGATGTTCCTTGGAATAGACTACCTTTAGTTTTTCTATATTTCTCTTTTTGAGGTCTTTTTTCATTATTCTTGCAAGTGGGCATACTGATGTCTCGTATATGTCGGCAACTTCAAACATTGTTGGGTCCAATTTGTTCCCGGTTCCCATAGAAGAGATTACAGGAACATCAAGGGCATCACACTTGCATATGATTGCAATTTTTGCCATTATGGTATCCACACAGTCAACGGCATATGACAAATCTTTGGTAATGATGTCTATTTCTGAATCTGCCATGTAGAACTCCTTATACACTTCAACATTTGCATTCGGATTGATATCTAAAATTCTTTCCTTCATCAAATCGACCTTATATTTGCCGATTGTTTTTTCTGTTGCAATCAATTGCCTGTTGATGTTGCTTTTATCTGTTTTGTCATAGTCTATCAAAATAAAATTTCCTACTCCGCTTCTTGCAAGTCCTTCACAGACATAAGAACCTACACCGCCAAGACCAAAAATGGCAACTTTGGCGTCGTTTAATTTTTTCATTCCGTCATTTCCAATCAACATCTCTGTTCTTGAAAACTTATCCTCCATGTCAGCTCACCAAAAAATTTAATTTAATCTATTATATAATTATTGATTAATTGCAATAAAAATTTAATGCAAAGGATTTCATGTGAGGATTTTTCATGATAATTGATACCCATTGTCATATTTATGGTAGTGAAATGGAAAATGCGGAGCAGATAATAAAAGAGTCTGCAAAAAATGATATCTGTGTCATATTGAACGGCACTGACCCTTTAAGCAACAATGAAATATTGGAATTGGCAGACAAATATGAAAATGTCTATGGGGCTTTGGGATATTTTCACACCATTGCAGATGAAGTAACTGAAGAGGACATTTCACTGCTTGATTCACAACTCGGAAACGATAAGATAGTTGCAGTGGGAGAAATAGGTCTTGATTACTATCATACAAAGGATAATAAGGATAATCAAAAGCAGTTATTTGAGAAAATGTTAAATCTTGCGCAGAAGCATGGTCTGCCTGTAATAGTGCATTCCAGAAAATCGATGCAGGATACCTATGACATATTAAAATGCCATGATGTGGTAGGATCCATGCATTGCTATCAGGGTTCAGCCGAAATGGCACATGAATTTATTAAATTGGGATTCTATATGGGAATAGGCGGACCGATTACCAACACAAACAACAAGAAAACAAGAAAAATGATAAGGAAAATCGACATTGGGCACATGCTTGTAGAAACGGATTCTCCATATTTAACTCCCCAAGAAAAAAGGGGAGAAAAAAATACTCCACTAAATATTAAGTATGTAATAAGAAAGATATCTGAAGAATTGAATATGAAAGAAAATGAAGTTGTGGAAATAACTACACAAAATGCAAGAGATTTGTTTAAATTCTAAATTCATTATGCTGATTTTTCCTGATTTTTCTATGTTGATTAAATTTTAACCAATTTGTGTGATGTTTTGTAGGGCTTTCACTAATTTTATTATTATATATTCAAAATATTTTTTTTCTTGATTATTGTATTGGAAATTGGCATAAGTCGAACAATTTGATTGGTTTTTAAACGAACAGTTCGTATACTTCATTTTATTTTATTGATTATTGTTTAATTTTTAATATAAAATATTGTACATTATTCTAATTTTTAATTTTTAGATATATTTATTAACTAATGATTTTAAATATATTTGTATATATATTCGAGGATTTTATCATGAAAGAACAAAAACCAATCCAAATTTTCTCTAATCTTAATGAAAATATTGGAGTAAATGTAATTAAAAGTCCAGTAAAACTCACGATATTAGAAATGCTTCGAGACAGTGATATGGAATTCGAAGAAATTGTAAATAGTACAGGTAAATCAAAATCCACTGTTTCAGTTCATTTAAAAAGTTTAAGAGAAAGTGGAATTATTTCATATAAAGTCCATCCTGTAGATAACAGAAAGAAAATATTCTATCTGAATTCCAAATATTTGGGTTCTGTAAATGTAACCGAACCAAAGGAAATTAAGGAAACTCAATCTGATTATTTAGTTGAGAATCTTGTTAATAATGATGCAGAATTTTCAACATTACTATTCCATACATTAAAGTCAATGCTTATTCAGGAAGGAATAAACATAGATCCGATTTTACAGTCAACAGGCAATAGTATTGGTAATTCTCTTTTTGAAATATTATATGATGATGATTTAGATATATTCATTGAAAATATTGCAAACTTTTGGGAAACCAAAGGTTTAGGCAGAGTTTCATTTGAATTGGGTCAAATAATTAAAATAACAACTTTTGACTGTTTTGAATGTGAATTGCTCCCAAAAACTGGAAAACCAGCATGCTTTTTAGATACTGGAATATTTGAAGCATTATTTTCAAGATACTTCAAACTGCCAGTTAGCGTAATTGAAATTCAATGTTATACTATGGGTGATGAGAGGTGTGTTTTTGAGGTAGAACCTCTACCTATCAAAAACTATTAATCATCTTCAAATTTTATTATGGTGGTTGTAAGATAAGGTTTTTCGTGGGAAAATCCTTCTATTATTTTTTCATTTTCTCTAGTGCAGTTTTGCACGGAATAAATTTCTTTAGGTCTGTTTTTTTCTTCAATTGTTTTTTCTAAACTGGATGCGTTTCTTGAAGCCTTCATAAGCACGACAGAATCACTGTACTCCAAAACTTCTTCAAGTCTGTCATCAATTTTTGGAACAATGGTTAAGATGTCATTTTGCTCCACGAGCGCTTTGTTACGAGCGGCTGCACATGCAGTAAATGAAGTAATTCCAGGAATTGTTTCTATTTCGTATCGTCCTGCTAATTTCTTTTGCACATAGGAATATGTGCTGAATATTGAACTGTCTCCAAGGGTAATGAATGCCACATCTCTTCCGCTGTCCAGATATTGCGCAATCATCTCTGATGCACTTGTCCAAACTTTTTCAAGTTCATCTTTATCTTCAATCATTGGAAATATTGGTTCCACAAGCATTAATCTTTTATAATCTTTTCTTTCTTTAATTATTGGTCTTACAATGGACAATGCTATGCTTTCTTTTTCTTTTGATGATTTTGGTGAGAAAATAACGGGGACAGTTTCCAAGACTTTAGCTGCTTTTAAAGTAAGTAATTCAGTATCTCCCGGTCCAACACCAATTCCAATCAATTTTCCTTTTTTAGCCATATAATCACTCTGTTTAAGAATTATTTAATTTGATATTTATTTTTCAAATGCTCTTTCTATAATTTATTTATAGTATATTAACTAATATAATTTTAATGTCTAATTCTATTTTTTGTCCAAATTGTGGTATGCTTAAAAGTAACTGTACTTGCGGTACTAGCAGTAAAAATAAATCTAAAGGTCCAACTAACTTATTTAGCTTTGCTAAGAAATCAAAATCATCTGTTTTAGATGATGAAATTCCAGATGTTTATTCGGTTGATGACCATAAGTTAGATGAAGGAACCTCTGCATACTTAAAAGAGCTATATCCTCATATAGATGATGAAATTATTGAAAATTTTCCATTTGAACAGCCTAGACTGGGTCAATTGGAGATAATTCAGGATATTAATGATGCAATAAAGAAAGGATTTAAATATATTATTTTGGAAGCGGGTACGGGTACAGGAAAATCTGCAATTGCAACTACTCTGGCTAAAATGTATGAATCTGCTTATATCTTAACAATGACAAAGCAGTTGCAGTCCCAATATTCCGATGAGTTTGATTTTCCATTGGTAAAAGGCAGAGGTAACTTTGCCTGCTTGAATGATAATCTGGAGTCTACCTGTGATATGGGAACATGTAAAACAACACCTACCAACAGTAACTTTTTCTGTCAATATGGCGTTGCTAAAAATCCGACTTTGGATGCGGAATTTGCATTTGAGGATTCCTTTGGAGGATCAATTTTTTATCAATCAGGTAGTCATTGTCATTATTGGAATCAAAAAGCCAATGCAATCAATTCTCCGATTACCTTGATGAACTATGATTATGCAATTGTTGAATTGAATTATGTGAAGCATTTCGGCAAGCGTTCTTTATTGATATTGGACGAAGCCCATAACATTGAAAATAAACTGATGGCCACCATGGAAGTCACATTATACAACAGGACTCTTGAAAAGGATATCAATAAAGCAATATCTAAGGAAACTTTAAAGGATGGCGAACTTGAAGATTGGAAAATGGAGATAGAAGCTATTGGAGACAGTTATGAAGATATTGATTTAAAAGAAGTAACTAAAAATAAAGCAGACAGAATCCGATCAACAATTTCAAGATTAAAGAAACTCAGAAACAATCTTGAAAGCGAGCCTAAGAATTGGGTCATCGACACTGATGAGTTCGGCGTCACATTCAAGCCGTTGAGGGTACATCATTACGCTAAGGATAATTTGCTGAAATATGGAGATGTTGTAATCTTTATGAGTGCGACAATACTTTCTCATAAAATGTTTTCTAAATGGCTGGGATTAAATCCTGCTGAAGTGTATCATATTAAGGTAGATAGTCCATTTACAAAAGAAAAAAGGCCGATTATTTTGAATCTGGCAGGTAAAATGTCAGCAAACAGAATTAAGAACACAGCCCCTAAGACTATTCCAATTTTGCAGGAAATATTGAAAAAACATGAAGGGGATAAGGGTTTAATTCACACTCACAGCTATAAATGTCAGCAGTACATTACTCGAAATCTAAATAATTCACGTTTAATTTCCCATACTTCACAAAATAGGGAACAAATATTGAATTTCTTTGAAAAAGATGAAAATCCATTGGTTTTGGTCTCTCCTTCCATGAGTGAGGGTGTTGATTTGCCTTATGATAAGTGCAGATTCCAGATAATTTACAAAATGCCTTTCCCGTATTTGGGTGATAAGCAAGTGAACATGAGGATGAAGCGTGATAAAAAATGGTATGCTTATAAGACTGTAATGACTCTTATGCAGGCATATGGTCGGGGTATGAGGGCTGAAGACGACTCCTGCTATACTTATATTATAGATAGCGATATTAATATGCTGTTCAAAAGCCCAATGTATAGGTCATTGATACCTGACTTTTTCAAGGAAGCCGTTGTTCGGGTTAAAAATTAGGCGGACCTGGAGGGATTTGAACCCCCGATCTCAGGATCCGAAGTCCTGCGTCATTCCTGACTAGACCACAGGCCCGTAAAAATAATAAAAAATCAAAAGAAGTTATTTTTCTTTTCTTCCTTCTTTTGAATCATCAGAATTTAGTGGAATATCTTCAATACCTTCAACTTCAGCGAAAATGTCATCAATAGATTCGTTTTCAAGTTTCACTTTTTCGTATTCTATTTCTTCAATTTCCTCTGTTGTCAAACCTTTTCTTTCTTCAGGTTTTTCACGTGCAGGAGGTATGTCATCAAGATTTTCTTCGATTGGTGTGGTTTTAGGTTTAGAATTAGATTTTGATCTTTTAAAATTCTTTTTTAATTCACCGAAATTAAATTCACCTATTTTGAATGATTCTTTATCTAGGGGGATATTGCTTTTAGGGATGACGTTTTCATCCTCTTTTTCAACATCTTCGGTTTTTACTTTTTCTTCATGGTCTATTGAATTAATACTATTCGAAATATTTTCTAAAGGATTCTTAAATCCGATTACTTTGTATAATCCATAAATTAATAGTAATAATCCTATTATTATAAATATAACAGCAATAAAAGTGCTTTCTCCGGAAATAACATTGTCAACTATTTTGTCACTGCGTGAATTAAATGTTGTTGCAGAAATTACAATAAAAATCAATCCGAGAATAGTACTAATCACTCCTAAAACTGGGGTTCTGCCAATTTTAGCGTTCATGACATTATCAAAACTATCACTGATTTCCCCTGTAATCTCATCATTGCCTTCGTCATCGGATTCTAGATTTTCATTGGCAATTGAATCATCATCTTCATTTGGTGTTTTTATTAAGAAATCTTCATCAATAGAATTTTCTTCTAAATTAACAGCATAGCCTTCATCATTTTTTGGATGATAGATGAACTCATCGTCAATTTCTAAATCTCCATAATCATTTTTACTTTCGTTAAGATAGTCTATCAATTCACTATCTTCTTCGATATCTTCATAGTTGGAATTATCTTCGTCTATGACATTATCGATCATGTCTTTGAGATTTGAAATTCTATGCTCTTTTTCTTTAGAATCTTTCATAAAAATCACACTCAGTCGTATTCTCTCCAAGTATGTTTGCACTCAGTACATGTAAAGAAACGTGTAGGTGCTTCATCAGCACTACGAGTTTGTTTTAATTCATAAAAAGCTTTATCATTTCCACATTCTGGACAAGTTTCAGTTGTGGTAGGGCGAACATCAACATCTTCACCAAGCATTTTGATGTTATCGCTTTCTTTAATCTCTTCAGAAACTTCATATTGGTCATTGTCTGAAAGATTTTTTTCGTGTCCGCAAGAGTTACATTTCAACACTCCATCTTTTGGAAGTAACATTGCGCCACATTTTGGACAAAATTCCATTTAACTCCTCCTTAATAAATCTATTAATCTTTCTTATTGTGTAAATATTTTTTTCAATATATTTAAATATATACCTTAAAAATCAGTTTTAGCCTTATTTAAACAATCTTTTATTATTTTATCGTGGTCAAAAGCAAGATTGATTTTTTCTAGTTTTTCAGTTGAAAATATTCCAATATCTTCTGCATCACTGTCAGCCTTCATTTTGCTAAAATCTCCTTCGGCAATGTATGCTACTGTTACTGTGTGGCCCCTTGAATCTCTATCTGGGTCTGAATAAACATTGACTAATCCTTTCAAGGTTACATCAATATTTGTTTCTTCTTTTGCTTCTCTTATGGCTGCATTTTCAACAGTTTCGCCATACTCAACAAAACCTCCGGGCAATGCCCAATAATCTTTGTATGGCTCATTTTTTCTTTTAATCAGAATGAAATTGAAGTCTTCATCAAAAATAAATATGTCTGCAGTAAGTGAAGGAATCTTATATTCTGCCATTAAATCACATAAAAATAATATTGAAGCTATAAAGCTTCATCAACAAGTTTTTTAAATTCGGAACTTTCTTTTTGAAGTTCTTCAGCTGCTTTTTTCAATGCTTTTCTTGGTCTTTTACCTCTTTTTGTTTTGATTGTCATTTCTGGTTTTCCAGTAAGAGGGTGATCAATACTATAAACAGCATATTCAACATCAGGGTCTTGCATTAAAATGTGTCTAAGTGCATTAAAAACACCGTGACTTTCATCTTCCACACTAAATGTCAATTCTAATGTTTTTTCTTCAATAATTTTAAAATTTTCATCCATTGTATCAACCTTAATTAATTAACATAGTTTTTAGATATTTTTCTTTTTTCCTTTTTGTTGCAGGAATTGCATTGGAGTTCATTGGATTTTTTAGTTGTGTGCATGTAGTCTCTGCAGCGAGTACACATTGCTTTTAAAACTCCACAATCTTCATCTACAGTACCTAAATCAACATTATCTCCAGTAATTTTCACTACTTTTGCTTGAACGATGTCTCCTATTCTAAAGGCATCGGATAATTTTTCTAAGTAATCTTTTTTTGCTTGTGATATGTGAATTGCACCCATATATGGTAATGCTAACGGTCTTGCATTGTCTTTAATACATTCGATATTTACATTAGCTCTTTGAGGTTTGATATCAGTTATTTGTCCATAGACGATGTCTCCAACTTTCAATAAAGCGGGTTTTGCATCTGACTCAACAGATATGACCTTCATTTTTTGATTAATTTTAACATTACCAAGTACTGATGATTTGATTTCACCATTATCATCATAAGTGCCTTCTCCTGGAAGATATTGCTCAATTATTCCTAATTTATCTCCAGGCATTACAATTTGTTCCTCTTCTATACTCATATTAAAATCACCAAAATAAAGATTTAATAAAATTTTTATTTAATATTGTAATTTTGTTTATATTACTATTTAACTATTTGTATCTTTCATGGAATAAAATTTCATCTAATTGATAATTTTCCCATTCTCTTTTGTTCAATACGATTTCCAATTCCTGTGGTGTCAATAAAGGCTTTTTATACATTTGTGAATCATCGATAGCTATTCTAGGGCATGCACTTACAACAAAAGCATCTAATTCGAGATAAGGAAGCAATGCATCAGGGTTTACATTATCCATCAATATTATGTAAGCTTCCATTCCATGTTCTTCCAAAACCTTTTTTATTTCCTTTGCAAGTTTCATTCTGTATTGCCCTTCTTTGGAAGATACAATTATTCCCCATTTTTCGGCAGTTCTTGCCTTTGTTATTCTTGCAAAGCGTATTCTTAAAATTCTGTCGGCATACTCGTCCATCCTTCTAAGCTCATTATTATAGGGATCCAATGCCAACACTGGAGTGTTTGAAAATAGATTGATTCCCAATGGGTGAAAGTTTCCGCTGCCTATGAATAGGAATATTTCGGCATCCAAATTTTTGATGGATGAGAAATTGCATCCCAAAACCTGCCCCTTTCTGGTTGATTTTGATGAGCCAAGAACAACTTCCTTGCCGTTGTCTTCCAAATAATCCTTGATTTCATTCAGTAAATGAAGGTGCTGTGTTGTAGTTACCAAAGCTATTCTGGAATAATCTTTCAGTGCATCCAGACACTGCTTCAGGTTTTCTTTGATATCTATATTTGCAAAAGCTTCAACAAAAATTGTGGGAACTTCATATTTTAAAGGAAGTGGGGTATGTCCATAATGAACAATCAGGTCAACGGATCCCTTCATTTTGTAGTCACTTACATCACAAGCTCCAAAGCAAGGGTCACCTGATATTATTACTGTCGATTCGGTTTCTTCTTCAATTTTGCGGGCGATTTTTGTTGCCTGCATTTTAAGTCCTTCTGGAAATTGAAGACCTACGGTTTCCACGTTTTTTGAGTTAATCTTGCGGATTACCTTATCCAAATCCATGTTATACATTGACATTTTAATCTTTAATGGTGCTTTCGATAACTACTTTACCGTCAATAACATCTAATTTTACAATGGATAAGACATCTATGCCTGTTTCCTTTTTGACTATTTCTTTACCTTCGCCTTTGTCAATTATAGCCACTACGGATTTTAAATCTAGGCCCATGTCTTGCAATGTTTTGATTAAAGCGACCAATGTTCCGCCGGTACTTACCACATCATCAATGAGCAATATTTTTTCGCCTTCGTGCAGGTCATTCACATAAAGGTTTGATGAGCCGTAACCGGTTTTTTGATATACTTCCTTTTCACCTGGAAGGCCGTATTGTCTTTTACGAATTACTACAAAAGGAATATCAGTTGCAAGGGATAATGCGGTAGCTAGGTGAATCCCCATGGCTTCAACAGCAACTATTTTATCAATATCCAAATCAGCATACTTATGAACGACTAATGCTAATTCCCTAAGCATTATAGGGTCCATAGCAGGTACACCATCACTTATAGGATTTACAAAGTAGTTGTACTCACCTTTCTTTACGATTGGGGATGCTTCTAATGATTTTATTACTTCTTCTAACATGCTATCACACAAAAATTATAAAAACTTATTAAATATAAATATAACTTAATACAATTATATAATTTTGCTAAAAATGAATTTTTATTAAAGTGATTATAATGGCAATGCTCGGAAGTTTAGGAGAAAATCTTACTAATACAATGAAAAAGTTAGTAGGAATGTCAGTTATAGATAAAAAAACCATTAAAGAAGTTGTAAAAGATATTCAACGTGCTTTAATCCAATCTGACGTTAACATTAAATTAGTTTTAGATTTATCCAAAAAAATTGAAAGTAGAGCTCTTGAAGAGGAACCTCCAAAGGGTATCACTCCAAGAGAGCATGTTATAACTATTATTTATGAAGAAATGGTAAATCTGCTGGGCAGTGAGGCAGCAGGTTTGGATATTAATGAAAAACCTTATAAAATCTTGTTTTTAGGGCTCCAGGGTTCAGGTAAAACCACCACTATAGGTAAATTATGCAGATATCTGCAGAAGAAAGGTTTCAACCCTGCGGTTGTTTGTACAGATACATGGAGGCCTGCAGCATATGAGCAATTAAAACAGCTCACAGAAGAGATGGATGTTCCTTTATATGGTGATCCAAACAATAAGGATGCGCTGGATTTGGCCAAAAAAGGTCTGCAGGAATTTAAAAATAGGAAAGTTATTATTTTCGATACTGCAGGTAGGCACAAGCAGGAAGAGGATTTAATCGCTGAAATGGATCAGCTGGATAATATCATTAATCCTACCGAAGCTATTCTCGTTATTGACGGAACAATCGGTCAGCAGGCCGGTGAACAGGCAAGAGCATTTTCACAGGCAACCGATATAGGTTCAATCATCATTACCAAATTGGACGGTTCAGCTAAAGGTGGGGGTGCAATGTCAGCTGTAGCTGAAACAGGTGCTCCAATCAAATTCATCGGTACTGGTGAAAGGATAGATGACTTTGAACTGTTCGACCCTCAAAGATTCATTTCAAGATTATTGGGTATGGGTGATATTCAATCTCTTATAGAAAAGGCTGAAGAAAACATCGATGAGGACGTTGCCGAAAAAACCATGAACAACATGCTGACAGGTAAGTTCACATTGATGGATATGAAAAACCAGTTTGAAATGATGAACAAGATGGGTCCGATGCAGCAGGTATTGAATATGATTCCAGGAATGGGAAATAAGATTTCCAAAGAAGCTTCAAAAATGACAGAAGACAAAATTGACTCTTATAAGATTATGATGTCCTCCATGACTGAAGAAGAGATGTTGAACCCAAAGATTATTAAACAGTCACGTATTCAAAGGATTGCAAGGGGTTCCGGTGTTGACGAATCTGAAGTTAAGGAACTTTTAAAATATTACAACAACACCAAAAAGACAATGAAGGGTATCGGAAAACGTGGTGGCCGTTTAGGAGGCGGTGCCATGAACCGTATGATGGGACAATTTATGAACAGATAACATGTATGAATTAGCTAAACAAATTATAAATGAAACCGACGGCAAAATATGTAAAAATTGTCTCGGCCGTAAATTGTCCAAAACAATTGAAGGATCCAACAACATCGAAAGAGCTGACAAGGTAGCCAAAGAACTGGGCATAGATTTGGATGATGTTGACTGTGTGGTTTGCGATAACCTATTCGACAAGCTCGATGACGGGATGTATAAAAAAATTGATGATAAGATTAATAAACTGGGAATCGAGTTTGAAACATTTTTGGTAGGCTCCAAAATCAGTAAGGATATTCAAAAAAGAGATGAAGAACTTTCCGAAAAGTTCAATCTTAATGTTGAAACCATTAAAAAGGAAGTCAACAGATTAATAGGTCTTGGAATTTGGGAAATTTATGATAAAGAAGCTGAATTTGAAAGCCAGGACATAGTTTTCAACATTGATTTGGTTGGTGAACCTAAAGTCAGAATTCAGATTAATCCATTATATATTGAAGGCAGATACAATAAGCTGAAACGTGGGATACCTCAAACCAAATGGCCTTGCACCAAGTGCAAGGGCAGAGGCTGTGAAGAATGCAATTACACTGGAAAACAGTATCCTGAGTCAGTTGAAGAATTAATTTCCGAGCATTTCTTAAAATTGACTAAGGGACGAGAGGCCAAATTCCACGGTGCTGGCCGTGAGGATATCGATGTGCTGATGCTGGGTTCTGGAAGACCATTCGTTTTGGAAATTAAAGAACCTAAAATCAGAAAAATCGATTTGCCTTTAATTGAAGAAAAAATCAACAAAATCAATGAAGGCAAAACTTCGTATCATAATCTGCATGTCTGTGAAAGGAAAAGAAAAGCTGAAATTAAGCAATCTTCCCCTGATACATATAAAGTTTATAATGCTCTTGTAAAGTGTGATGATGTAATAGATATCGATAAATTGGGGCAGATAACCGATTTGAATGAAATTCATCAGCAAACTCCATTAAGGGTATTGAGACGCCGTGCCGATAAGGTGCGTGTCAAACATGTTTTGGATTTATCTTATGATTTAATAGATGATACCTCTTTCAATATGCGTATCAAAACAGAGGGCGGATTATACATTAAGGAATTGATTTCTGGTGATGATGGAAGAAGTAAACCTAATATTAGTGAAATTTTAGGCGTTAATGCTATTTGTGAACAATTGGATGTAATTGAAGTAAGCGAGAAGTAGATATTATGGCAGATGAATTTACACATTTGACTGACAGTGGAGTGCATATGGTTGAAGTTGGGGCAAAACCCGATCAAAAAAGGAGAGCTATTGCAAGCGGCAGTATTTTTTTAGATAAACATACCATTGATTTAATTCAGAATGAAGAAATCAAAAAGGGAAATGTTTTAACAACTGCTCAGATTGCAGGTATTCAAGCCGTTAAGAATACATCTTCAATTATTCCCCTTTGCCATCCATTGGCCTTGACAGGAATTGAACTTAATTTTGAAGTAAAGGAAGATGAAATCATTGCAATATGTGCCGTAAACACTTTAGGCAAAACCGGTGTCGAAATGGAGGCAATTACTGGTGTTAGTGTTGCATTGCTTACTGTATGGGACATGGTAAAAGCTGTTGAAAAGGATGAAGACGGACAGTATCCGGATACTCGAATCAGTGACATTAAAGTTATCAAAAAGGAAAAAATTTAAACTTTATATACTATGAAAAAAATAGATATAATACAATTATTTTTATCAATTAATTTAAAAGGAGATTACTATGTCAAAAAAAGATAATAAGATTTCTATGCCTCAAACAGGTGCAGGTTTAGTAAGATATTTTGATGAAGAAAGTGTAGGTCCAAAACTTTCTCCTGAGCATGTTTTAGTTGCTACTGTTGTTATAGCAATACTTTGTTTTGTTTTAAGATATTCCGCTTAAGGATATTCTATAAACAAAAATTTCTACTTTTTTTATTTATTTAGATATTATGTTAACTAAAAGAATTATTCCCTGTCTAGATTGTGATTTGCAGGTTCCTGAAGGCAGAGTTGTAAAGGGTGTTGAATTTAAGGAAATCAAATATGCTGGAAATCCAGTAGACCTTGCAACACGCTATTATGAGGAAGGGGCTGACGAAGTTGTGGTTTTGGACATTACTGCTTCCCATGAAAGAAGGGCTACAATGGCTGACGTTATTGACCGGCTGACAGAAAATGTTTTCATGCCGATTTGTGTAGGTGGGGGAATAAGGAAAGTTGACGATTACATTAAAATGCTTAAGGCTGGAGCAGACAAGTGTTCAACCAATACTGCAGCAATTAAAAATCCAGAACTTTTAACAGAAGCTTCAAAAGTAGTGGGATCTCAGGCTGTTGTTATTGGGATTGATGCCAAAAGAAGATATGTCGACCATCCTGATGATGTGCCTGACAAGACAGTTATTGAGACAGATAAAGGATATTGCTGGTTTGATACCAGCATTTATGGCGGACGTGAATTCACAGGCATCGATGCAATCCAATGGGCTGTTGAATGTGAAAAGCGCGGAGCCGGCGAAATACTGCTGACAAGTATGGATGGAGATGGAACTCAAAATGGATATGATATTGAGCTCAATAAAACCATCAACGATTCTGTTGACATTCCTGTTATAGCAAGTGGTGGTGTTGGAGAACCGAAACATATCCTGGAAGTTTTTGAAAAAACCGATGTTTCAGCAGCTCTTGCAGCAAGCATATTTCATTTTAATCAATATTCAATAGGCACAGTTAAAGAATATCTAAAGGAAAATAATGTGGCTGTTCGCTTATGATTGTCGAAACCCCTATTGATTTGGAGTTAACTCAACTGTCCGGTCAGACCTCACAGCCTCCGTGGTGTGAAGTTGAGGGTACTTTTTCTAATGTTGTCAATGTTAATGATAATCCTGTTATTTTCAATGTAAGGCAATGTGGTGAATTCTTGGATTTCAATTATTCTGGGGATGTTTCAGACAAGCAAGCTATTGACAAATTGAATTACATTTTTGACTTGAATTTTGATTTGGATAAATTCTATAGCTATTTAGGTAATCATGCTGAATTGGCACAAATTCCTGAGTTCTGCAATGGTTTGAGACTATTTCTGGCCAGCGATCCTTTTGAGTGCATTATCTCATCAATATGCTCTGCAAACAATTCAATCAAAAGATGGACCAAATCGATTTGCCAGATAAAAGAGAACTGGGGAAATCGGCAGGGCAATTACTATACTTTTCCTAAAAGCAATGACTTAGTAAAAGTATACTTGGACGATGAGGATGAATTTAATTCATCGAACATTCAAGATATTTCAATGTGCACAAATAATCTCAAATGTTGTGGTGTAGGATATAGAGCACCATACATGAGGAAGGCATCCGAGATGTTTACAGATGAACTTGACCTCCATGAAATTTTCAAGATGGGCTATGATGAAGCATTTGAAACAATACTGGATGTTCCGGGAGTCGGTCCAAAAGTGGCTGACTGCATATTGCTTTACGGATTCAACTTTAGGGAAGCTTTTCCATCAGATGTGTGGATAAAACGTATTGTTTCTCATTTGTACTTTGATGGAAAGGATATAAGTGTTGCAAAAGTTCGTGAATTTGGAATGGAAGAGTTCGGTAAAAATGCGGGATATGTTCAGCTTTACATGTTCCACTATGCAAGAATGAGTGGTTTGATGAAAAAATTGAAATGAATTATGGCTATTTTTTAAAAATTTGACATTTGTATTCGAGAAATCAGCACTAACTGGACAACATTATTTAAAAACTTAATTATGTAATGTTTTATTAATTTTTTTCCTTTTAATTTTAAATTCGGCATATATTTATATTTTAAATAATATATTTTTTAATACATTTTCATAAGTTTTTATAAAAAGCTGAAGTTTTAAACAATATTTTTGCACACAATAAAACATATTCAAATTAAATGGAGGATTTTTTAAAATGGATTTTAAAAAGAGTTTACTGGTTTTTTTCCTAATTATTTGTGTATTATTTTCAGTTTCCAGTGTAGTTGCTGGGGATGTAAACGATGATGCAATAGCCAGTAATAATCAAGATTTCGATGTTGTCAGTCAGGCAACTGTAGAAGTCGATAATGATAATCAAATAATTGAAAATAATTTAATTTCATCTTCTAGTGAAGACATTTTAAGCGAAAAAGATAATGGAACTTTCACTGCATTGCAGGACAAAATCAGCAATGCAGCTGAAGGCGCTACAATAGAATTGGAAAATGATTATGCAAACGATGGGGTTCTTGCAGATGGAATCCTAATTTCTAAATCCATTACTATTAATGGGAATGGATATACAATTGATGCACAACATAAATCAAGAATATTTAATGTCACTGCAAACAACGTTGTTTTAAACGACATTAAATTTATAAATGGTAATGCAACTTCAGGTGGTGCAATCCACAACATTGGTAATAATTTGAACGTTACAAACTGTGTGTTCGAGAAAAACAGTGCGGTATATGGTGGTGCAATTTTCAGTGAAGGCGATAATGTGACTATATGGAACAGCACTTTCATAAACAACGCTGCTGATTGGGGTGGTGCAAACTACTTTAAGAAAAAAATTAGCCATTTAATCATAGCAGGAGATTTCATAAATAATGTTGCACAGATATCCGGTGGTGCAAACTACTTTAACGACAAGGTTGCCAATGTTTCAATTTCTGGAGACTTCAGTGATAATGTTGCAGTAAACGGTTCTGGTGCTGCAAATTACTTCTTTAAATCAGTAACTGATGTTTACATAGTTGGAGATTACCTCCGCAATATTGCCAATTCCAATTGTAATGGCAGTGATAAAACAGGTAGTGGAGGTGCTAACTGCTTTAATAAAACAGCAGATAATGTTATTATTTTAGGAGACTACTCAGATAATGTCGGATACCGCGGAGGTGCAAATTTCTTCTATGGTGCTGCATCTAATATTTCCATTGCAGGAGACTATGATAACAACACAGGCTGTTTATTTGGCGGTGCAAACTACTTTATGAATACATTAACTGATTCTACTATTGATGGAAAATATTCCAATAATAAAGCAACTAATTGGGGTGGTGCAAGCTACATAAATAAATTTGCAAAAAACGTTATAATATCTGGAGATTATATTGAAAATTCTGCTGTTGAAGGCGCTGCGATTTTCTTTGATAGAAAAATGGAAAATGTTACCACATTAATAAACTTAATAGATAACAAAGGAAAAAGCACAATTTACATGGCGTATAGGATTGATTCTACATTAACCGTCGAAGATATGGAATTTGATTATAATACTACCGGATCTACTGAATTTTCATTCACAGATGCCTTAAGCATTGAAGCTACTGTGGTTAATCAACCTGATGCTGTTGTTAATGTAAATAATAATACAATAACTGTATCTGGTTTGGAACCTGGCACATACATATTATCAGTTAAAACAGTAACTGATGATGAACACGATTCAGTAACTAAAGAGGCTAAAATAACAGTCAATAAACTCAAAACACAATTGTCAGTAAGTACAGTTACTACAACTTACAATGTCAACAAAAATTTAGTGGTTACATTAAAAGATGCTAACGGTAATCCTTTAAGTGATGTTTATGTTATTGTTAATTTAAATGGTGCCAAAACATATGAAACTGATGAAAACGGTCAAATCAAAGTATCAACAAAAGGATTGGCTCCTAAAGCATATACTGCTAAAATAACCTTCAATGGAAATGCAAAATATAATCAGGCAACAAAATCCGTTAAGGTGACTGTCAAAAAAGCAACTCCTAAGTTAACCGCTAAAGCAAAAACATTCAAACAATCTGTAAAAACCAAAAAATACAGTGTGACCCTAAAGACCAATCTCAACAAGGCCATAAAAAATGCCAAAGTCACACTTAAGGTCAACAAGAAAACATACACTGCAAAAACTAACAAAAAAGGTGTTGTAATCTTTAAAATTACTAAATTAACTAAAAAAGGTACTTTTAAAGCAACAATTGCCTACAAAGGCGATGCTTATTACAATAAAGTAACTAAAAAAGTAAACATTAAATGTGTGTAGATGTGAATAGCATCTACTAATTTTTTCTTTTTTTTAGAGAATCTTACTAAATCAGGATTAAATTCGTTAATTTTTTTTTAAATATTCTGTTAAAGGGTGATGGTGGGTTTAATAGTAAGTGGAGTGTTAAATCTAGAATTCTATTAAATTTTCGTGTTTATATTGATTTTCCTGTTTTTTCGCCAAACCAGCCTTTCCTAGTTCCGACATAATATAGTCCTAATGTTGAGACTGTGGTGACAATGATTGTTGAAGCAAAGTCGAAAGGACCAATTATGGATGAAGTTACCTCAAATCCTATGGCTGTAAAATATGCACTGGTTAAATTATTCACGCTATGGAGTGCAGAACTGGCTTCCAAACCATTGCTGCGCCAGGTTAAAAACCCTAAAAGAATTCCTTGTATGAATACTCCAAGGACTCCTAAAATACTATAGGGGTGCATTGATGCAAAAACTACGGACTGAAGAATTATTGCCAGGATAGGTATCTTAAACCATGATCCGAAAGTTTGCATAACTAGTCCTCTAAGAAAGTATTCTTCCGCAATGCACTGTAAAGGTATGATAATCAAGCATATTACAAAGAATGTCACAGTTAGGGTATTTGGACCAACCCTGCCGTGAATAATTGAGCTTATAGTTTCATAGATTAGATATACTGCTAATGGAATGGTCAATGATTTGAAAAATAGTTTCCAATCCCATCCTCCCCGTGATGAGGAATATGAAGAGAATGGCCTGTCTCGAACGATTTTTGTTGCAATATATAGTGAAGGAAGAAAAATTGCCACGGATAGATAGCCGATGTAGCTTCCAGCTTCAGAATTCAACGCTTCGTATCCTTGTGTCATTAACTGGAAAATTGTATTCCAGCCGTATGCCATGCCGAAAATTGCAAATATTGCAACTTGCAGTATTACATATACAATTGCTCCGATTATAAATACTAATATGGGCTTATACCATCTGTAATTTTCAAAAGTTCTTGGGAATGTTATATATTCCGGAGTGTTATGTTCGCTCATGAAATATACTATATTCTAAAAATTATATAAAGTCATTCTTAATATATATAATATTGATGGATAAAAAAAATTTACTCTTATTGATTTGTACTGTATTGTCATTTTTCACTGTTTTTGCGGTCAATGCAGTTACCATTGTCATTCCATCAATTGCAGCCGAATTTCACATGAGCAATATTGTTCAAAACTGGGTAACTATCATTTTTTTACTTGTTGTGGCTGTACTGTCGGTTCCGGCAGGTCAGATTTCAGCAAAATACGGCCTTAAGAAAGTCACTATTATAAGTGTTGTTTTATTTATCATAATCTCCATTGCCAATGTGCTTGTAACATCACAGGAACAGTTTCTGGCTTGCAGATTGATTTTGGGAATTTCCCTGTCTTTCATTAATGTCACTTCAATGGCAATGATTGTGAACGCTTTCCCGCCTGAAGAGCGTGGAAAGGCATTGGGGATGAACATCACAGGTGTTTATGTGGGGCTGTCCCTGTCTCCTGTTATTGGAGGAATTTTGAATTATAATCTGGGATGGAAATCTGTAGTATTATTCGGCGTTCCGTTTCTGTTTGTTATTCTTGCTCTGCTTTTAACAAGAATTGATGATGAGTGGATTTCATTTAAGGGCATTCCATTGGATATTAAAGGCTCATTAACTTATGGTATAGGGATGGTATTGTTTATGTATGGATTTACCATACTGAACACTCAATTGGGAATGATTTTAACTATTTTAGGAGTTGCAATCTTAATAGTATTTGGAATTATTGAGCTAAGGCAATCCTATCCTGTTTTTGACATCAGATTTTTCAAAAACCACAAATTCCTTTCAGCCAATTTCGCCTCATTATGTGCTTATTTGGCAACATATGCGGTTATAACAATTTTAAATTATCATCTTCAATACATTAAGGGATTCGATTCACAGACTGCGGGAATGGTATTGCTTGTAGCGCCATTGTGTCAGGTGGTTTTAGCTCCAATTGCTGGCAGATTGTCTGACAGGTTCGTACCACAAATACTTGCAGCTATTGGAATGGCTTTAGGTACTCTATCATTATTCCTGTTTTCATTTTTGGACAGTACAACATCAATTGAATTTTTATTTGTGGCGATGATAATCTATGGTGTAGGTTTCGGATTGTTTTCACCGCCGAATACGAATGTCATCATGGGTTCCGTTCCGCCAAAGGACACATCAGTCGCTTCAGCGGCAGTTGCAACAATGCGTACAGTTGGCCAGGCAATGAGTATGGGAATATTGACATTGGTATTTGCATTTGTAATGGGTGATGTTCCTATTATTCAACAGTATTATCCTCTATTGATTCAGAGCTGTCAAATAACCTGCATTATCTGTGTGGTATTGTGTATAGCTTCCGTTTTTGCTTCATTTGTTGGAATTAAATCTGATAGCTAGTTCAATTCATTATTGTAATGGATCTGTAATTTTTTTCAAAATCAACATTGGGTTCAAACAATGATATTTTTCTAATTAAAGGATATGTTGTCTCAATATATAAAATAAGCAGTTTAAAATGAGAACAATTTTGCAAACTCGCACAATTTTTTCTTTAAAAATCGTTTAATCAAATAAAAATCAGTAAAAATAAAAAAAGAAGTTGAAAGATAAGTTTTATCTTTCTTCAACGGTCACTTTGTTCATGACGTCTCCTTGTTGGATTGCGTTAACAACATCCTGACCTTTAATTACCTGACCGAATACGGTATGAACTCCGTCTAGATGTGGTTGTGGGGAGTGGGTAATGAAAAATTGGCTTCCACCGGTGTCTTTACCTGCGTGTGCCATTGATAATGCTCCGGTTCCGTGTCTGTGTGGGTTTCCTTCAGTTTCACATTTGATGGTGTAACCAGGTCCTCCGGTACCGTTACCGTTAGGACATCCTCCTTGAATTACAAAGTCAGGAATTACTCTGTGGAAAGTTAATCCATCATAAAATCCTTCGTTTGCTAATTTTTCAAAGTTGGCTACAGTGCCTGGAGCTTCATTCGGGAATAATTCTAATTCAATATTTCCTTTGTCAGTTTCGATTATAGCGACTTTCATTTTATCACCTATTTTTAAATAATATTAATATTATAAATATTAATGATTAAATAGTTTATGGAGGCATTAAATGAATACTCAGGAATTAATAAAAATAGAAGATGATTATTTCATAAACACTTTCACAAGACAGCCTGTCGTACTGGACCATGGTGAAGGTGTAAAGGTAACTGACATTGATGGAAACGAATATTTGGATATGTTTGCAGGTATTGCCGTTAATGCTTTAGGTCATAATCATCCTAAACTCGTAAAAGCAATACAGGAACAGGCAGAAAAACTCATTCACATTTCAAGTATCTATTACAATGAGCCTGCATTAATCTATGCTAAAAAATTGATTGAAATGACAAGCTTTGACAGAATCTTTTATGCAAACAGCGGTGCTGAGGCAAACGAGGGAGCTATCAAACTGGCAGTGAAATACACTGGAAAAAGCGAAGTCATATCTACTGTCGAATCATTCCACGGAAGAACAGTCGTGACTCTTGCGGCAACCGGACATGAACATTATCACGAACCGTTCAAAGCAATACTTCCTAAAGGATTCATAAATGTTCCATACAATGATATTGAAGCAATTAAAGAAGCAATAACTGAAAATACTGCAGCAATCATTGTCGAACCTATTCAAGGTGAAGGTGGAATTAACGTCCCGGATATCGAATACCTCAAGGAAATCGAAAAAATATGTCATGAAAAGGACATTGTTTTCATTGTCGATGAAGTTCAGACAGGTTTTGGAAGATGCGGAACACTGTTTGCACATGAACTCTTTGATGTAAAACCGGACATCATGACAATGGCCAAAGGTATCGGTGGAGGAGTTCCAATGGGTGGAATCCTTGCAACTGAAAAGGTTGCCGAAGCATTTGTTCCTGGAGACCACGGAACCACTTTTGGTGGAGGTCCTCTTGTCTGTGCTGCAGCAAATGCGGTTTTGGATACAATAATTGATGAAAATATCCTTGACAATGTTAATGAAGTTGGAAACTACTTCATTTCAGAACTTAAGAAGTTGGACAAGGATATAATAGCCGATGTAAGAGGAAAAGGTCTCATGGTTGGTATTGAGCTCACTAAACCTGGAGCTGAATATGTTGACAAGCTTCGCGAAGCAGGATTTTTAATCAACTGTACTGCAGGAAATGTTTTAAGATTCGTACCGCCACTGATAATTACAAAAGAAGAAATCGATGAGTTTGTTAAGGCACTGGATGAAATATTATAGTTAAAAATTATATTGGAGGTTTTATTTGTGGCAAGGAGAGTAGGGTATTTGTGCAATACTTGTGGATATACTTATACTTCCATAGATGAAATATTCTGGGTAGATGATTTTGGGCATGTTATAGTAAAGCCTTTGGTGAAATCAACATCGGCTGAAAGTTCAAATGCTGCCATTAAAGGGTTTTTTGCCAGATATTATTGCTATGAATGTCAGAAATTCATCAATAAGTTCATCATATATAAAAAGTCATCTGACATTGATGATGGGAAAATCATTCAGCTGATTGAACAGTATGATGACAATCCAAAAATCATACAGTTTGATGATGAATTCCAAAGATGTCTGGAATGCGGCAGTGAATTGCCTTCAAAAGCCGATTACTCATTTGCATTGGATATTGACGACGAGTTCCACATTGGCGAAGATGATTATGACTTTTCCAAAGGTGAAAAGTTCAAATTTGCAGGAGTTTATCACGGATATTTCTGTTCAAACTGCAAAAAACAAATCAATAAATTTGTCATTACCGAAAACAAGGCAGAATTTTCTGACTCACAAATCCGGGAAATACTTGAAAAGCACACAAATGACCTGACAATATTCATTCGCCGAGATTTTGACATTTGTCCTGATTGTGGTGAAGAGGTTTATTATCTGGATCAGAATTCTACCTGTCCAAACTGTAGGAGAGATAGCTTAACCATTGTGGACCATATGATGGTTGATTAAATCTCCCAATTTCTTTTTTTTAATAACTTTTCAAGGGATGTTGAAATCTCCAATTTTTTAATCTTTTCTAAGCTTGCCCACATCCAGTCAGTATGCTCTTCGCTTATTTCAATGTCTCCTTCGATATTTTCAAGATACATCATTAGCTGCACGGTACGTTTGTGCATATAATCGTTTTGAATGGCTTCACAAAAGTCACCAATTTCACAGTCAAGGTTTGTCTCTTCCTTGATTTCACGCACCAGTGCATCTGCAAAATGTTCTCTCTTTTCAACTTTTCCGCCCGGAAGCTCCCACATTTTTGGGTCTGTTCTGCTTTTAGGATGTCTTTTCACAATCAGGATTTCTCCGATGTCATTTTTCATGACGCCTCTTACTGTAAGTCCGTAGGTCTTCATGGTATTATTTTTAGTTTTCTAGTAAATATTCTAAACGGAAAAATACTTTCCTTCGCTATTTTTAAATAGATTAAAATAGATAAATAAATTCATAATGTAACTTTTTAGGAGTTTTAATTATGGATTTAAATATTAAAGTAAATGAAAAAAACCACCTTGATATCGGTGGTGCGGATGCAATTGATATTGCAGAAGAATTTGGAACTCCAACCTTTGTAATTGATGAAAACAGGATAAGAGAAAACTATAAAAAATTTTATGGTGCATTTTCAAAATATTATCCTGACTTCAAAGTATTCTATGCATGTAAAGCTAATACCAACATCGCTGTCATGAAAATTTTGGAAAGCGAAGGTTGCTGTATCGATGCAGTATCTCCTGGTGAAGTTCACATTTCTAAAATGGTCGGATTTTCCGGCGATAGGATTCTTTTCACAGGTAACAACATCACAAATGAAGAGCTAAAATATGTCCATGATGAAGGCGTTGTATTAAACATCGATTCAGTTTCAGCATTAAAAAGATTGGCTAAAATCGTTGATCCTGAAGGATTGAAACTTTCATTCAGGGTAAATCCTATGGTTGGTGCAGGACATCACGAACACACCATTACTGGTGGTGTAATGAGTAAATTCGGTATAATGGACAATGAAGCAGTTGAAGTTTACAAATTGGCTCAAGAATTAGGATTTAACCCAATCGGTATGCATTCTCACATTGGATCTGGAATTTTAGACCCAGAACCATTCAAATTAGCTATCGAATCCACCATGGATATTGCAGGACAAGTCCATGAAGAAACAGGAATAAACTTCGAGTTTATTGATTTCGGTGGAGGTATTGGTGTTCCTTACACTCCTGATGAAAAACTTCTTGATTTGGATAAATTCGCAGAAGTCAATATAGGATTATTCAAAGAAAAATTAGAAAAATATGGTATGGATAATCCTACAATGTTTTTAGAACCTGGAAGATACATTGTTGCTGATGCTGCTGTACTTCTTGTAACTGTAAACAGTGTAAAACAAAGTTACAGAAAATTCATAGGTGTAGATGCAGGTTTCAACACACTCCAAAGACCGGCAATGTATGGCTCATACCACCATATTGTGGATGCAAGCAGAATGGACGCTCCTAATACTCAGGAGGTGGATGTCGCAGGTAACGTGTGTGAATCCGGAGATCTCTTTGCACGTGACAGGCCTTTGCCTGATGTTGAAGAAGGGGACGTATTGGGTATCTTAAATGCAGGTGCATACGGATTTACCATGTCTTCAAACTACAATTCAAGACCATTGACTTCTGAGGTATTGGTAACTGATGGTAAATGCAATGTTGTTAGAGAAAGAGAAACATTTGAAGACTTATATGCAAAACAAAGCATTCCACCACACTTAAAATAAGTTGATAATATGGTAGACTTAAAAGGATTAAAATTTTCAAAAATGCACGGGATTGGTAATGATTTCCCAATAATTGATGAAAGTAAAGGGGAAGTCATCCCTGAAGCTGATAAGCCTGAAGCCTGTAGAATTTTATGCCACAGAAACTTCGGAGTAGGTGGGGATGGTGTATTGTTTGTCGAGCCGTCTGAAGTGGCTGATATTGGATACAGAATGTTCAATCCTGATGGTAGTGAAGCTGAAATGTGCGGTAACGGTATCAGATGTTTTGGGGATTTTGTATACAGAAAAGGCATTTTAAAACAGGAAAAGATGACTGTTGAAACCAGGGCAGGAATCAAGACAATCGAAATTACTTTGGAAAATGACGAACCTGTATTGTTTAAGGTGGATATGGGTCTGTCTACATTTAAAACTCCTGAAATACCTATGACATCTGATGAGGATGAGTTTTTGGATGGTGAATTGGAAGTAATCGACACCACATTCAATGTAACAGCAATCAGTGTTGGAAATCCTCACGCAATCATTTTCGTTGATGATGTTGATGAAGTGGATATCGATAAGTATGGTCCTGCCATTGAAGCCCATGAAGTTTTCCCTGAAAAAATCAACGTACACTTTGTAGAGGTCGTCTCTAAAAATGAAGGTAAAATGATTACATGGGAAAGAGGTGCTGGCGTAACTCTAGCTTGCGGTACCGGTGCAACTTCAACAGCAATTTCCGGATATAAACTGGGCTTATTCGATGAAAATGTTTTACTTCATTTGCCTGGCGGAGATTTGAAATTCCAAATCTATGAAAAAGAAGATAAGCTTGGAGCCTTCATGGAAGGTCCGGCCAAACTTGTTTTTGACGGAGAATTCTAGTTCTCCCTATTTTTTTTATTTTAATTCTTTATTTCTTCTGATTATTCCGAATATAATGTTCAAAACGGAAAAGAGAAGTACCAATCCTGTCCATATGGTAATTTCTTTTTGAATGTACATAATTATTGCGGCTATTATTATAAAAATAATTCCTATAATTACTGATTGTGTTCCTTTGTCCATATTTTCATCTCCTTATATTTTGTATGCATTTATTAATGTAATGTCTTCAAAAAAGAAGTGTTCTGATGCAGCTATTTCTGCTATGAATCCTAGTTCATCCAGTTTTGACAACGTTTCATCATTGCCTGAAAGTGAAGACTGTATCATCTGCACAATTCCTCCATCATTTAAATGATTTTTCACTTCATTTAAGAATAAATCGATAACTTTCCTACCATTTAATCCACCATCAAATGCATAATTTATGGTGTTATCCAAAACTTCATCTTCTTCAGTCGGCAGATATGGAGTATTGAATAGAATTACATCAAACTTTCTATTTTCCACAACTTCAAACATGTTTCCCCACAGGATTTCAATGTTTTCGATATTGTTTTGCCTGAAATTTTTTCGGGCAAGTTCGCATGCATCAAAGTTAATGTCTGTAACGGTGATTTTATCTGTCAGTCTTGAGGCATACATTGCAACAATTCCGCTTCCGGTTCCAATTTCCAAAACGCTTTGTCCTTCTTTTATCTGTAAATTTTCGGCAAGCAGATAACTGTCTTCAGCCGGAACATAAACGTTATCGTCAGTATCAATAATAAAGTCTTGCATGATATCTACTCTTTGAAAAGTGGGTTTAATTCTTTTGATATGTACAGTATCTCCTCAGGCTTCAGCACTATAACCCTTTTTGAGAGGTAATCGTTTAGTTCATCATCCTCAATGGAATTCAATCTTTGCTTTAGAACCTTCTTGTCGATGTTGCTGATGATGTGTCTTGAATCGATTAAAGCATTTCTGATTTTTTTGTTTCTATGCTGAAACAATGCTTTTGTAAAATTGGAGTAAGTTTCAAAATCAATGTCTTCTATTTTGTTTTCTTTCGGTGTTAGTTTAACAACAGTGGAGTCGATTTTCGGCTTTGGTATGAAACTTTCCGAGCTGACATTTGTCAAGGTCTCAACGTTACACTTGAAATACAGCATTGCCGAAAGTCTTGAATAATTTTTGCTTCCGACCTCACCATTCATTCGGTCTGCAAATTCCTTTTGATACATTAAAATGGCTAGGTCAAAGTCATAATCTAAAAATTTGAAGGTAATGGGTGATGAGATTTGATAAGGTAGGTTTGAAATGATTTTATTGAATTCAGGAAAATCAGTTTTCAGCGCATCATCATTAATTAACTCTACATTATCGATTTTTTCATCCTTAAGTCGTGTGGTCAATATTTTACAGATATTTTCATCTTGCTCGATAGCTATTACTTTTTTAGCTTTTTTTGCAAGTTCAATTGTTAGTGTACCTATTCCAGGCCCTATCTCCAAAATAATATCATCTTCATCAATTTCTCCAAAATTAACAATCTGATTTCGTTTGTTTTTGTCAATCAGATAATTTTGGCCAAGATTTTTGTTTAATGTTATCCCATGTTGATTTAAGATGTTTTTAGTTATTTTGGATAGAGATTGGGAGGTATCACTAGTCAATTTATCACTTATTTCCTTGGTTTTCTTGGTCTTCTTTGTGGTCTAGGAGCTTGTGTAAAAAGATTATATTTGTTTTTTCCTCTTTTAGGAGTGGTTGTATCCAATTCCTGCTGTACTCTTTTTACAATCATTCCTGCAGGATCTGCTAAATTAGGAAGCCTTTGTGAAAAGTCTTCAAAGCTTTCAAATGGTTTCTCTTCTCTGGCTTCAATAATTTCCCACATGTATTTTTTACCAATTCCAGGAATTAACTCTAATTTGTGGAGTCTTGTGCTTAACGCTTCAGCGGTATTGAAGAATTCAACGAATTTTTCCTCTTGTGATTCAACAATGTCTCGAATGGCATATTCCAATTCGATCCTGCTTGTTGCGGTTAAGTTTTCAAAATCTAATTTTCCAAGAACTCTGTATATTTTGTCTCTTTTTCCTTTTCCAATATATACTGTGTCTTGTATTTCTAAATCTACTCCAGTTTTTGGAGCTAATTCTAGTAAAGTGAATTGTTCTGTACCAATAGCTTGAGCAATGGCTTTTCCACCAAATTTGGACATGTCTGTTTTGACATATCCACGACTTAAGTAGTCAAGTACAACAGCATATTCTTCTTTTTTTGCTGCCGGTCCTTTATCATTTTTGTTTTTATTATCCATGTTATCACTTCACTATTGTTTTTTTTTAATCAAAAAATTGACTAAAGATAAACTTATTATTAGTTTTTATTTTTTAATGTAATAAACATATCTAAAAAAAGAGGGTGTTTATTGAAAAAAAGTTAAAATAATAAAAAAAGGGAATAGTTATGGAAACTATTCTTCAACATCATATTGTTCTAAGATTTCTAAGATTTGCTCCATTTCTTCTTTTTGTGGTTGATATGGTTCTTTAGCAAAAATCAATCTTAAATCTGCTAAATCTTGAGGAGCCAAATCTACAATATGGACTATTGCTCTAGTTCTTAAGTTTGGAAAAGTTTCTTGAAGTTTTTCCATAATTTCTTCACTATCTTCCGCAGAATATCTTTTGAATCTTGAAAGATGGTTTAAAGTTAAATTTTGTTCGTAGTTTAGTTCATTATTTTCAGAAAACTCTTCAAGAACTTCTTTAACTTTAGCGCTTGGTATTGCTTCACTTTCAATAATTTCTTTTCCAATCATAAAAATCAGTTTTGTAATTTTAAGTGGTCTGGTCTAACAATTAATTCTTTAGCTTTGTTTCCATCATTTAATGAAATAATGTAAGCTTTTCCTTTTTGACCAGTGATTTTACCAGTTTTTCCATGGAACCTTGGAGCTGGTTGTCCTTTTTGGATACTTGGGTTGATAGTAATGTGAACTAAGTCTCCTTCTTCAAATTTTTGGAGTCTGTTTGTAATAGGGTTAGTTCTACCTGGCCTTTGTACTTTTGTCATTTTTTTTCTTGATCTACTTTTCAATCCTCTTGATCTTTGCATTTAAATAACCTCTTAATCAGTTCAGTCTGGGTATTTAATTAAATCTATGTTATCAGCTACCTAGTATTACAAAAGCCCATAAATACTAGTAACATAGAATATGAAAATTAAAAAATTATCATCAGTGATATGATAATGATATAATTTTAGTCTAATGGTATTAATATACTTTTAGTTTTTTGGGCAATTTTTGTCGGTTTTAAAAATTTAAAATGATGATGTAACATGAAGTCGGAATTTTTTTTACCTATTTTTCCTTTAATTATACATGTTATAAATCATAATCGTTTATTATATAAATTAATCCTTATGATTATTTTATTCATGATTTTAAAAGATAATAGGAATATTGGTTCACATTCAAAATAAACAAGAAAACAACTAGAAATAAGAAAAGATTAGAACCAAAAAATTCAATTAAAAATTTCGCCCCACACCCTCAAAAATAAAAAAAGTAGAGGAATGATGTTTCCTCTTATGCTTTAACTTTTAAAGTTGTTTTGATGGTGTTTCTATTGATGCTAAATTTCATATAAGATTTTGTTTGATTTCATAATACTCTCATCCATTATATTTACAATTGTTATATATAATCGATTAAAATATTTAAATCATTCATCATTGATGTGGGATTGTTAGAATTATATGCTGATGGTTTGGTTAAAAAAAATAAGGTGGAAAAAGATAACTAAATTTAGTTATCTTCAAATCTTCTTCTGTCAATTAATTCTTGACGTTTACCTGGGTTCCATCCGCCGGAAGCGGATTTTGCACGTCCTACTTGTTGTACGTATCCGGTAATTCTGTCATACCATTCTACGTCTTCACTTTCGCCGCAAGTAGGGCAGGTAGTATTTAATCCTTTCATTAAGGTTTTACATTTTAGACAGAAGCTTAATGCGGAACTGTAAGCCCAGAATCCGATATCAGATTTTTTAGCAATTTTATGAGTTAAACTCATTAATGAATCTGGATCGGAGTAGGATTCTCCCATGAATGCATGGAAGATGTGTCCACCAGGGGTTAAGCTGTGGTATTGTTCTTCGATTTTGATTTTTTCAATCAATGATGCTCCTGTGTCTACTGGTACGTGGGAAGAGTTAGTGTAGTAGTTTGCATTTCCTTCACCTTGTACAATGGCCTGATCGCCGAATTGTTTTTTGTCAAGGGTTGCAAATCTGTATGCGGTAGATTCTGCAGGGGTTTGAAGAACACTCCATCTGAGTCCAGTTTCTTCTTGTAATTTTTTAGCTCTGTCGTTTACGTATTCAAGACATTTTACACCAAATTTATTTGCATCTGGGTTTTCAATGCCTTCACCGAATAAGGATAATAACATTTCGTTAAGTCCAACGAAACCGAAGGATAAGGTTGAGTTCTGGATTCTGTAATATGAGTCTTCAGCAACTTGTTGTTTTAGGAATGGTAATATGTGGAAATCGTTTAAACATTTTAATCCTTGTTCTCTTCTGAGCATCAGGGTTTCAGTTGCTAGGTCCATGTATTCATCTAAGTATTCGAATACTTGGGATTCGTCTTTGGATTGGTATCCGATTCTTGGGAAGTTTAAGGTTACGTATGCGAGGTTACCGGTTCTTAAACAATCTTGATCCCAGTCACCGGTCCAGGTGTCCTGTAAACAGGTTCTGCATCCCATGTAGTTTGCCATTTGTCCTCTGTATTCAGGGAACATGTTCACAAAGTAGGATGAACCGTATTTTGCGGACAATTCATGAACTAATCTGATGTCTTCATCATATTCGCTGGTCATTGTTTCAGGTCTTAAGGTGTAAATTGTGTTTGGGAATAAATGAGGTTTACCTTCATTGTCTCCAGCGAGTAAGGTTTCAGTAAAAGCTCTTTGGATTAATCTGGTTTCTTCTTCAAAGTCAGCATAAGTTCCGACAACTTGGCCTTTTGGTCCGTATGCGGTTTCATCTTTTAAGAAATCAGGAACACCGAATTCCAATGCCATACTTGTGAATGGAACTTGTGAACCTCTTGCTGCATATGCCATATTCAAGTTGTAAACTAGCATTTGAACAGCTTGTTTGATTTCATCATAGGTTCTTCCTCTTGCAAACGGTGCTACAAACACGTTCCATAAGGACATTCCTTGTCCTCCGGACATGTTTTGTTGTGCTGCAAGCATGATTTCACCGGTGTGGTTCATTAAAGTTTCCATGTGGTTAGGTGCACCTGCAATGGAGGTGTGGTCACCGGTACCGTCCACTTTAAGTCCGTATTTGATGAATGTTCTTATGTCATGTTGCATACAGTTTAAAGGTCTGCCTGCGAAGAATTCCAAATCGTGAATGTGAATGTCCCCGGCCATGTGTGCATCTGCCAGGTGTGCAGGTAACATTTTTAAAAGTGCGTATTGTTTTAACGCTTCGTCAGCTACATGCTTGTGAATACTTTCAGGGTTGTGGATCATGTTTGCGTTATCCCTGTTACCGTTTTCGATTAAAGAGGTAATGTTGTATACAGGAATACCTAAACGGGTGTAACGACTTCTTAAGTCTTCTAATCCATATTCGATTAATTTTGTGTTAACCATTTCCCTAATCATTGGAGCGGTCAAGTATTCGACGTTTAACTTTTTGAGTTCTTTCCAAGTTTCTGTAGCGATTTCAAAAGCAGTTTCTTGGCTAGCACCGGTTTCTTCGATTAAGGTGTTAGCGATTCTGGACAAATCAAATGCTTCGATTGTGTCTCTTGAAGTACGTACTTTTAATTGTGTACTTGCCAAATATTTGTTTGCGATTTCTGTGTCGATATCTTCAAGACATTCGTAAACAATTTTTTTGATTTCTTTGGTTGTAATTCCATCATATAATTGTGATACAACAGTAGCTACAATCTTATCAGATTCAAAGAACGGAGTTTCAACCATAACTAATGATTTTACTAATTTTTCATAACTGAATCTTTCTTTGATTCCGTTATTTTTCTCTACGTTTATTTTAACGGATTCATTTAAGTTATTTCCGATTTCAGAACTTCTTTCCATTTTATTATCCACCTTATTATAATTAAATATTATTTTAGTATTTTGTAGTATAAATATTGTTCGTATTCATACGAACGTAATTATTGTGAGATTAATTAAATTAATATTCAACAATAATTGTTATGTACTTTGTAGTATAAATATTGTTCGTATTCATACGAACATAATTTTTCATATCATCGAAATTTATTATATTAATTATTATAATAATCAAATGTCCGAGAGCATAAGAAAAGTAATGTCCTTTAGAAGAATACGTCTAAAGAACTTTGCTTGGATTTGTCACTTTCAAAAAGAGAGTTGATTCCAAACTCCTGTATTTCCAAACGCTGCTCCAGGTAGTGTGAAACAGGATATCTGTTAACAAGGTCTCTTGAAATTTCAAGATATTTTGTAACTGATCCTTTTGAAACAGACAGGATTAGATTGCCTCCGCACCTGCACTTTCCGGTAAGTGGCATTCTCCTATACTTTGCACCGCACTTGGTACATCTGACCTTCTGCTTGGAAAATGCCCTTGAGTTTCCCATGATGTCCGGCAAAAAGTGTGAGGACAATACCTTTTCAACAACTCCTCTCTGATCAACAGCCCTGATGGTCTCGGCAAGGCTGATTTGAGCCTCCACCTTTTCTCTCATGGACGGTAATCTCTTGTAGAGACACAGGGTTGGGCCTGCATGAATGCTTGAGGTGTGGTGTGAAAACATGAGACCTTCATACTGCTGTGGTGTTCCCAAATGCATTTCCACATTGTCAATGTATTCCAAAACATCTGCAGGTTTGTGTGGTGTGTATGTCTCCTCATAGAATTCAACCGGGAACCTTTCGAATATGTCGAGGTTGTGAGATTCGTCATCTATCTCTTCAGGGTCGATTCTTGAAGATAAAACTAAAGGAGCATCCATACTACCTCCCCTTGTATTTGGAAGGTATGTTTTTGAAAAGTTGATTAAAGCATCCAAAAGCAACATTACCGCATCTTCATCACTGTCACAGTTTCTACGTTTTGCAGAATGGAAATATGGGTGGGCGTAACATCCCAATGCCTTGGTGAATCCGACGATTCTTCCCAATACTCCTGCTGATGTATGCGGCGCAAGGCCTGCAACCAGATGTCCAATCAAATCGCTTTTTTCCTTGACGTTATAAAACGGCTCCATGTCGTAGTAACGTGTAAGCTCATCGTCAATGAATTGGGCAGTTCTTAAAAGATATTCTCCACAGTTGTCTGAAATAACAATGTCCTGAACTCTGAGCTCTATGATTTGATCTTCACTTTCAATAGGATTTCCGTAGCAGTCCTTTTCATAGCCCATCTCCAGCAGCTTTTCAACTGTAACTCCAATCTCTTTAGGGATGAAATGGGTCAGCGGCAAATCGGTTGAGTCGTGACGGATGGTTCCGTCCTTGAATGTGAATACCTCATTTTTGGCCCTCAATATTCCCTTTTCAAGAGGTTCAGGCAATTTTGATTCCGAAATCATTCCGACTACACCCTTTACCTCATCCACTCTTCTTACCTTGACGTTGTCTGACGCCTTTTTAAGCATTCTCGCAAGAGGGATGTCTTTTTCGCTAGGCTTGCTAATTTCTGTTGGACTGCCACATTTCGGACAGATTGAATTGAAGGAACTGATTCCACAGCTTGGATTGGTACATTTTCTTCTGGACAGTTCAACTTTGATTTTGCCCTTTTTGGCTGCAGTAGCAATCAGTCTTCTGGAACCTCCATAATTGCCAATTGGGAACAGTCCGTGAGGTGCAGGCTTCATCAGTCTTTCCTTGGATTTTTCAGGCCTACCTACACGGGTACCTATGTATGCGGGAGCCTTGTTTTTGATTTCCACAGGGGATACCTCATTCAGGGCTTCAATGGTTGTGGCCTTTTCAGGCAGTTTTTTGGCCAGTGTGACAAGCAGCGCATATGAATGGTCCTTGTCAATGATGATTTTATCGTCACGAACGATATGCGGCACGCCGATTATCTCCAATGTCCTTTTTTGATAGGACATGTCCAGTTTGATTCCCTCATCCTGCTTGTAGCTTGACTTGCATTTTTCTATCAGGTCAATAAGTTCATTCAAATCGGCAATTGTCACATCATTGTAACAGTATGTGTATTTCGGATGAAGGGGAATGTCGTAATTTTTGGATAATGTAAAAGCTTCAATGGCAGTCAAATAATCGTATTCAAGCTTGTGCAAATCCAGGTCAGTGGTGTTTTCATCAAAGCTTTCGCTTCTTGTGAGAAGCTGAATCCACCATTCCTCACACCATCCTGACGGATATAACGGCTGGTTGTTTCTTAAAAATTCACCAAATGCAACAAGCATGTCTCCCAGAAACAGTATTTCAGTAACGTCCTTTTTGACTTCGCGCGCTTTTTTCACGCTGTCGATTATCAGGACATCACCGTTTCTGAGCTTAACGATAGGTCCTTCAATGGAATCTACTGGAACGACACAGTTACCTTTTCCGGGATATTCGATTTTAAGTTGTGTTCCAACGGCCAAAAATTCAAGCAGAGCCATTGTTGCAGGATGAACTCCCATTGTAGCAAGACCTGTATTTCTGCTTCTTCCGTATCTGAGTCTAAATCCTCCCTTTTCGGAAGGATATCCCAGGATAGGTCTTCCTCCGATGATATCCTGAATATATTTCGGTTCGCTTACAATTTCTGATTCTTTGCTGTCGTCACTTCCTTTGGAATCATCCTTTTTAGGCTTTGAATATTCGGTAAGCCATTCCCAGTCAAGGCCTAACTTTTTGGAAATCTTATGGATCTTTTTGGATTTCTGGATTACTCCTTCAACCATCGCAAGCAGCGCCCCACCACGGATATTGTTTGTTTCGACACGTTCCAAATCCCTGTGTGACACTTCCACCTGGTCGGTCTGTTCTCCGGAAACCTCTACTGGAATGTTGTTTGCAGCGAATCTCACTTCTTCTGGTGTTGGTGAGTATTGCAGGTTTGTAACCTCTGATTCGTAGAGTTCAACTTCCTCTACATACCTTTCGATTTCATCTTCAATCGGCTTGAATGCATCAATGTTGATAGCTCTTCTGATTTTGTCTCCTAAGAGCACTGAAAGTGCTGCAGCTGTACCTCCTGCACTTCTGATAGGTCCTGCAAAATAAACTCCAATGTATTTTGTTCCGTCAAAATTGTCCTTGATTTTAACTGCAGAAATTCCTTCAAGCGGTGCTGCAACCACTCCTTCTGTCAGGATTGCCAGTGCGGTTCTGAGTCCCTGGTCGCACCTTTGCTCCTGGTCCCAGTCCGCCTTTTCGCCGGTGAGCTCAAACTTTCCTGATGCGATTTCGGCTGCAATCTCAAAGGCAACAGACTCTCTGTCCATATCTTCTTCTAACTTTTTAATTCTGTTTGCCACTCCTTCAGGACCAACAAGCCCTTCGACTCTTTCAGCTAAATCCTTTGCAAGTGGTACTTCAGTTTCTGTTTCAACATCCAAACCTTTAGACCTAGCTTCATTAGCTATTTCATATAGGTGATGGGTGTCAGCTTCTAATCTGTCAAAATAATCCATTTTATCGCCACAAACTATTAAAATTAATTCAGTATATATCTATTGATTTTCATGATATTAATAATATTTGCAAGTGTGAAAAAATGTAGGTAATATGGTGATATTTGACAAATTTTAAATAGATTGTGGAAGAAATTTTAATAGGTAAAAGGTAGTCGAACTTGTTATTTTTATTGCTATTTTGGTGATATAAATGTCTGATAAAAAACCAATTAATGCCATGTACGGCACTAAAATGAGTTTAAATCTTGATAAAGTTAAGAATAAACCTAAAAAAGAAGAAGTAGTTGAAGAAACTCCTGTCGAAGAACCTGTTAGTGAACCTGTCCAGGAAACTCCTGTTGAAGAAGTTGTCGAGGAAGAAACTGTTGAGGAAGAGGTTGAAGAGGTTTTCGAGGAAGAAGTTGTTGAGGAAGAGGTTGAAGAGGTAGTTGAAGAAACTCCTAAACCTAAAAAATCTGTTGAGGAATCAGTAGAATCTTCTGTAGATTACAATGTTGTTTCCAAACTCAAAAAAGAACTTTCAGAAAAAAATGAAAAACTTTCTAACCAGTCAAGCGAACTCAATTACTTGACCAATAAGGTAATTCCTAAACTCAAAAAGGAAAATTCCGAATTGAAAAGCGTTAAGATTGAATTGACAGACGCTTTGGAAAAAAGTACAAGGAAATACTTTGACCAACTTGATATCAATGAGGACTTAAGTAATGAGATAGGAAAACTCGGTGCAGATGGTGCAGTCAATAAAGTAAGGGCTGATAAATTAGAATCTGAATTAGAAACCATTAAATCAGATTATGAATCTAAAATTTCAGATTTAAAAGATGAATTGAATTCTAAAGATATTCATGAAGTTGATAAACTCAAAGATCAAAACGAAACTTTAAAACACAGAATTGAAGAATTGAACGATGATATTGATTCATTGAAAGATGAAAACAACGGTCTCAATTCTGAAATTACTGAATTAAGAAAAGATCTAATCGAAATTGGTGATTATAAAGAAGAAGTGGATAAGCAAAACAAGGATACTATTTCCAAATATAAGGAAGAAATTTCCTCACTTAAAACTCAATTGAAAGTTAAGGAAAGTAGCTACGATAAGTTATCCAACGATAACAACAAAACAATCACTGATTTAAGAAAACAAGTTAAAAGACTTGAAGATGCACTGGAAAAAGAATCCAACAAAGGATTGTTCAAAAGATTCAAATAGATGATTAAATTCATCTATTAACTTATTTTTTTTATGAAAACTGATGCTTATTTTATGGACGAAGCCATCAAAGAGGCCGAAAAATCTTTGGCTGAAGGCGGAATTCCAATCGGAGCCGTTCTTGTCAAGGACGGGCAAATCATTTCAAGAGGCCACAACAGACTGATTCAAGAGGGGTCTGTATTATTGCATGCCGAAATGGATGCGATTGAAAATGCGGGACGTCTTGATTACGAAGACTATGTTAAATGCACATTGTATACCACTCTTTCGCCATGTCCGATGTGTTCCGGGGCGGTGATTTTATATAATATTCCTCGTGTAGTAATCGGTGAAAATACCACTCTTATGGGTGCTGAAGGGTTGCTTGAATGCAATTGCGTTGAAGTGGTTGTTCTGAACGATATTAGATGCAGGGATCTCTTTTTGAGATTTGCATGCAACAATCCTGGCGTTTGGGAAGACGAGCTTGCAAAGGTAGGAAACACTACGGAGGTTAAAGATGGAAATAATAGTGACTGACGAGCGGGATGAACGTTTTAGGAAATTCTGCAAATCATTCGGCTGTGTGGTCGATGACCCTCAGGTAGTTCTGCTTTTAAACAGATTCGGCAAGGTTGTAGGATGCGCCAGCTTCAAGGTTTATGATTCCGATTCATGTGAAATCACTACACTGTTTTTAAATTCCTATGACGACAGGGAAAAGATTGCCTACAAGCTGATAAGGCAGCTTGAAAAGATTGCTATGGATTATGAATTCAAAAGTGTTGTCGTCAGCTTTGATTCAAGGGAAGACATTTTGGTTGATATTTTTGAAAAGCTGGATTATCAATTTGTCGATGAGCTTTTGGCGAAAAAAGAGTTCAGGAGTTTGATTTAATAACAGATTTTCTAAAATGTTTAGTCCAATGTCTTGAATTCATACTTTTTTAAAAAAATTATCCTTTTATAAAGCAATATTTAATGTTAAAAACAATTTTAAATACTTAAATTAATGAATGAATGGTTTATATATTAATAAATTGAATATTGTATCTAATCAAACTCTTAATCTAATTGTAATAAATAATACTAATTATGCTGATTATTTCAATCAAACCGATGGCGGTAAACTAGTTGATTCTACAATGCATCAACCGGAAATCCCGTAGGTAAGGGTCAAACAGTCAAATTCAAGGTTAACGGCAAGATTCATAAGGTAAAAACTGACAGGAAAGGTTATGCATCATTGAAAATCAACCTGAAGGCGGGCAAATATAAGATAACCACCGTTTATGATTCATACAAGGTATCCAACAGGATTGCCGTCAAGTCGGTTCTTTCGGCTAAAAACATCATTGGAAAAAATGTCAAGAATCTCAAATTCAAGGTAAGGCTAGTAAATAAAAAGGCAAGGATGTGAAAGGTAAGACAATCAAGTTCAAGTTCAGGGGCAAGACATACAAGGCCAAAACCAACAAAAAGGGAATAGCAACTCTGGCAGTGAAGAATCTGAAGGTCGGCAAGTATAAGATAAAATCAGTTTACGGGAAGTCAAGCATCACAAGGTCAATAAAAATCATTAAGTGACTAAACATTCTATTTCACTTAATTAATTCTTTTTTCCAAGCTTTTCATTAAATTGAATTTTCTATTTATATTTTAAGATATATTTTTTAAAACTAGTAGAATTATTAATCATATTTTCTATTTAATTAAAGTCAATGGAATTGGAAAAGATTAAAAATTAGAAATTCAATTATTAGTAGACTTTTAACTGTCTGGTTACATATGCTAAAAAAATAAATTAAAAAAGATTAAGCTTCTTTTCTTAATCTTTTTACAACAAAGTCCTTATCCAAACTCAATAAGAATGAAGCAGCTCTAGGACCTTGTTTTTGACCAAGAATCATTTTATAAATTGCCTGGAAACCTTTTTGAGGTTTCAATCCTTGGCCTTCAAGGATTTCATACATTGCATCGTGCAATTCAGCCGCATCACTGAATTCAGTATTTTCCATCAAATCAGCCAGGTCAGCCAGGAATTTGTCCTGTTCTTCGGTCAATGGCAATTTAGGTACGCTTTTTTCCTGAACTTGGAATTTTACGAATTTAGGTGCATAATTGTCCAGCCAGTATATTACGTTGTCGACCCTTTCCCTGTACTGGGCCATTTCTGTTTCGGTCAAATCACCAAATTCCTTATCTTCAAAGCTTTTGGTCAGCTGGGAGTTCCTTTTGAGGATGCCGAATATCTTTTCAAGGTCATCTCCTGCAATTTGGTATGCATTAACAAGGAATCTGAATGGCGGTCTGAAAGGTAAAGGCGCATCCGGATTCATCTGAACTATTTCATAGATTTCCTTGAATTTTCTTTCCTCTTTTTCGGATGGTGCTTCCACTTCATCGTAGAACACTTTTTCAACTGTATCGAATTGGTCAATGAAATCTAAATAAGGCATTTTTGGTGAGAAATCTTTAGCCTTCATAGGTTTTGACCTGAAGAGATAATAGTGAAGACTTTCGGCAGGTCCTATTTTCAGCCATTCGTCAGGTGCAAAGAAAACTCCGTGTGATTTACTCATGGCTTCTCCGTCAAGGGTAATCCATTCGTATGGTACTGGATATGGTGCAGGATAGTCGAAAATTTCTTCTGAAATGACACTACTTACATCATAAGATCCTCCGCTTGCGGCATGGTCTTTTCCGAACGGTTCACAGGTGGTACCGAATATTTTCCATCTTGCAGCCCATTCCACTCTCCATGTGAGCTTTCCGTTTCCGGATTTAATGTCCATTTCACCGTCATGGCCACATTCGCATCTGTATTTCACGATGTCTCCGTCAAAATCATAGGCCTCTGTGGTATTGACTCTTCCGCACTCTTCACAGATTGGATTATAAGGAAGCCAGTCATCAGCCAGAGGTTCCCTTCTGTATTCGTTGAATATTTCCTTGATTCTTTCCACATTTTCAAAGGCGGTTCTTATATAATCGTTATAGACTCCTGACTGGTACATTTCAAAACCGGATTTTGCTTCCATTTCGATTCCGTAATCGTCTATTACAGAAAGCAAAGGCTTTTCGAAGTGCTCTACAAAGTTTGCACAGCATCCGTCAGGACATGGAATGGTTGAGTATGGCATTCCAAGGTACTTGTCATAATCTTCAGGCAATGGATAAGGGACTTTTCTGAGCGGATCGTGGTCATCAGCAATCCAAATGGTTTTAGCTTTCTTTCCTTTTTCCCTTAATTTCTTTCCAATTCCGTTAGCTATAAAAATGTCGCAAGAGTTTCCAATGTGTATTGAACCTGAAATTGAGGTTCCGCTTGCAATTACATGTTCTTCTACGTCTCTTTTAGCCAGTTCATCAGCTATATTTTCAATCCAATGTGTCATCTATATTCTCCATTATTTAATAAAAAATTATCGTTAAAATAAGTTATACTATCTTAAATTTGTTTTTAGTAATATAAAAAGATTAGTTTAACTTCATCATTTTTTCAATGGATTTCATGAAATCGTTTTGAATTACTTTTCTGCGATTCGCCCTGATTGCAAACATTCCGGCTTCGGTACATATGGCCTTCAAATCAGCACCTGAAAGCCCATCTGTTGAGGCACTCAGCCTGTCAAAGTCAAGTTCCTCATCAAGGTTCATTTTCTTTGTGTGGATTTTGAGGATGTCCTTTCTGCTTTCCTCGTTTGGAAGTGGAACTTCGATTGTCCTGTCGAATCTGCCTGGTCTCAATAGCGCCTCATCCAAAATGTCTGGTCGGTTTGTTGCAGCTATTATTCCAACATCTCCTCTCTGGTCAAATCCGTCAAGTTCCGCCAGCAACTGCATCAATGTTCTGTGAACTTCCCTTTCACCGCCGGTATGGCTTTCAGTTCTTCTGGTTCCGATTGCATCTATCTCGTCAATGAATATTATTGCAGGGGTTTTTTCACGTGCAAGCTCAAAAACTTCTCGAACATACCTTGCACCTTCTCCAAGAAACTTGTTGACGAATTCGGATGCAACAAGCTTGATGAACGTTGCGTTCGTTTCGTTGGCCACTGCCTTTGCAAGCAAAGTCTTTCCAGTTCCTGGAGGTCCTTTTAAGAGAATTCCCTTTGGAGGGTCTATTCCTATTTCTTCAAATATTTCAGGATGTTTTAGTGGAAGCTCTACAGTTTCTTTAATTTCTGTAATCTGGCTTTCCAATCCTCCTATGTCTCCGTAATCTGCATCGGGCTTTTCTTCTATTTCCATTGCTTTAACTTCAGCGTCTTTTTCATCTGGATAGACTTCGACAATGGACATGGTATGCTCATTCAGCGCCACTCTGGCTCCTGGAACAAGTAAATCTCCGTCGATAGTTTCGGGAAAACCAACGATTAAGGTATGGCCTACAGTTCCTCTGATTGCCACTTTATCCTCATCAAGTCTGTCCACGACTGTTGCAAGAATTTGCGGAATCTTTTTTAATGTTTTAATTTCCTCTTGAAGTTTCCTGATTTTGTATTCCTGTTTTTCGTTTTCTATTTTTAAGAAAAGATTGTCCTTTTCCAAATTTCGCAATTTGTGGTTCATTTCTGTAATTTCTGATTTTGGTGTATTGTTGTTGGTCATAGTTTGCGCCTCTGTTAAATTATTTGTTTAATGTTTTCCAGGAGTTTGTCGATTGCATCCAGGAAATCCTTGGTTATGACTTTTTTGCGGTTGTTTCTGATTGCAAACATTCCGGCTTCGGTACAGACGGCTTTCAGGTCTGCTCCTGAAAATCCTACGGTAATTTCACTGATCTTGTCAAAGTCGATATTCTCATCGACTTTCATTCTTTGCGTGTGGATTTCAAGTATGTGTCTTCGACCCTTTGCAGATGGATTCGGCACCTCGATGGTCCTGTCGAATCTGCCTGGCCTTAAAAGTGCATCATCCAATATGTCCGGACGGTTTGTAGCGCCGATTATGCCGATGTCTCCTCTTGATTCAAATCCGTCAAGTTCAGCCAATAGCTGCATAAGAGTTCTTTGAACTTCCCTGTCGGCTCCGCTTGTATCTCCCATTCTCTTTGTCCCGATTGCATCTATCTCATCGATGAATATTATTGCTGGTGTCTTTTCCCGTGCAAGCTCAAAGACTTCGCGTACATATCTTGAACCTTCGCCGAGATACTTGTTGACGAATTCCGATGCAACGAGTTTGATGAATCGTGCATTTGTTTCGTTGGCCACTGCCTTTGCAAGCAAAGTCTTACCGGTTCCCGGAGGTCCGTACAACAATATTCCCTTTGGAGGGTCTATTCCTATTTCCTCAAATATTTCGGGATGCTTGATTGGAAGCTCAACGGTTTCCCTCAACTCGACAATTTGGTATTTGAGCCCTCCGATGTCATCATATGTAATGTTTGGACGGTCTTCAATTTCCATTGCAGTAATGTTTTCATCTTTCTTTTTTGGAAATACGTTAACAACTGTCAATGTGTTCTGATTTAAAGCTACTCTTGCTCCGGGTTCAAGCGAATCGGTGTTAATTGACTTGGGATAGTTTACAAGAAATTCGTGGCCTACATTGCCTTTAATTCCAACCTGGTTGTTGTCGAATACTTCTGTAATTGTTGCAAGGATTAGTGGATTTTTCTTGAAGGAGTTGATTTCACCTTTCAGCTCTTTTATCTTACCTTCCAGTTGGCGATTGCTGACATTTGTTTTTAATTGTTCTTTTTCAAGTTCCCTGACTTTTTGAAGCAGTTCTTCAGTTTTTGTATCTTTTTCCTTTAATGTTTCAATCAGTTCTTCTTTAGAAGCGTCTTCAACCGATTCCATCATATCACCTTAATTAATATTATATGTGGTGATGATATTTTAACATTAACACTAGCAATGGTTAATACTATTTAGGTGAAGATTGATAATCTAAATGATCTTAGACTTTTGTGAATTTCATACATTTCCTCTTCACTGAAATCTCCTGTTGGTTGATAGATATCGCAATAGAACTGTGAGCGATATTTCCAATACTGTTTTTTAAAATGGATTTTCAATGTTTCAAATTCTTCATCTGTTATTTTTAATGAGTTATTATAAAAATTTACATTTGTGGTAAATATCTCCATGAAAAAATCTAATAATTCTATAGCAAGGTCGCAATGTCCAAAATTTGAATCAATAGAATTTCGATGAACAATATATAGAATGTAGTCAGAAATTAAAAGAAAATAAATGTATTCATTGCATAATTTCAATTCTTTTAATTTGAATGAAATTTCATCAAATTTTTTTTCCAATTCTTCATATAATTTAAAATTTGGGTTTTTGGTGATTTTTTTTTAGATTCTACTTTGGCGAGGGATTTTAATTTGTCAAATCCTTCATTAATCATTTCTTTAATTTTGGGGATGATTTTTGAATCATAGTCAATGGTTTGGTTTTCAGTCATATTGTTATACATTTTTTCCACCTTTCAAAAAATTAACTATATTGGCTAATTATTACTATAATTTTAATTATATATAAATATTTTCTTTAATCAATGTCTTAAAAACTATTATTTAAGTATTTAAGTTATTTTAAAGCTAATTTTTAAAATTGAAGTTATTTAATAAGATTGATGTAGATTTGTAAAATTGATTTGAAAGTGGAATATTTGATATTGAAAATAAGTTAAATTTTATCTTCTAAATTTATAGAAGTCACGTTTGATAATAGTAAAATAAAAAAAGAGAATAGATATTGAAATATCTATTTGATTAAGTCTGAATCGGATTGATCCAACCATTCGTTAACGATTTTTACTGCACAGAAGTTACCGCACATGGTACAGGTGTCTTCTTCTTCAGGAGGTCTTTGGTCTCTTTTTGCACGTGCAGCTTCAGGGAACATTGCACAAGCATATTGTGCTTCCCAATCGAGAGTTTTTCTTGCTTCAGCCATTGCTAAATCCTGTGAACCATCGATTTGGCCGGTTGCTAAGTCTCCAGCATAAGCTCCTATTTTGGTAGCTATTACACCTTCCCTTACGTCATCCGGGTTAGGAAGAGCAAGGTGTTCTGCAGGAGTTACGTAACAGATGAAGTCTGCTCCGGCTTTTGCTGAAGATGCTGCACCGATTGCAGACACGATGTGGTCGTAACCTGGTGCTACATCACATACAATAGGACCTAACATGTAGAAAGGAGCGTTGGAACACATTTTCTTTTGAATCATTACGTTTGTTGGAATTTCATTGATTGGAATGTGTCCTGGTCCTTCGATCATACATTGTACTCCAGCTTCACGGGATCTGTCGATTAATTCTCCTAAAATGATCAATTCTTGGATTTGAGCCCTGTCTGTTGAATCGGCAATTGATCCTGCTCTCATACCGTTAGCGAGTGAAAGAACAACATCATGTTCTTTTGCGATTTCTAAAACGTAATCGAAGTTTTCGTATAACGGATTTTCTTTTTCGTTTTCAACAATCCATCCGGACATAAATGATCCTCCACGGGATACAAGTCCGGTTACACGGCCTTGCCTTTTGAGTCTGGTCAAGGTTTCAATATTGATACTACTGTGGATTGCCATAAAGTCAATACCATCTTTTGCTTGTTTTTCGATGGTGTTGAATAAATCATCTTCAGTCATGTAAATTACAGAGCCGTCTCTTCTGATGCTTTCGATAGCTGCCTGATAAACCGGTACGGATCCTACAGGTAATGGGGACATGTCCAATACTCTGTTTCTTATTACATCCAAATCTCCGCCGATACTCAATTCCATTAAACAGTCTGCACCGTTGTCGATTGCAATTTGTGCTTTTTCAACTTCCTCATCAAAGTTAACGATGTCTGTTGAGGTACCTACGGTTGCATTTACTTTTGTTCTGAGTCCTGCACCGATACCTGCTGCATCTATGTCTCTGTTTACGTTTCCTGGAATTACTATGGTTCCGTTAGCAACGGACCTTAAAATAAAATCTTCTGAAACACCTTCAATTTTTGCTACATGTTTCATTTCATCGGTTAATATACCTTTTTTTGCATCACTAATTTGTGTCATCTTAAATCATCCCTCAATTGAGATTTATAACAGTCAATTTTAATTTAAAATATTCTCATAATAAATTGATAATGAGTTATTTTTATTTAATACTATTTAAATTAATAGGATTGTTGGTTAATTCTATTTGATTTGATGTATTTAAAGTTTTTTTTAAAAAATAAGTTAAGTAAATTTTCTATATCAAGATTAAAGCATTATTGAGAAAAATAAAGTTCACTTTAAAAATAGTAAAAGGAATGGAATTAGTAGAATCCATTCATTCTTTCAAATGCATCGTCAAAGCTAGGCATGTTGGTTTGACATCCTTGCTGTTCAACAATAAATGATGAAACGGATGATGCGAATTTTGCTGATGCTTCTAAAGATTCACCGTTTAAGAATCTTGACAGGAATCCTGCTCTGTAGGAATCACCTGCTCCGGTTGGGTCAACAGCTTCTCTGGTTATTGCATCAATCTTGATTTTATCTTCACTGGAGTAAATTTCACTGCCATTTGCTCCGCAGGTCTTAACAATTATCTTCGGACCCATTTCGCGAAGACCGTTCAAGTCGGTTTCAAGAGCATCCAGAATCCTTTCGATTTCATGATGATTTCCAAAAAGAATTGTGGTATTTTCAATGACATCCTTCAGTTTTTTGGTATCATACATTCCCAAGTCCTGACCAGGGTCAAATGAAACGAGCAAATCTTCATTTTTTGCTTCTTCGGAACATTTCCAGTTGAAATCAGGGTCGCCGGTTGCAAGGTGAACAGCTTCTGCATTCTTGATTGCAGATGTAGGAACTTTGCTTTCTGCAAATTCACGTGCAGCACCCCAATAGAAGTAGCTGATTTGATCCTCATTGTCGTCGGTTAGGACAAATGCGGTAGGTGTTGCTTCGCCCGGAACAATGATTAGTGAATCAGTGTCGATACCTAAATCCTGCATGTGTTCATAATATTCGGTTTTTTTGAAATCTCCGCCAACTGCGGAAACCAATGATGTCTTCAATCCTAAGTTTGCTCCAACACACGCCACGTTAGCTGCAGCTCCACCATTGAATGTTTTCATATTGGTGATTGGTGCTGAAAAGTTAGCTTTAGGAAATTCAGCTACTCTAATTATATAATCATGAGCAGAGTGACCAATTGCTAGTAAATCTCTGTTTTTCGCCATAATAATCGCCTTTTAATATTTCATTTTAATATTAGTTTTTATCATTATTTAATGTTTTGAAATATCATATCGGTGTGCATATGATATTTCATAGAGTCATATGAGTGCATGTTAATATATTATTATATGTATTAATTTTTCTTGCCCGTGAGCATTTGATAACTAATAATTAGATTAATGTGAATCCCTGGTTTTCGATAGCCTTTTGCCCATCATTCAGTATAAAATCAATATATTCGTCAACTTCGGGTTTATCTTCGTTTACCTTAATCAGGCTGATTACATGTCGGGTGTCGAATTTTAAAATGTCATTTCCTTTGAAAAAGCTGGCATTCAAAAAGCTATGCAGATTTTCTGAATTTTTCACCAGTTTGAAAGCGTCAAATTGGGAATTCACGGTTTTTTTCAATGAATAATTAATGTCATAATGTTCAAGACTGTTCCATGCAAGCCTCTGGGCAGAACCTTCCACATTGACGAATTCAAGACCCTCCAAATCGTTGATGCTTGTAATCTCTTTGGAATTTGGGCTGGAAATCAGAACAAGGTAGTCATAGGCTATTGGAGTAAAGTCAATGTTCAGTTCATAGGCAAGCAGCGGATCGTCAAGGGTCAGGATGTCCACTGCCCCTCTTTTTGCAAGTTCGAATGCATCCTTGTCGCTGCTGCTGTAGACGTTTATATTGAATGACTTTGTGATGCTTTCCAAAAGCCCAGAACTGATATGTCCTCCGGCTATGTTGATGTTGGATGTCTTTTCAATCTGAATGCTGTATTTCCTGAACTCGTTAAGCAGGTCGATTCCGGCTTCGGTCAATAATGTTCCGTTTCCTATCTTTTGGGTTATTTTCAAACCTAACTTCTCTTCGGCCTTAAGCAGTCTTCTGTTAAAAACGGTGTGTGAAATGTTCAGTTCCTTTGCAGATTTTCTTTGGGATTTTGTTCTGTTTAATGATTCCAGACTTTTAAAAAGTTTGTAGTCATATATTTTCCCATCGATTTCAATGCTTATGAGTCCTGTGCTTTTGAATTTCATTGTCATATCCAACTTTATATTATGAAATTTTTTTTATAATGTATAATATATATTAAATTCTACATTAATTATTTATAAAATTGTTTGCAATATATAATTAGTTAAGTATTTCGGGAATTAGATAAAATGGAAATAATGAAAACTTCTATTAAGGCTATATTGGATAATATTGAAAGTGCAGAAGAGTTTTTAGATGAAAAAACAATAGATAAATTTGAAAATATGATTATTGACGCTAATAATATTTTCGTTACTGGAGCTGGACGTTCAGGACTTGCAGCTAAAGCATTTGCAATGAGATTAATGCATTTGGGATTGAGCTCTTATGTTGTTGGCGAAACCATTTCTCCAGCTATAAATGCGGATGATTGTATAGTTGCAATTTCAGGTTCTGGTGAAACCAATACTATTGTTTCTGCAGCTAAAATAGCTAAAAATAGAGGTTCAAAAGTTTTGGCGGTTACTTCCTATCCTGATTCAACTTTAGGTCAATTGGCTGATGGCCATCTTCTTGTTAAGGGAAGAACCAAAAAAGAAGTTGATGATGAAAACTATATGAAACGTCAAATCCATGGAAATTATACTTCCCTAACTCCTTTAGGTACTGCTTTTGAACTTACCACTTTGGTATTCCTTGATGCCATTGTTTCCGAATTGATGGAAAAAATGGAACAGACCGAAAGTGATTTGAAAGCAAGACATACTGTTTTAGAGTAATTAAAAAATTACTCTATTTTGATTATTATAGATATTGCATCTTTGGCCTCTTAAAAAGCCGACCAATGTGATATTTCCTTTTTTTGCAATATTGTATCCTGAATTTGCCGGTGCTGCATTTGATGCAAGTATCGGAACTCCTGCCCTTGTCATTTTTATGACCATGTCTGCAGGCATTCTCCCACTGTAGATGACATATGACTGTGACAGGTCGAAATCATGCAATAGTCCATAACCGATTACCTTGTCCACTGCAACGTGGCGGCTTACATCTTCTTTTACGACAAACTGATTTTTATAGACGATTCCTGCAACATGTGTTCCTCCGGTTGCCTGCCAGATTTCGGCATTGTCTTTCAGTTCTTCAATTCTTGAAATCAGTTCCTCCACTTTGACCTGAAAATCTGATTCGACAGGGGTCACATTCTTGATTTTGCTTCGCCATCCTCCTGCAGAATCGGAACAGAGTACTGTTTCGTTTGTCTTAAGCAGGGTGTCGTCGATTTCAGCATTGATCTGTGTGCCTTCAACTTTGATCTCCTTGATTGCATCCATGGAATTGACCATGTTTTCATTGAACAGGTATCCCACTGCAAATTCTTCAAGTGAATCCTCAATTGCAGATAGGCTGCGGCTGATATCTCCGTTTATTGTCAGGGTGATTGTTTCGTCTTTGACTACTTTTTCCTTTGCGTCTGTAGCAATTCCATTTTTGTAGTTTATTGCATCAATTTCTTCTATTTTCATGCTTCACTCTCCATTATATAATATGTTGTGTTGTCTTGATTATTATAATAATATTATATTATATGTGCATCTGGTGGCAGGTAATGCACTATACTTGAATGCTAAATTTCATTTTTTCAACGTCTTAATGTACTTCATATTCATATCGATAATGCTTATTAGTGATATGGATTTAATATTGCTTATTTGTTGCTTTACTTTTTAATTTGCGCTAGTTTGCCAAAATCACTATGTTGAATGCTTATATTGCATATTTTTTTACTCAAATAGATTTGATATGTGGGATATCGGATATGTGGTTTAGGTGAAGTTGGCACATGTCATTGCCTAAATATGTACATGGGAATAGTGCGGATTTTGATTGAATTTCAAAATTGCACTAAATTTTTTATCCAATTTTATATGGAGTTACTTTTTGTTCGTTATTATTCGAATAATATTCATGTGGCTTTTCTATTCCTTGTTTTGAATTTGTTTCAAACGTTAATTTTTTCATAATATATAAATATATGATATGAAATAAAGTTCAGTTCATATTTTTTTGAAATAGTTAATAATATTGTTTTTGTTAAAAGAAGATTTTAAATTGCCCTATTTAATTTCTAAATAATTTTTCATTTTATTTAATAAGAATTAATAATTGGTGAGGTTATTTTTAAAAAAATAGTTGCCATTATCGATATGACAAATAATCTATAATGATTTATCATTACAATTATATATTAATTGGTTCTCCTATTTAAGTATTTCTTTTAGGCTTCAATAACAAACCCTTTTTATATATTAAAAGATATAATAATACTCATAATACTTTGAACTATTTAGGTGGGATTCATTAGTATTATAAAAAATTATAAAAAAAGGGATAAAGAGGTTGATAATATGAGTTCATCTTTTAAAAGCCCAGTAGAAACAGCAAAAGCAATTTCTGCAACTGCTGGCGCAAAAAACTCTGCAAATATTGTTAATGTGATTTTGCTTTCTTTTTTAGCAGGAGCATACATCGCATTTGGAGGTTTATTAGCTGAAGTCGCTAATGCAGGTATGGTCGCTGCCGGTCTACCAGTTGGTTTATCCAAATTTGTATTCGGTGCAGTGTTCCCTGTAGGTTTGATTATTGTAGTACTCGCTGGTTCTGAATTATTTACTGGTAACGTAATGTTCATGACCATCGGAGTATTAGATGGTACCGCTTCTGTAGGCGGACTCGCTAAAAATTGGGTAATAAGTTGGTTATTCAACTTCGTAGGTGCATTATTCGTTGCATACGTTCTTGCATTTATGGGTGGAATCATCACTTCCGATCCAGCTATTCAAGCAGGTGCAATCAAAGTAGCAACTGGTAAGGTTGGTATGAGTTTCGATGTAGCTTTCATTAAAGCTATTGGTTGTAACTGGTTGGTATGTCTAGCTGTATGGTTAGCTAACGCATCTGATGATATCATTGGTAAAATCTTTGGTATTTGGTTCCCAATTATGGCTTTCGTAACCATCGGATTTGAGCACAGTGTTGCAAACATGTTCTTCATACCATTAGGTATGTTCTTAGGAGCTGAAGGTGTTAACTGGAGTACTATTATTGTAAATAACTTAATTCCAGTAACTCTTGGTAACATCGTTGGTGGTGCAATATTCGTAGCTTGTATCTACTGGTTTACCTACCTTAAAGAATAAGCTAGTAAATTTAAAATTTAAAGAAGCTTTTATAGCTTCTTTTTAACTATTTATTTAATATATAATATATTTTGGAGATTATAAAATGGTTGAAATAAAATATGTTCCAACAATCTGTCCTTACTGTGGTACTGGTTGTGGACTCAACTTCGTTGTAAAAGACGAAAAAATTGTTGGTGTAGAACCTTTAAAAAGACACCCTGTAAATGAGGGTAAAGTATGTCCAAAAGGTAACTTTGGATATCAATTTATTAATAGGGAAGACAGATTAACTACTCCTTTAATAAAAGAAAACGGTGAATTTAGAGAAGCTTCTTGGGATGAAGCATTAGACTTAGTTGCTAACAAACTCAAAGAAGTATCTGACGAAGATCCTAACAAAGTTGGATTCTACGCATGTGCTCGTTCACCTAACGAAAATATTTACATTACTCAAAAATTAGCAAGAGTAGCTTGTGGTACTCAAAACGTAGACCACTGTGCACGTATTTGTCACGGTCCTACTGTAGCTGGATTAGCTACTACTTTCGGTTCCGGTGCTATGACCAACGGATTCGACAGTATTAAAGAAGCAGACTACATCTTCTGTATTGGATCAAACAACATGGAAGCACACCCATTGTTTGGACGTAAAATGATTCAAGCTAAACAAAATGGTGCTAAATTAGTTGTATTAGACCCAAGATTTACTCCTACTGCTAAAATCGCAGATGAATATGTACAATTTGAAACTGGTACTGACGTAGCTTTAATGAACGCTATGATTAAAGTCATCATCGACAAAGGATTACAAGATGATGAATTCATCGCAAACAGAACCAAAGGTTACGAAGAAATGAAAGAAGTTGTACAAAAATACGACTTAGACATGGCTTCTGAAATTACTGGTATCAAACCTGAAGTAATCGAACACTTAGCTGTTGAATACGCATCTGCTGACAAAGCTGCTATCGTATACTCATTAGGTATTACTGAACACTCTCACGGTGCTGACAACGTAATGTCCACTGCAAACCTTGCAATGTTAACTGGTAACATTGGTAGACAAGGTACTGGTGTTAACCCATTAAGAGGACAAAACAACGTACAAGGTGCTTGTGATATGGGTGCATTACCTTCCGATTACGTAGGATACAGAAAAGTTAAAGATCCAGAAACTACTGCATGGTTCAACGACTACTACAGTGGAGAAGGTTACGAAGTAAACTTACCAACCACTCCTGGATTAACTTTAGTTGAAATGATGAATGCTGCTCACGCTGGTGACTTAAAAGTATTATACATCCACGGGGAAGACCCAGTTCTCTCTGATGCTGATGTAGCTCACACCAAAGAAGCACTTGCTAACTTAGAAATGTTAGTTGTACAAGAATGTTTCTTAACCGATACCGCACAATGTGCTGACGTAGTATTACCTGCAGCAGGTTGGGGTGAACAAGAAGGTACTTTCACCAGTGGTGAAAGAAGAGTTCAATGCTTACACAAAGCTCAAGAACCACCTGAAGGCGCAAGATTAGATTGGAAAATTATGGAAGAAATCGCAGTTAGAATGGGCGTACCAAGACCATTATTCCACTACGAATCTGCTGAAGAAATCTTTGAAGAAATCAGAGAATGTGCTCCAATCATGGCTGGTATGAACCGTGAAAGATTAGACACTCCTGAAGCACTCCACTGGCCTTGTCCTTCCGAAGACGACCCATGTCAACCATTAATGCACAAAGAAAAATTCGCACACCCTGATGGTTTAGGTGTCTTCCAAGCATTAGAACACAAAGGACCTGTTGAAACCGTAGATGAAGAATACCCATTATTATTAACAACTACTAGAGTATTGTTCCACTACCACGCAGCAATGACCAGAAGATGTGAAACCTTATCCAATGAGGTAAAAACCGGATTCATCGAAATCAACACTAAAGATGCAGAAGCTAGAGGAATCTTAAACAACGAAGTTGTAAGAGCATTCTCCAGAAGAGGAGAAATCGCTATTCCTGCACGTGTAACTGATGATATCAGAGAAGGTATCGTAAACATTCCAATGCACTTCGCAGAATGTGCTGCTAACGTATTAACCAACTCTGACTCTTTCGACCCTAAATCTAAAATGGTTGAATTAAAAGCTTGTGCTATCCAAGTAGAAAAATTCGATGAAAAAGTAGAAATCAAAAACGAACTCTACAAAGAAGGTACTGACACTGAAGTAAAAGCTGAAGATATGTCAACTACCACTGTAGGTAAATAAATTGGGAGTAGATTTAAATGAGCGCAAAAATTAACGATATGTGTTATGCATACTCTGCTATCGATGATATCAAAGAAAAAGGAGAATATGGTGGAGTAGTAACTACTATCATGAAATACTTATTAGAAGAAGGTATCGTTGACGGTGTTGTCGGTGTAACTCAAGGTCACGATATTTATGATGGTGTACCAACTCTCGTAACTGACCCTGCTGATGTTATCAAAACTGCAGGTTCCATTCACTGTGGTACTTTAAACATTGCTAAATTTGTATCCAAATACTTAGATGGTGCAAGAGACATGAAACTCGCTGTTGCATGTAAACCTTGTGATGCAATGACCATTCGTGAATTAATGAAAAAAGGCAAAATCATCGAAGATAACGTAATTATGATTGGTGTAAACTGTGGAGGAACTATGTCACCTGTTCCTACCATGAACATGATTAGAGATGTATACGAACTCGATCCTAAAGATGTTATCAAAGAAGAAATTGCTAAAGGTAAACTCATCATGGAAACTGCTGACGGGGAAAAAGGTTTCAAAATTGATGAATTAGAAGAACAAGGCATGGGTAGAAGAGAAAACTGTCAAAGATGTAATCTCAAAATACCTTCCAACGCTGACTTAGCTTTAGGTAACTGGGGAGTTATCGGTCCTTTAGCAGGAAAAGCTACTTTCGTAGAAGTATTCTCCGAAACTGGTGCTGAAGTAATCGACAAAGTCGTTGAAGCTGGCTTAATCGAAACTACCGCACCTGAAGAAAAAGGTATTAAAATCAGAGAAAACATCAACAACTTCATGCTTAAAGAATCTCAAGCTAAAAAAGATGTTGATTACGCAGGTACTACTGGAGACATCATCGATGTATTCTACCAATACGAAGACGAATTCTCCAAATGTATGAAATGTTACGGTTGTCGTGAAGCATGTCCATTATGTTTCTGTGAAGACTGCTGTCTTGAAGCTGAAGGTCCTGAATGGGTACCTGGTGGATACACTCCTGCAGCTCCATTCTTCCACTTAACACGTTTAGTACACATGGTTGACGCATGTACCAACTGTGGTCAATGTTCCGAAGTATGTCCATGTGAAATCCCTGTTGCTAAAGTATGGAGTACCGTAAACAACAAAGTAAGAGAAATCTACGGATACATCCCAGGTATGGGTAGTGATGACCCACTTCCATTCACTGATCACGTATCCAAAGCTAAAAAATTATAATATTGGTTATCTGACCTTTATTATTTTTTCTTTTTTTTTAACCATCTTAAACCATAAATTTACTTGTTTTTCGTTCAATTTCGAAAATCAGTGATACAAATTCTATTTTTAAAAAAAGTTAATCCATATTTCAGATTATTTTTAATTCTTGTCTCAGTAATGGCAGTTTATATTGGGTGATGGTATTGGTCAGGCACCTAATCAAAAGCTACTGATTAAATGGTTCACGTTTGTTGATGCCTTTTATGAAAATTTCTTCCAGCTTTTCTTCGCTTTCACCGTTTCTTATGTGTGAAATCAGTTCGACAAGATTGTCATTTCTAAGCAGGCAAGGTTTTATTTTTCCGTCAGGTGTTACCCTTAATCTGGAGCAACTTGCGCAAAAGCTGGAGTTATCGACGGGTCTTACTATCTCGATTTCGCCATCGTTAATGTAATATTTTTTACGCCCTTGCATAAATTTACGTTCCCTTACATCGTCAGCTATATCAGCCAACTTATTTTCAAGCTCATCCAATGAATAGTGATATTCTGCATTGAACTTGTCATCGTCACAGTTTTCACTTTCTATAAGTTCGATAAGCTGAAGCACCATGTTGTTCTTCTTGCAGAATTCAAACATATCCTTCACTTCATCCTGATTGATGTCCTTCATTATGACCATATTGATTTTGACGGGATACAATCCTACCTCAACGGCTTTTAGAATACCTTCTTTGGCCTTGTCAAGATAGTTCCTTTTTGTTACAAATTCATAGGTTTCAGGATTCAGTGTATCCAGGCTTACGTTAATTCTGTCAAGTCCGGCATCCTTTAAGTCTTTGGCATATTTTCCCAGAAGAACTCCATTTGTAGTTAGGGAAATGTCTTTGAAATCTAGGCTAGCTATCTTTTCAACTATTTCGACAATGTCCTTCCTGACCAGTGGATCTCCGCCTGAAAGCCTGATTTTTCTAACCCCTATCTTTTTGGCCACTTTACATATTGTATGTATCTCGTCCGGAGTCATTTCGTCTTTGGATGAAACCATTCCGTCATGATGACAGTAAATACAGTTTTCGTTACATCTGTTTGTAATTGTTATTCTTAGTGAAAGAATAGGTCTTTCATACTTGTCCTTTACTACATTTTCCATAATCATTCTTCCACTTTAATTTTTATGTTTTTAATTTTTTCATCAATTTTTAGGGAGTTTACAATCGCAAAGACGGTTTCCTTTAAAATTCCACGGCTGAACTTGTTGATGTCTACTGACTTTCCGTTGGTTTTAAGGGAAATATATGCATTCATCACATTTTCATCTTCAATTCCGTCTATTTCAATATCTATTGTATTGATGTTGCCTTCAGTCTTAAGGGAGCTGACCATTGCGGTAATTGAATTTGAAATGATATTGTTTGTAAACTGATTTATTTCAAGGTCTTTGTCATTGACTAGGACTGTTGCATTTCTCTCGCCAGTTTCAATCGGTGCCGGTTCGTCTGGAATGACCAGCTCGACTTTTCCGACATCTTCAACGCCATAGTCCTTAAGGTTCAATGTGCTGATTACTCCAAGGACGCTTTGCTTGAGATAATCGCTTACAAACCTGTTTAGACCTACAACCTTTCCGTTGATTGAAAGATAGCTTTGGATACTGTCCAAATCTTCACTGCTCAATTCACCCTTTCGGATGTCTCGGGCAATGCTTTCGCCGTTGTTGTATCCGCAGTTGTTTGCAAATAGGGTATCGACAATGTCATGGCCTCTGTCTTCTATAAGGTCAGCCAGTTCTTCCACGCCTTTTTCATCTATTGTAAATGAATCGACTTCTTTGATTGTGTATTCGTCCCTAACGTCAGGAGAAGTAATGATTTTTGGATAATTGTAGTTTTTATAGCCTTCGATGACTACAAAATCAAAATCATCAAAATGCTTTAACATGTACAGTATTCTATTGAGGTCATGCTCTTTTTTCACATTGAAGAATGTAGTTGAGCCGACGCCCACAACAAGATTGGCTCCAGCCTGTTTATGTTTCCAGGTGTCCGTATTTTCCTTGTCCATCTCTATTGAGTGGTGTGAGTGTTTGATTGAGGCAACATTATATCCTCTTTTTGTCAGTTCTTCAATAACCTTTACGGTTAGTGAGGTTTTTCCGGTATTTTTCTTACCTACAATAGATACTATTTTCATTATATTCTCCCCTACTATAATATTAGGCATTCGTAATAATTAAAAATTTCTAAAAGATTTATGTGTAGTTACTACACATTTTAGGTAAGCCAAAAATTTTTTACTCATTTTCATCATTTTTGTAATACTTTTTTAGTATATTTGTAATAATAATTTTGAGTAAAATTTCCACTTTTTCAATAGTCTAAAGATTTTAAACTATTATATGATTGATATTTTTTCAGTTTATGCATTGATGATTATAATGACAATGTATAATTTTTATTCTGTAATTTCAAGCTATTAGATTACTTTTTGAAAAAAATTTTGTGTACTATTCCCACAGTAATATATAAGTGTTCCTATTTAATTCTAGTAGGCAACTATATTTATATAAGAAAACATATGTGTTATCATTACACATTGGTGGTTCAAATGCCGAAACATATTGCATCTGGTCTGAAATATTTGGCTGCGGTCAAGTTGAAAGATTCGGGTGAAAGTCATCAAGCAATTGCTGACGAGTTAGGTGTTGACAGGTCTACCATATCACATTATCTGAATGGTAGAAACTTATCTTGGAACTCAATCGACGTTGCAAGAACAATAACCGAGCTGTGTCCCAAAGATTTTTTAAAGATGGCCGAGGCAATATTTGAGGAACCAGAACAGAGTCGAAAAATTGTGAATATTTGCAGAGAAAGAAATTTCGAAGTAATTATAGAAGATTCCTGTATTGGTTGCGGCTTATGTGTAAATGCATGCACGATGAAAGCTATTGAATTAGAATCATTGCAAGCGCATGCAGACTCCATACAATGTTGCGGTTGTCAGCTATGTAGCGAGGATTGCCCAACTAATTCTATAAAAATTTTGGAGATTGAATATGATTAGAAATTTAAAAGAGGTTAAAGATAACAACTTTGACATTACAAGATCTGCTGAAGAAGTCAGAAACTTGTCTTTCAATGACCATGTATGTTTAGGTTGTGGGATTTGTGAATCAACTTGTCCTGTTGAAGCAATTACCTTAAACGCAATTGCTGTAGACGCACGTCACAGAATCTCTAACGACGTATACTTCAGTGGTCACGAAAAGATTGCTCAAAACTTCAAAGAAGACTTTGATGTTCAAAGAATAAGCATTGACGAAAGTAAATGTGTATTATGTGGTATGTGCAGTGGATTATGTCCTGTTGATGCATTAGTATTAACTATTGACGGCACTCCAATCAAAGAAATTGAAGCATATCCTCATTATAACGCTTTCTCAGAAATTGATGATGATGAATGTATTTACTGTAAAAGATGTGAAATCGCATGTCCTCGTGATGCAATCGTTATTGAAAGAGTTTTACCAGACCGTGCTGATTTAGTAACTGGTGAAATCGATGTAGATGATGAAGAATGTATTTACTGTGGTGTATGTGAAGAATTATGTCCTGCAGAAGCAATCGTCGTAGATAAAGAAACCGGAAAAGAATCTATTGTCATTGACAAAGATGCTTGTGTATACTGTTTAGTATGTAAAAAATCCTGTCCTACCAATGCTATCAAAGCAATTTGTAGAGCATGTAACTACGGTGAATATGACTTAGACCCTGCAAAAGCTGCAGTTAAAGGAAACTCAGTCATCGACTCAGAACTTTGTGTATTCTGTGGATGGTGTGAAGGAGTATGTCCAACCGATGCTGCTAAACACAAAAAACCATTCGAAGGTTCTATTGAAATCGACGATGAAAAATGTCAAGCTTGTGGAGCTTGTGTAGATATTTGTGGATGTAATGCATTAGCATTCCCAGTATCCTCAGGTCCTGGTTCCAGAATGGAACACGTAATTGCAAACAATGACTACTGTGTAAAATGTAAAGCATGTGCTAAAGCATGTCCTAACGGCGCAATTACTGTAAAAAGAACTGAAATCGACCACACACCTATTAGCTCAACTACTTGGAAAGAAGCTTTAGATGCAATTAAAGACTAGGTGATTAGATGGAACTTAAAGTTAATCAAGATAATTGTTTAGGATGCGGGATTTGTGTAATTGCATGTCCTGTAAATGCTGCTATCAGTCCGGAAAATGCTGGTGGTAATGGTGCTAAGACTGAAGAAGTTATTATGATGGTAGAAAACGGATTCATCAAACTCTTTAGTCCTGAAAAATGTGAAAAGTGTGGAACATGTCAAATGTTTTGCCCAGTAAATGCTATATGGTTAGAATAGGGGGATTATTATATGCATTATGCTAATACTTATTTAGAAAAACCTGTAGTGCCTGATGTAAAAATTACTGGTGAAGGAAATACTGATGTTCTCAAATGTATGTTAAACACCGGATCTGACATCTACCAAGGTGCTTGTAAAAAAAGAGGATCCACTTTAAAAGAAGAATACAAAAACGCTTCTGGTACTTGCTACATGGATCCTAGAGATATGGCAAAATTAGGTGTAAACAACTGGGATACTGTACTTGTAAAAACCGATTTCGGTGAAGTAGTAGTAAACTGTGCAGTTTCAAGGGATGCACCTCACGAAGGAACTGTATTCATTTGTAAAGGACCATGGGCTAACACTATTGTAAGCCACGATACTTACTGCTGTTCTGACCCAACTTACAAAGGAATCAGATGTACTGTCGAAAAAACCGACAGAAAAGTATTACTCATGGCAGACTTAATGAGATGGGTATACAAAAAATACGTTGATGAAGAAGATGACGATGTTGTTGAAAACATGGACTCTTTAGGTGAATTACCTGTTTATCAAGGACGTAAATGGGAGGAGTTGATTGACCATGACTTATGAACCACCTGTAACTGATTATGATTACATTGTTGAAAATTGT